>JAPOYI010000088.1 GCA_026706665.1 Gammaproteobacteria bacterium | reverse complement strand
AGGCGCTGGAGGCATGCCAAAATAATGACTAGGTATTTATGCGACTGTACACTAGAGGCGAGCGTCGAAGCCATCGATATCGAGCTCGATGCCGAAACGCTTCGGCGGCTGGATGAGATGTTTCCTGGCCCGGGGCCTGCGCCGGAAGCCTACGCCTGGTAATCGAACGGAAGCGCCATACCCATGCCACGAGATCAATTCGCCACCGTATCGACGTCCGCCGGTTCGCTGCAACTGGCCTACCAGTCGTTTGGAAAAGAGGAAGATCCAGTGTTCCTTTTGCTCACCGGCTGGTTCTCGGATCTGACGCTCTGGCCAAGGGGGTTCTGCGAAGTGCTTGCCAGCCGCGGGTTCAGGGTGATCCGCTACGACCATCGCGATGCGGGCCTGAGTACCCGGACCGATATCGATGTCCCCGATCCCGACAACCCTCCCTACACCATGTCCGACCTCGCAGCGGATGCGGTGGGATTGCTCGACGCACTCGGCATGGAGAAGGCCCACGTGGCGGGATTCGCTTTCGGCGCCACCATTTCGCACCTGGTTGCGATTAACCACCCGGACCGCGTGCTCTCGCTCGTGTCGCTTGCGACCACGACCGGCAGGCGTACGGGCTCAAGACGGCCTCGGCGTGCCAAGCCGGCATTCCCCACCGACCCGGAAGGACTCAGTCGGCTGCACAAGGAGCGATTTGCCGACATGGCGCAGGAGAGTTTCGACGAAGAGGACTACGAGGCTCGCCGCAGGGAGTCCGCCCAACGGGGTGCGTCGCTCGCAAGGGGAGACATACAGAGCGCTGTCATGCCGACGGCCGGGGATCGGACCGAGCGCCTTGGGCAGGTCAGGGTTCCGGTGCTGGTCGTGCATCCGGAAAAGGATCCCCTGCTTTCCCTCGAGGTCTCGAAGTTTCACGTCGGGTGCTTCCCGGATGGGAAGCTCCTGGTCCTGGACGGCATTGGCCACGGCGTGCTGCCCGAGCGTCACTGGGCGAAACTGGCAGACGCGATGCGGGACCGAACGCGGTAAGGCGGGTGCGCTAGAGCTAGATGTCGCCCTGGAGCTTCCGGTAATAGTCGACGACCGCCGGATGGACAAATTCCGAGATGTCGCCGTGGAGCGCGGCGATCTCCCGCACCAGGGAAGAAGACACGAACGAGCTTTCGAGTGACGGCGGCAGGAAGACGTACTCGATGGAATCATCCATGGAGCGGTTCATTTCCGCCATCTGAAACTCGTACTCGAAATCCGCCATGGTGCGTAACCCGCGCAGGATGAATATGGTGTCCTTTGTGTGCACGTAGTCGACGAGCAGCGTGTTGAACCCCTCGACCTCGATACGGTCGGCGAACTCGGCAAGTACCTCGCGGCAGAGCTCGACGCGCTCCGCGAGATGGACCTCAGGGTCCTTCTGCGCGGATGTTCCGATGGCGACAACCACCCGGTCGAAGAGCTTCAACGCGCGCCGGACGAGGTCGGTGTGCCCGTTGGTGATCGGGTTGAAACTGCCTGGATATACGACGGTTGTCACGGGGCCTTCAGCCGGGGGATACGAGCGGACATGCCGTTGTCAAAGCGGTCATCACGCATTGGGGGTGTCCGGCGCATCATCGTAGCACAGGCTCGGACGCAGCAACCGAAAGCGGCAGTCGCCGGCCCTCGACTGCTTGATCGTGGTCCAGCCGGGGATGTCCGTGCCGGAGCGAGACTCGAGATACACGATTGTGTCGTATTGTCGGAGTAGTGCGAGGACCTCCGCTGCCAGGGATCTTCCTCGCGCGGCGTGTGCGCCCCGAATGCGTTGCGGGCGCTCGAACGGGGGATCGACGAATACGATGTCCCAGCTCCACGTGGCCTGTCGGCGAAGCCAGGGCAACGCGGGAACGTTGTGGATTTCGCATGCCGCATGCAGACGTACCGCCTGCGCGCGCAACGCGGATGCCGTCCGCTGGTCGTGCTCGACGAGCGTCGCGGATGCCGCACCCCTCGACAGTGCTTCGAAGGCGAGTGCGCCGGTTCCGGCGAACAGGTCCAGGACGCGGGCACCCTCGATCTCGGTGCCCAGCCAGTTGAACACGGTCTCGCGCACCCGGTCCATGGTGGGCCGCAGTGACGGGCGCTGGACGACCTCGATCTTTCGCCCTTTCCACTTACCGCCGATAATGCGTACTGTTCGTCTCGCCATGACCGGCGCTGTCCGGAACCGTGCTGCCGCAGCCGCCGACGAAATATATGAGTTTGCGTTGAACGAAGAAAGTGCCCCACAGCCGTCGCCTTCGGCTCCGCCGGTCGCGGGCGCTCCCGGGACGCACTTGCCCCATGGAAGTCGAACGGGCGTCTGGCAACGCCTCCACAGGACCCGGCAACGACTCGAGGAGATCGCGGGCAACCTGCTGCTCGGCGAGCGCGTGATCGACAAGGCTGCGCTGGAGGACCTGGAAGCCGCGCTGCTTGGAACGGATGTAGGGGTGGATGCGACGCAGCGAATCATCGATGCGATCGCGAAGCGAGTGTCGCGCAGGGAACTCTCCGACGCCGACGCGCTGCGCGGTGCCCTGCGCGACGAACTTGAGGACATGCTCTCAGCCATGACCCGGCCGTTCCGGGTCGATCCAGAGCGGCGGCCGTTCGTGGTGCTGGTGGTCGGCGTTAACGGCGCGGGGAAGACGACGACCATAGGGAAGCTGGCGAAGCAGCTTCGCGACGAAGGTCACTCGGTCCTGCTGGCGGCGGGCGATACGTTTCGCGCCGCGGCGATAGAGCAACTTGTCGAGTGGGGCCGGCGCAACGAAGTGGCGGTGATCGCCCAGGATCGCGGCGCGGACAGCGCCTCGGTGATCTTCGATGCCATGGAGGCGGCACGCGCCCGCGGAATCGACGTCGTTCTGGCGGACACGGCGGGGCGGCTGCAGGCGAAGGTCAACCTCATGGACGAACTGTCGAAGGTCAAACGCGTGGTGGGGCGCTTCGACTCCACCGCGCCCCATGAAGTGATATTGGTGCTCGATGCCGGGATCGGCCAGAACGCGCTGGGCCAGGTGGCGCGGTTCGACGATGCCGTTGGCCTGACCGGGCTGATCGTGGCAAAACTCGACGGCTCGGCCCGGGCCGGGATCCTCTTCGCCATCGCTGCCCAGGACGCCTCGGACACGGCCCGGAAGGGAGCACTGCCGGTGTACTTCATCGGGGTGGGAGAGCGGGTCGAGGACCTGCGCCCTTTCAGTGCCCGCGAGTTCGTCGATGCACTGTTGGGAGACGGTGGCGAACAACCGAGCCAGAAACGCAGGGAAGGCGCACGTGGGTAGCATCGCCCTGCACGGCGTCACCCAGCGGTTCGAAAATGGACAGGAAGCCCTGCGCGACGTCTCGCTCACTTTCGAGGAAGGCTCCATGGCGTTCCTCACGGGGCATTCGGGCGCGGGGAAGAGCACCTTCCTCAAGCTCCTGCTGCGGTTGCAGGTCCCCACGCAGGGGCAGATCGTCGTCAATGGCGTCAACATCTGCCAGCTTCCGAGGAACAGGGTGCCGCGCTACCGGCAGCACCTGGGGGCGGTGTTCCAGGACCATCACCTGCTGGCTGATCGCACGGTGATCGAAAACGTTGCCGTGCCGCTCCTGGTCACGAGCATGCGCAAGAGGGACATTGCCACGAGAGCCCGGGCGGCGCTGTCGATGGTGGGGCTCCTCTCCATGGAAAGACTCTACCCGAGCCACCTGTCGGCGGGGGAGCAGCAGCGGGTCGGCATCGCCCGGGCCGTGGTGAACCGTCCCAACCTGATACTTGCGGACGAACCGACGGGGAATCTCGACCCCGGGTTGTCGCGAGACGTCATGGGCCTTTTCGTGAACTTTCGGCGGATCGGTGCAACGGTTATCGTCGCGAGCCATGACCATGAACTCATCGAGTCGATGGGTGTGCGTGTCATCGAACTCGATCAAGGCCGGGTGGTTCGGGACGAGGCCCCCGCCGCGTGAGAAATGAACGCGGTTCAAGGGATCCGTGGCCGCCGGTGCAGCGTCCTCGGTTTGCGTGGATTCGCGACCATTGGCGTGTCGGAAGGGATTGCTTCGCCATCGCCTGTCGCCGCCTTTGGTCGAGTCTGCTGGTGTGGCTGCTTGTCGGGATCTCGCTGGCGCTGCCTACGGCGCTGTACATCCTGCAGCGGAACTTGGCTGCCGTTGCCTCGCAGTGGGACGGACGACCGAGTTTCACGGTATACCTGCAGACCGGAACCGATGTCGGCGTCGCCCGGGTACTCGCAGCGCGGCTCGGCGCGGAAACCGAAGTCGAGCGGGCATGGGTCATCACCCCGGAGCAGGCGCTGGAGGACTTCGGGGAAGGTCTCGCGATAGCGGACGCGCTGGAAGTGCTGGGAGAGAATCCGCTGCCGGCGTCGGTCAGGGCGACGGTGGCCGATGGCGTGGGGGAGGCGGAGCTGCAGGCGCTTGTCGACGGGCTGCGCAATGCCGAGCAGGTGGATGAAGTCGCCATGGAAAGGGCCTGGCTGGAGAGAATGGGGGCCATCTCCGCCCTTGTCGGACGGGTGGGCTGGATCCTCGCCGGGATATTCGGTCTCGGTGCCGCGCTGGTTACGGCATCGTCGGTACGCCTCGTCATAGAATCGCGGCTGGAAGAACTCAGGGTGCAGAAACTCGTGGGTGGGACGAATGCGTTCGTGAGGAGACCGTTTCTGTATTTCGGCCTTTTCTACGGTGTCGGCGGCGGCGTCGTGGCAGCGATGCTGGTTTCGGGATTGCTGATCGCGCTCGAGGCGCCGCTCGAAAGACTGTTCAGCAGCTATCACGAGCGTCTGGCAATACATGGCATGGGCGCACCGCTCGTGGGCGTTTTGCTTGGCGTGGGCGGACTGCTCGGCGTGTGCGGCGCGTTGATCGCGTCCGGCCGACGTCTGAGAGGCGTGGAGTTGGCCTGAAATGGCTTCGGTGACATCTCCCTGATGCGGCTCGAAGACGTAACCGTCGTCTTTACCGATCCGTCGTTTTTCTCGAACGTGGAGAAAGTGACGGCATTGAAGAATGTGAGCCTTCACGTGGGACGCGGTGACAAGGTCGGCGTTATCGGTGCCAATGGCGCCGGGAAATCGACCCTGGTGCGTGTCATGTCCGGGGTGTTGAAACCCAATGCGGGGACCGTGGACGACGAGGGAATGTCATGCTCGCTCCTGTCACTGAATGCGGGGTTCGACGGTGAGTTGTCCGGCAAGAGGAATGTCGTCATGCACGGCATGTTGATGGGGCTCACGCGCAGGGAAGCGGCGTCGCGTATCGACGCGGTTACCGAGATGTCGGGGCTCGGGGACGCGATGAAACGGCGTGTCAGCACGTACTCGACGGGCATGCGCGCGCGGCTTTGCTTCTCGACCGCGATCAACCTCGAGCCGGATATCCTGCTGGTCGATGAAGCGATCGTCGTCGGGGACCGCGAGTTCCGCGAGAAGTCCGAACGAATCATGCGCGAGCGGTTTACCGAGGACCGGGCCATCGTGATGGTCAGCCATTCCCTCGCCAACGTCGAGCATCTCTGCGAGCGCGCAGTCTGGCTGGACCAGGGCGAGATCCGGGCGCAGGGCGACACCAAGAGCGTCGTTCACGCATACCGCAACGCCAACCACAGCTAAAGCGGCCAAGAAGGTGACGGTGGAACCCGTTAACACGCATCGGGCGGCTTTGGGTGGCCCCTGCATTCTTGCTGCTGCCGGACTGATCTGGGGGTGCGCCGAGGTCCGGATGGCGTCGCCCGAACCGGACCATGGCCTGCGCGAGGCGGCGGCGGTGCTCTCGGCGGAGGACGCGGGAGCGCGGTCCGCGCGCGTGCGTAACGTGGCCTATGACCTTGAGTTCCAGCTGGACGGTGAGGCTGGCGAGCACACCGGGCGCGTGAGGACTGCGTTTGAACTGACGGATGTCCGGGCAACCCTGACCGTCGACTTTGCCGGCGGCAGGGTCGCAGGCGTACGTGTCAATGGTTCGCAAGTGGATGCCTCCTACAACGGCTACTTCGTGACCCTGCCAGCGAGTTCCCTGCGGACTGGATCGAACGTGGTGGAGATCGCGTTCTCGCATCCCTACAGCACGGACGGAAGCGGCCTGTACCGGTTCCGGGACCCCGGTCGATGGCCGGGACTATCTGTACACGGACTTCGAACCGTTCGATGCGAACCGGTTGTTCCCGTGTTTCGACCAACCCGACCTGAAGGCGACTTTCGCCACGCGTGTGACGGTGCCGGCTGACTGGCAGGTGGTGTCGGTCGTAGCGGAGTCCGGCGTCGAGAACCATGGGGACACCAGCACCTGGACGTTCCCACAGTCGGCGAGAATCAGCACCTACGTCTACGCGTGATCCTGCACGAGATGGCGCACATGTGGTTCGGGAACCTGGTCACGATGCAGTGGTGGAACGGGCTGTGGCTGAACGAGTCGTTCGCCACGTTCATGGCGACGCTCGCCCTCGTCGAAGCCACCGAGTTCTCGGAGGGCGGGCTCGGCGCCTATCTCAGCACTGTTCGCGCCTACCAGGCGGACGAGCGCGACACCACGCATCCCATCGAACTGCCCACCCCCGACACCGATGCCGCCTTCGCGAACTTCGACGCCATCACGTACAACAAGGGTTCGGCCGCACTCACGCAACTCAATCACCTGGTGGGGCCGGAAGCGTTCCGGCAGGGGGTGAGTGCCTATCTCAGCGACGCATGCCTACGGGAACACGACGAATCGACGACTTCCTGGCCGAGATATCGAAGGCCGCGGGCCTGGAACTCGAAGGCTGGGCGGGCGACTGGCTGCACCAGCCGGGCACCAACGCCGTCACGGTCGACCTCAACTGCGAGGATGGAAAGATCACCGGCATGTCCATCCTGCAGTCCGTAAGCGACCGCCTCGATCCGTTCTATTTCAGGGCGGTGGCGGAAGGCCTGCTCGGGACGATCTGCGATGCTGGTTATCTCGAACTGGTGGAGCAGGCGGTGGAGCGCTCGCATACGCTGCACCCCTCCCTGGCGAAGCGCGTGAGGAACCTGCGCTTCGACATCAGGCGCTGCCTGGCCATCGGCGAGGTTCTCGCCTCGCCGGGCTGACTGGCAAGTGACAGGCAGGCGGGATGGGCGGGGGGTGAAACCCGGCGCTAACCTTCGACGTACTCGAACGGGCTCACCAGTTGCGAGAGCCTGGGGTGCTCGCGGTCCCGGTCCGAGAGAACGGGACCGGACTCGGGGGTGGGCCATTGGATGCCGAGCGCTGGATCGTTCCACAGGAGCCCATGGTCATGGTCCGGTGCGTAATAGGCGCTGACCTTGTACATGACCTCGGTGCCGGGCGTCAGGGTCATGAACCCGTGCCCGAAGCCGACCGGCACCCAGATCTGGTTCCAGGCCTCGGCTGACAGCGTCGCGCTCACGTGCTGGCCATACGTGGGCGACCCCCGGCGCAGATCCACCGCCACGTCGAATATCGAACCGCGCAGAACCCGAACGAGCTTGGCCTGCGCGAAGGGCGGCGCCTGGAAGTGCAATCCCCGGATCGTCCCCGCATCGGCCGACAGCGAGCAGTTGTCCTGGACAAAGTCCACCGAAATCCCCCCGTCCCGCAGGGTTCTCCTGTTGTAGACCTCGGAAAAATAGCCTCGATGGTCGCCGTGCCTGACGGGCGTGAGAAGCTTGACGTCGGGAATGTCGAGAGGTTCGATATGCATGCTGGTGCAATGTACGCGAAGTCTGCGGATCAGGCGACAGCGGCGACTGAAAGACCGCGTCTTGGGGGCCTTGGGGGTCGGATCGACTCAGCCTCACGAGCGCGTGAGCGAGGCGATTGAGACGATGGCGCCCAGGCATCGAACTCGGGTGGAGCAGTTGTGTCAGGGCAGTCGCGGCGGCGCGGCGACAATGTTCCGCAGGGTGCGCCGCGGCGAGACGGTACCAGAAGTCCGCGGCGACTGTATCGCTGGCTGCTTGCGTACACCGCAGGGAGGAAGCAGTGTGCAGTTCCTGATTGACTGTCGACGGGGCTCTCCCCGTATACGCCCAATGACTGGACGCGAATATGCGCGTCTGCAAGGAGCGGAGGACTTCCCCATACGCGTTGGCAGGCGCCAGGCTCAGTTCGGATTTGGGGATGCCGTATGCGTACCGGCGGTCCGGTGGCTCGCAGACCACGCCTTCGGATTCCTGCTGGGGGCAAGACGTCAGCCGGTCAGCTCTCAGCTGGACTTCTCGCAAGACGCAGCGACGGGGTTGCCTTGCGTGAGTTCTTTGATCGGTGGGAAGGCGACAGGCCGTATTCGGAATCGTCGCAACAGCGATTCGACGCTCGGTCCCCTATGCTTGGGTCAAGAAGTTCGGCACCCTTGTCTTGCGCATCGAAAGTGGTGAGGCCACGTACGAACACAGACCCGGGTGAGCCCATTTCCGAGCCAAGCTCGATCATCTCGGCGACGCCTTTGGCCTGCTGAGGTTGGGGACCGCGGCACCCTCCCGGTTCAACTGGAAAGGAGGTCCGTCACGGCATTGCGTTGACGCTGGGACAGTCGCCGGAACAGCCTGATCAGGTTGGTTTCCTGGCGCGAAAGGTCGCGCCGGAGGGTCGTCTCGATGTGGCGGAAGAAGGGTGGCTCGAATTTTGTTTCGTCCGGTTCGGGCAATTCGTCCAGTGAATTCTCCAGCCGCGCCACGATTTCGGAGTTCATGCTCCGCCGATAGCGATGCGCGGTTTCCGCGACCTGCGCGTGAAGGCTGATCGGCAGCCTTACCATGAATCGGAATGTTCGATTGCCCGAGCCTTGTCGTTGAGCCATCTTGATGAGCCTGAACTTCGGCTTTTGGAGGCTTGCGGCTTTACACTACTCGAAACTGGGCAGGGCTGAAACTCGACAGACAGGACTGAACAGGACCGAACCTTGGCACTCTAAGAGGGAGAGTGCTAGTATCGATTTCCAACGTTACCGGAGGTATCAAAAGATGACCTCGAACGTACTGTCTCTCGACAGTCTATCGCCGGGTCGCGATCTGGATGCCTATATTCAGACCGTGAACGCGTTCCCGGTGCTGAGCCCGGAGGAAGAACGGGGGCTCGCGGAACGTTTCTACTACGAAGACGACCTCGCAGCCGCCCGCGAACTTGTGCTCTGTCACCTGCGCTTTGTCATTCACGTGGCGCGGGGCTATTCGGGCTATGGACTGCCACAGGGCGACCTGATCCAGGAAGGCAACGTGGGACTCATGAAGGCGGTCCGGCGTTTCAACCCCGAAGTGGGTGTGCGCCTCGTGTCCTTTGCCGTGCACTGGATCAAGGCCGAGATGCACGAGTACATCCTGCGCAACTGGCGCATCGTCAAGGTGGCGACCACCAAGGCGCAACGCAAGCTCTTCTTCAACCTGCGCAGCGCCAAGAAACGCCTTGGGTGGTTTTCGCCGCAGGAAGTCGAAGCCGTCGCCGAGGATCTCGGCGTGCCGCCAGAAGTCGTCATGCAGATGGAAGGCCGCATGGCGGCCCAGGATGCGGCGTTCGATGGGGATCCCGGCAGCGACGACGGCGAGAGCTTCGTTGCGGCCCCGGCGCAGTACCTGGCCGATGACTCGATGAATCCGGCCGAGATCGTCGCCGAAGAGGACTGGACCGAACAATCCATGGCGCAACTTCGGGACGCGCTCGGGGATCTCGACGAACGCAGCCGGGAGATCGTGCGATTGCGCTGGTTGAACGAACCGAAGGTCACGCTGCACGAACTGGCGAAGCAGTACGGAATCTCGGCGGAGCGCGTGCGCCAGATCGAAGCCAAGGCGATGAAAAAGCTCCGGGGTGCGCTCGCTCCGGTTTAGCGCCCGTCCGCAAATACCGATGAGCACCGGCCCGCGCCGCTCGGCAGCGGCGTCGAACGCGTGGCCGGTGCGGCTCTATGCCGGCAAGAGGGGTCGTCCTACCAGGGCCCAGGCCCGGGCGCTTGCCGAACACGGCGATCGGTACCGGATGACACGGTTCGAGGCTTCGGACCGGCCTGTCATGGTCGAAGTGGGTTTCGGATCGGGCCATGCCCTCGCCCGATTCGCCAATGAGCACCGGAACTGGTCCTGCGTTGGCATCGAGGTATACCGGCCGGGTATCGGTTCGCTGATCCTGCGGTGCGAGGCGCTCGAACTCGACAACGTGAGATTCGTCGAAGGCGATGCAGTGGCGGCGTTAGCTCGGTGGCCATCGGCGAGCGTTCGCCGCTTCGCGATCTATTTCCCCGATCCATGGCCCAAACGGCGGCATGCGGGGCGCCGGCTGGTTCAGCCGCCCTTCGTCGGCGAGGTCGCGCGTTTGCTGGAGCCCGGCGGCAGACTGCTGATGGCGACGGACTGGGAGCCTTATGCCAGGTCCATGCTGAAAACTGTCGACGCCGAGCCGGCGCTGGCCAACGAGGCTGGCAGGGGTGCGTTCTCGGAACAGCCCGCCGAGCGGCCGGAGACGCATTTTGAATCGCGCGGGCGCGCATCCGGGCGAAAGGTCTGGGACCTCGCCTACGGGAAGATTCAATAACGGGCGCTAAAGGAACCGCGCGACTACCGTATCGAGGTGCGCAAAGCCGAAATCGGTGAGCCCGATGCGGTCTTGCCGCATCAACCCCTCCGAGCGCAGCCGCGCAAGCTCGTCCGAAACGGTTTCAAGTGGCAGACCCGTGCGTCGGGGGAACTCGTCCTCTTCGGCCCCATCCACCAGCCGTAAAACGTTCATCATGAACTCGACGGGGAGGTCGCCCCGGTCTATGGGCGCGTCCTGCGGGGACTGGTCCTCGAGGTAACGTCCCGGTTGTCTGGCCTTCTCCGTGCGAATGATCCCGGACGGCAGGCTCAGCTTGCCGTGGGCGCCGGCGCCTATGCCGGAATAGTCCCCGAACTTCCAGTAGTTCACGTTGTGGCGGGTTTCGGAACCGGGGCGCGCGTACGCGGATACCTCGTATCGACTGAACCCGTGGGATTCGAGAAACGCCTGGCCGGCTTCCGCGATGTCAGCCTTGTCGTCCGGGTTGGGAAGAATCGGCGGGTGCCTGGCGAACGCGGTGTTCGGTTCGATCGTGAGTTCGTACCAGGAGACGTGCGTCGGCTCCAGCGCGACGACGGACTCGAGATCGGCGATGGCTGACGCCTGGGTCTGCCCCGGCAAACCGAACATCAGGTCGATGTTGAACTCCTCGAATCCTGCTCGCGCGACCGCCGCCGCCGCCCGCCTCGTCTCAAGTGCGGTGTGAATCCTCCCCAGGCGTTGCAGGTTGTCATCGTCGAACGACTGGGCGCCAAGCGAGATCCGGCCAATACCCGCGGCGGCGTAGTCTTCGAGGGTGCCGGCGGTTTCCACGGTCCCGGGGTTCGCTTCCATCGTCACTTCCACCCCGCCGGACAGTTCGAACGCGTCCAGCAGCCGCGCGAACGCGCGCGCCGGCATGAGGCTCGGCGTCCCGCCGCCGAAATAGACCGAAGCGATGTCGAACGTCATGCGTCCCCGTTCGCGGGAGAAGTCGGCGAGCAGCGCATCGACATAGTCCGCCTCCGGCAGCGACCGCTGAAGCGCGTGAGAATTGAAATCGCAGTAGGGGCATTTGCGCACGCACCACGGGATATGCACGTAGAGGCCGCTCATGGAGCGTCCGGACGTTGAACGTGGCGCAACGCCGCCGCGAGCCGCCTGGCGGCGATACCCCGGTGGCTGTGTGCGTTCTTCACTTGCGGCGCGAGTTCTGCCGCAGTCGCGCCCAGTTCCGGAACCAGGAAGTGCGGGTCGTATCCGAAGCCATGCGTTCCCCGCGGCGCATCGACGATCCGGCCGTTCCAGGCCGCCGTGGCAAAGATCGGGACTGGGTCGTCCGCGCGCTCGATGAACACCAGGGCGCAATAGAAGTACGCGTGCCGGTCCTCGACACCGTCAAGGGCGGCAATGAGCTTCCTGTTGTTGTCCTCGGCCGTGGCGTCTTCACCCGAGTACCTGGAGGAAAGGAGGCCCGGTGCGCCGCCCAGGGCGGGAACGACCAGGCCAGAATCATCGGCGATCGCCGGCAGGCCGGTCGCTAGGGACGCATGGCGGGCCTTGATCAACGCATTCTCGATGAAGGTCGCCCCGTCCTCTTCGGGTGATTCCAGGCCGAATACCGACATAGGGCGCAGGACTATGCCGGTGGGTGCCAGCAGGCGGGAGAGTTCTGCGAGCTTGCCGGCGTTGGCGCTGGCGAGGACAGCATCTCTCACGGTTCCCAATACAGCGTCTCCTGGAATCTCAATACCGCTGGGCCGTAGCCGGGCAGGTCCGCGGTGATCTCGAAACGCAGCGTGTCGCGGTCCTGGTAGGTCAGCATCGCCAGGTAATAGACGGCTTTCCCTTCCTTCACCTCGCGAAAGCGCAATGGCTGCGATTGGCCGAGCAGGTTCTTGACCGTACCGGTTACCGGTAGCGCCACGCTCCGCTCTCCGTCCAGAATGGATACGTTCACCACTGCCTTGTCGCGGCCCCTGACGATCTCGTATTGCTCGGCGATCGCGGCGCGCAGGAAACTGGGGTTGAAGACCGAGTAGTGCATGTCGTAGCGGCCGAACGACTCCTTCTGCTCCGCTGACAGGACTGATGCGGCAAGCAAGGCCGCCGCCATAGCGACGCGCTTTTTCATGTCTTCCCGTCCGCGCGTCCCAGGCGGTAGAACGCCGTGGTCCCGAAGAGGTTCGGGAAGCGGTTGACCATGCGCCGGCTGCGATAGCCACTGTCCACGGCGAAGCGTTCAATGACGGTGATGCCTGTCTCCAGGCACAGCCGCTCGAAGTCGGCGAACGTGCAGAGGTGAATGTTCGGCGTGTCGTACCAGTTGTGGGGCAGGTGCTTCGCCATGGGCATCCGTCCGCGCGTCGCCAGCCACGCGCGGCATACCCAATGGCCGAAGTTGGGAAACGTGACGATGCACTCGCCGCCGATTCGAAGCATCTCGGCAAGTACGAGGTCGGGTCTCCGCACGGCCTGGAGGGTCTCTGTCATCACCACCATGTCGAAGCTCGCATCCGGGAACCGGGCAAGACCATCGTTCAGGTCGTGTTCTATGACGTTGACACCGGCCCGGATGCAGGCATTTATCCGCTGCGGATCGATGTCCATGCCGTAGCCGCGCACGTCCTTGTTCGACTGCAGGTGCGCCAGCAGTTCGCCGTTGCCGCATCCGAGATCGAGTACCCGGGCACCCGGTTCGACCAGGTCGGCGATGATGCGGAGGTCTTCTCTCATTGCCCGCACTCCGCCGCGACGCGGTCGAGATAAGTTGAAAGGAGCTCCAGGTACCGTGGCACCTGGAGAAGGAAGGAATCGTGGCCATGAGCGGCGTCGATGTTTGCGCCGACCACGTCCTTGCGGGCCGCGACCAGTGCGTCGATGATCTCGTCGGACCTCTCCGGGGCGAAGCGCCAGTCGGTCGAGAAAGAGACGACCAGGAACTTGCAGGAGGCCTGGCCGAGGGCCGTGACAAGGTCGTCCCCGTAGTCCCGGGCGGGGTCGAAGTAGTCGAGTGCCCGCGTCATCAACAGGTACGTATTGGCGTCGAAGACTTTCGAGAACGTGCTGCCCTGGTAGCGGAGGTAACTCTCGACCTGGAACTCGACATCGTGTCCGGACGCGATGTCGCCGGACTTGAGTTCCCGCCCGAAGCGGTCACCCATGCTGTAGTCGGAGAGGTAGGTCACGTGGCCGAGCATGCGGGCCAGCCGCAGTCCGACATCGGGGTTGGACCCGGCCTTGATGTAGTTGCCGCCGTGGAACTCGGGATCGGTGACGATGGCCTGGCGGGCGATCTCGTTGAAGGCGATGTTCTGCGCCGAGAGCTTCGATGCGCAGGCGATCAACAGTGCGTGCCGTATGCGGTCGGGAAAGTCGATGGCCCACTGCATCGCCTGCATCCCGCCCAGGCTGCCTCCGACAATGGCGGCAAATGCCGGGATTTCGAGCGTGTCGGCGAGCATGGCCTGGGTTCGCACCCAGTCCTTTACGGTCACGGTGGGAAACGTCGGCCCGTACGGATCCCCGGTCGAGGGATCGGTGGAGCGTGGCCCGGTGCTGCCATGACAGCCGCCGAGGTTGTTGAGGCTGACCACGAACAGGCGGTTCGTGTCGATGGGCTTGCCGGGACCGATGCACACGTCCCACCATCCGGGCTTGTCGTCGTCCATGCTGTGATACCCGGCGGCGTGATGGTGTCCCGACAGGGCGTGGCAGACCAGGACGGCGTTGGTCCGGTCGGCATTGAGCTGGCCGTAGGTCTCGTAGACGATCTCGAAATGCGGCAATTGGACGCCGCACTGCAGTTCGATAGGTCCGAATTGCGCGGTTTGGGGAACCACCACGCCGACCGAATTGGGAGGCACGACTTTCACGGTTGCGATCCGAAGTTGGCGAGGCCGCGCCGGCTAGGGACCGCCTCCGAACAGCGTCCCGAACAGGGCCGGCAGGAGATAGTGTTGCAGCAACCCGATCACTAGAAACACGATCAGCGGGGACAGGTCGAGACCTCCCATCACGGGCAGAAGCCTGCGCGCCGGGGCGAGCACGGGCTCACAGACATCGCGCAGGAGGGCGGTGACCGGGTTGTAGGTGGTGGGCGCGAGCAGGGAGATGATGATCATCGCAAAGATCGCGATCCAGTAGAAGTACAGGAACAGATCGAAGGTCCGGTAGACGCCCGCGACAATGGCGCCCAGGGTGAGACCGAGGGATTGCAGGATCTCCACGACCACGTAGCTGTCGAAGCGGCCGGTCATGGCGGCAACGCCGCCGATCGTCGCCGCGCAGGTGACCCAGGTGGCAACGAAGGCGGAGAGGTCGAGATTCTTGTAGGTCGGGATGACCTTTCTCAGCGGGTTCAGCACCGGATCGGTGTAGCGGACGATGCCTTGGGATATCGGATTGTAAAAATCTGCGTGCGTCGCCTGCAGAATGAAACGCGCGAGGAAGAGCAGGGAGACCGCGCTCAGCAAGTAATGGATGATGAAGGCAATCGGATCGCCCATGTTCCTCGCCGCTACCCCTTGAAGGCTATTTGCCGAACTCTTTCGCGAGCTCTCGCGACCGCTGGCAGGCGGCCTGGATCGCCCTTTTGAACTTCGCCCGCACCCGGGCGGATTCAAGTATAGATAGGGCGCGTTCCGTCGTGCCACCCGGAGAGGTCACGCGTTCGCGCAGAACGCTCGGCCCGACACGCTCTGCTTCGGCCATGCGGGCGGCGCCGAGCACCGTCGCCTCCGCCAGCCGCTCGGCCGTGGGTGCATCCAATCCGAGTTCGACGCCAGCTTCGATCATCGCTTCGAGCAGGTAGAAGGCGTAGGCAGGACCGCTACCGGACAGGGCAGTCACCGCGTGAAGGCTGTCCTCATCATCGAACCAGACTACCTCGCCCGCCGCCGACAGGATCCTCTCTGCCAGGGACCGCATGTCGGCGTCGACGAATCGGTTGGCGGTCATTCCGGATATGCCCGCCCGCAGCAACGCTGGCGTGTTCGGCATGCATCGCACGATGGGTTGTTCCGGCGATGTCCACCGGGAGATCGCTTCGATGGGTACGCCCGCGGCGATGGATATGACGAGCTGGTGAAGCTCAAGAGGCAGTGCGGTGACCACCTCTCGTATGACCTGGGGCTTCACGGCCAATACCACCGCGTCCGCGGAATCGACCGCCACGGTGTTGGACTGCGTGGTCGAGACGCCGTCGAAACGGTCGAGTTGTCCCGGTATCGGATCGGCCACGACGATGTCCAGTCGGGCGTCGGGCATGTCGCCGGCGTGTTTACCAGCCGCGCGCAAACCGCCCACCAGGGCGAACGCCATGTTGCCGCCGCCGATGAAAGCGATGCGTTTCACCAGCACTAGTGCCTCGGCCCGAAGATCGCCGTGCCTATACGCACGCAGGTGGCGCCTTCCTCTATTGCTTGGGAAAAGTCGTCGCTCATGCCCATGGACAGCGTGTCCCAATGGGGTCCGCCGAGCGGCCGGTGCCGATGAAACAGATCTGCGGTCAGGGAGAAGCTGTCGCGCATGGAGTGCGTTTCCGATTTGGGCGCCGGTATGACCATCAGTCCCCGCAATCGAAGGTGTTCCAGACCGCGTACCGCATCGATGAGATCGCCAATTGCATCCGGTGCGATACCGGATTTCTGCGGTTCGTCATCGATGTTCACCTCGATACATACGTCAAGCGGGGCGAGTCCCGCGCGGCTGGAGTTTAGTCGCTCGGCGATCCTGTTTCGATCAAGGGTGTGCACCCATTGAAAGTTCCGCGCGATGTCTCTCGTCTTGTTGGACTGCACGGTTCCGATGAAATGCCAGGTGATATCGCGACCGATGTGGGACCGCACCTTGGGCAACGCTTCCTGCAGGTAGTTCTCGCCGAAGTGACCGATGCCGGCGTCGGCGGCCGCCGCGACTTCTTCTGCCGAGCGCGTTTTCGACACGGCGAGCAGGCACACGTCGGCGGATGATCGCCCGGAGCGCGACGCCGCGAGCGCGATGGCTTGCTGAACTCGGGCGACCGAGCGCGCAATCGGTGGTCCAAGCCCCATGTCTCACGAGCTCTTTGGTTCAGTGACGGAAGTCATTTTAAGCACCAGCCGCCCGTGATTGCAGAGATTGTCCGTATGCCTTGCGGCTCCGACTGCGGATACTGTCTGTCGGGCATTGCGGCAACTCTGGTATTCGCGAGGGTGGAAATCATCGAACTCCTTTCCCGCGCCATGGCCGCCGGCGCCTCGGATCTTCACCTGTCCTCAGGTTTGCCTCCCATGGTCCGGGTCGACGGCGAACTGCGGCGCCTGGGAGAGGAGCCCATTGCTGACCGCCAGGTTCGCGCGATGCTTGCCGCGATCATGAGCAGGCGCAGTCGCGAGGCGTTCGGGAATTCGCTCGAAACGGACTTCGCGTTCGCAGCCGATGGGATCGGGCGCTTTCGCGTCAACGCCTACCACCATGATCGCGGCGCCGGCGCGGCGTTCCGGGTGATTCCCTCCAGGGTTCCGACCATGGACGAGCTCAAACTGGCGCCGGTGTTCGAGGAGATCGCCATGGCGCCACGGGGCCTGGTTCTCGTCACCGGTCCGACGGGGTCCGGCAAAAGCACGACGCTGGCGGCCATCATCGACGGCATCAACCAGAACCGCCGGGAGCACATTCTCAGCATCGAGGACCCGATCGAGTTCGTGCACGCCAGCCGCTCCTGCCTCGTCACGCAGCGCGAGGTGCTTCGGGATACCGCGGGCTTCAACGCGGCATTGCGCTCCGCCCTCCGGGAAGATCCCGACGTCATCCT
Source organism: Gammaproteobacteria bacterium (assembly GCA_026706665.1). Taxonomy (GTDB): domain Bacteria; phylum Pseudomonadota; class Gammaproteobacteria; order Pseudomonadales; family Azotimanducaceae; genus VXNE01. The sequence goes on along the minus strand of JAPOYI010000088.1, from coordinate 3,426 downwards.
GGTGGGCGAGATGCGCGATACGGAAACGATCCGATTGGCATTGACGGCGGCGGAGACCGGACACCTCGTGTTCGGCACCCTGCACACCGCGTCCGCGGCGAAGACCGTCGACCGCATTGTCGACGCCTTTCCGGCGGGGGAGAAGAACATGGTGCGTTCGGCGTTATCCGAATCGCTTCATGCAGTCGTTTCGCAGACCCTGCTCAAGGCGAGCGAGGGCGGACGTGTCGCGGCGCACGAAGTCATGCTGGCGACGCCAGCGATACGCAACCTGATAAGGGAAGACAAGACGGCGCAGATGGTTTCGGTGATGCAGACCGGCGCGGCTGTCGGCATGCAGACCCTGGATCAGTGCCTGCGCGGTCTCGTGCAGCAGGGGACCGTGTCCCGGGAAGCGGCGCGCGCGAAGGCGCGTGTCCCCGAAGACATCTGACCTTCATCGAGTCGTTTTGGAGAGCGTCTCGTGGCGCGCCAGTCCGAGGGCCCGTTCGATCCAGCGGGTCTTCCCCTCGCCGTACGCGGCCCGGTCCACGGGGTTCTCCATCGCGAGCCGCCGTTTGAGCTTGCCGTAGGCCGCCGCTTCTTCGGGGTGGCGGCGGAGATAGTCGCGGAACTGGAGGTGCCGATGCAGCTCGGGATTGTCCTCGGCGCAGACGTAAAGGTGGTGCTCGGGCAGACCCGGAGGCGACCTGAACGCGTATCGGCCCGGCACCCCCTTGTCTCCCTCGTATTCGTAGCCGATGGTCGCGAGTCGTTCGATGACATCATCGAGCTGATCGTCTCGTGCGATGACGACATCGATGTCTATGACGGGCTTGGCTGGCAGACCCGGAACGGACGTGCTCCCGACGTGCTCGATCCGCTCGCAAAGCGTTCCCAGGGCCGGCTCCACTCGCGCCGTGAGCGCCTGGAATGCCGCGGGCCATGCTTCGGAGTAGGGGACTACCTCAAGCGGTCCAGCCATTTCGTCAACCGGTATCAGGCGACGCCCGGATGGGAGCACGGGTGAGTTTTCCCGCTACCGCTCTTCCATGGAAGTACGCCTCCGGCGACGGGGGAAATACCAGCACTTCCTTACGCGTCAGCAGCCGGGAAAGCTCCCCCGGCTGAAGGCTCCCGGAGCAGGAACTCGAGCAGCGCCTTTTGCGAATGCAGTCGATTGCCCGCCTCCGTGTACACGACGGACCGGGAATCTTCGAACAGGTCGTCGCTGATTTCCTCGCCCCGGTGGGCGGGCAGGCAGTGCATGAAGATCGCGTCCCTGTCGGCGAAATCGAGCAGCGCGGGCGTCACCTGGTATCCGTCGAACGCGTCTCGGCGGTCTTGGGCCTCCCCGTCGTGTCCCATGGAAGACCAGACATCGGTGACCACGAGATCGGCGTCTTCCACCGCGGCGCGCGGACTCTCGACGAGCTCGGCGCTGTCGGTGCCGGCGAGCAGTTCCTCTTCCGGCCGATGGGTTTCGGGCGTGGCGATCTTCAGAAGGAAACGGAATTGCCTGGCCGCGTTGATATACGAATTGCACATGTTGTAGCCGTCGCCCACGAACGCGACGGTGCGTCCTTCGATGGTTCGCCCCCGCACCTCCGCGTAAGTCTGCATGTCGGCGAGCAACTGGCACGGATGAAAACGGGCGGTCATGCCGTTGATGACAGGCACAGTAGAAGCGCGCGCAAACGCCGTGACGTCGTCGTGGCGCAGGGTCCGGATCATGACGGCATCGACCATTTCGGAAAGCACGCGGGCGGTGTCCTCGATGGGTTCTCCCCGCCCTATCTGGGAATCCTGGGGGCCCAGGTTGATGGCATGTCCCCCGAGTTGGTGCATGCCGACCTCGAATGCCACCCTGGTCCGCGTGGAGCTGAGCCCGAAGATCATGGCGAGCGTCTTGCCCTTGAGGGGCATGCACGTGTGGCCAGCCGCGTGCAGCCGCTTCAGTTCCGCGCCCCGCGAAACGATGCGGTCCAGTTCTTCGGGACTGAAGTCCCTCAAGGTCAGGAAGTGTCGCACCTGCATGGACTCATGCCATTGCCTTGACCAGGCGGACAACGGTGGCGACGACCTGGTCCGCATCCTCGTCCGAGAGGATCAGCGGCGGCAGGAGGCGGATGACGGTGTCGGCGGCGACATTCAGGATGACGCCCGCCTCCATCGCGTCCGTCACCATCTGCGCGCACGGCCGATCCAGTTCGACGGCCAGCAGGAGTCCCTTGCCCCGGATATCCTTCACGATGTTGCTGCCCTGCAGACCCTGGCGCAGGCCGGAAAGCATGCGTTCGCCGAGTTCTCCGGCCCGTTCCATCAAGCCGCCTTCGAGTTCATCGAGCACCGCGTTCGCTGCCGCGCAGACCAGCGGATTGCCGCCGAAGGTGGAGCCATGGTTGCCGGCAACGAGCATCCCGGACGCCGTGCCGCGCGCCAGGCAGGCGCCGATGGGGACGCCGTTTCCGAGTCCCTTGGCGGTCGTGACGACATCGGGAAGGATGCCGCTGTGCTGGTAGCAGAAGAACTTGCCGGACCGGCCGTTGCCGGTCTGCACCTCGTCGAGCATCAAGAGCCAGCCGTTGTCGTCGCACAACGCCCGCAGGCGCGTCAGGTAGTCATCCTCGGGGATGTGGATGCCGCCCTCCCCGAGAATCGGTTCGACCATCACGGCGACCACGTTTTCGTCGTTTTCGCCGATCCTGCGCACCGCGTCGATGTCGTTGAAGGGTGCCCGGACGAAGCCGCCCAGCAGCGGTTCGAAACCGGCATGGACCTTGCGGTTGCCGGTGGCCGTAAGGGTCGCCATGGTCCGGCCGTGGAAACTGTTGTCCATCACGACCGTGTGGGGGATGTCGATGCCGCGGTCGTGACCGTACAGGCGCGCAATCTTGATGGCCGCCTCGTTCGCTTCCGCGCCGGAGTTGCCGAAGAAGACGTTGTCCATGCCGGAGAGCGCGGTCAACCGGGCCGCAAGTTTCTCCTGCCCGGCGATGCCGTACAGGTTTGAGGTGTGGGTCAGCGTGCGCGCCTGCGCGGCGATGGCTTCGGTGACGTGGGGATGCGCGTGGCCGAGACCGGTGACCGCGAGTCCGCAAAGCGCGTCGATGTACTCCTTGCCGGCGTCGTCGTAAAGCCGCGCCCCGCTCCCCCGGGCGAATGTGACGGGTATACGATTGTAGGTAGGCATGATGCTGGTCATGGGTACGCCCCCTTCGGTCTCGAGCGCCGCGCGATCGCCGCCGGGTCTTCGGCCCTGGCGTCGCCCCTGCGGTCGCGCGGGGCATAAAACAAAGCGGGCAGCAACTTGCTGCCCTCCAGACAGAGCATCGTAGCAGCGATTCGCGCCAGTTCAAGCATCTGTCTTGCTCCGAAAGCCGGGCCTGGACAGTCTAATCCAATACCGAAATGAGCCTGAACGGAGAGGTAGGCGGAGTCGGAATC
>JAPOYI010000036.1 GCA_026706665.1 Gammaproteobacteria bacterium | reverse complement strand
TCCTTCGCTTTTCCCGACAAACGGTGTGTGCGGCAAAGGATATCACATCCAGCCTGCTTTGTGTTAACACGCCCTAGTCAGACATCCGCCCGCGTAGCCTCCCCTCAGGCCAGCACCGTCTTCGCTGCTCGCCCCGGTTCCTCGCGCACCAGCTTCGGGAGCAGGTAGCCCGGCAGTCTCTCGCCCATGGCGTCGTGAATCTGCCTCGCCCGCGCGTCAGTCACGTGGAAGCCGTGCGTACCGACGACGGCATCCGGCATGTGCAGGTAGTACGGCAGAACGCCTTGCTCGAAGAGTCGCTCCGACAGTGCGCAAAGGGTCGGCGCCCGGTCGTTGACACCGCGAAGCAGGACGCTCTGGTTGAGCAGCGTGACACCCGGAACCCCCCGCAGGCAGGCGAACGCCCGGGCCGTGTCCGAATCCAGTTCCTGCGGATGGTTCGAATGTACGACGACGATGACGCGCAGCCGGGTCGATACAAGGATGTCGAGCAGATCCCGGGTGATCCGGGAAGGCAGTACGATGGGCAGGCGCGTGTGGATACGCAGGCGTTCGATGGACGTAATTGGATCGAGGCACTGGACCAACCTGCCCAGCGAGGCGTCGGTCAGCACCAGTGGATCGCCGCCGGAGAGTATGACTTCGGTGATCTGATCATCCTCCCGCAGCGCCGCAAGTGCCGCTTCGCGACTATCTGGGCGATGATCCTCGTACGGGAAGTGCTTGCGAAAGCAGTAGCGGCAGTGCACCGCGCACGCCGGCGTGGCGATCAGCAGCGCGCGGCCCCGGTATTTCTGGATCAACGCCGGGGCGCGCGCGAAGTTTCTCTCCCGTAGCGGATCCATGCTGAATCGCGTCCCGTCCGGCAACACGGACACGGATTCGTTCTCCGCCGCCGTCGGCAATACCTGGCGCAGCAGCGGATCGTCTGGATCGTTCCGCCGCATGCGCGCGACAAACGGCCTGGGGACGCGCAGCGGGAATCCGGCAATCGCCCCTTCAGCGCAATCCTCGAGGGGCAAACCCAGCACGCGACCGAGTTCCGTCACGGAAGTCACGGCGTCCTTCAATTCGCTGCGCCAGACGTCTGGCTGCCAGGGGACGGGATCGGCACAAACCATGCTGTCGGATCCAGACGGGGTGGCAACAATTCTAAACGGCGAGCCTTTCAGGCAACGAATCGATGCTCAACCGAATCTAACCCGGGAACGCCATCCTGGCTGTCGACGCGCATCTGGGCGCCACATGGCCAAAGTCCGTACCGTTCTTGCGACATCTCGCACACGAAATCAGGCAGTTGTCCGACTTCCCTCGAACCTGGACGCTTCTAGAATCGCCCGGGTGAGTCAAGCCAACCGACACCGCTCAATCCGCGACGACGAGAATCCGAGCCTCTTCTTTCCGGGATCAGCACCAGAAAAGCAGATGCCATGCCCGTCAGTGAAATCCGCATCGCATTTCAGCAATTTCCCGCACTAAGCGGGGTGATCTGTCCCTTTTCGCCCACAACCCGGACCTCCGACAATTGTCTCTCACTCATCAACCACATTTGGAGACTTCAATGAGAGAACTGACAAGTGCTGAAACCGAACATGCGGCCGGCGGTCTCGCCGTCACGGGTGCGATAGCCCTAAGCGTCGGTGGCGGTTTGGCTGCCGCCTACCTCTACGAAAAGATCGACGGCGCAGCGGGCATCGAGAGAATGGCCAGGGCCGTATGGGATGCGTTGGTCGAGGGCGCGACTGTCCGAGCCAAGCTATGCCAAAGGAACCCGATTGCATGCACGCCCGTGGGCTTCTAGAGCCAGCATTTCGAAGCGGGAGCGCATTGGATACATCGGTCAAATCCATCGTGTGGAACACGACGCTGACACGACTGGGACCGCGCCATGAAGGGCTCGAAGGTTCAATGTGAGGCGTTTCGGATGCTCTTGGCAGAGCCGGGGACTCGGTGTCGCATGCTACGGCTGCAGCAGGGCACGCCTGCAAGACATTGCAAGCTGCGAGCCCTCCCCAGAGTCCCCGGCTCACCGTCCGATGCAGGTGACTGTTCCTACCACGAGATTTTACTATGACGCGCAACCTGGTCCTTCTCTTCGCGGCCACCTTCGTCCCGCTTACCGCTCTTGACCTCGTTACCACATGGGTGGGTGTCCTGCACATGGGTTATGTCGAGACCAACCCGTACACCGATTTGAGTTCAGTCGAGGGACTGGTCATCCCGGAGGTCATCACGCTGTTCGTCGGCATGGCGCTGGTTGCCCTGGGTGCGGAACTCAGGAAAACGACGCTCCATGCCACTTCCCGGGAAGGATTCAGGACGTTCATGAAGACCGCATTCGTGAGGAAGCACTTTCCTACCTTTCTGATACTCGTACCCATGGTGATTGCCGTTCTGCGGGCGGCGGTCGTGCTCAGCAACACATCGATTATCCTGACCGGATACGGTCTTTTCGTCGATGAGGAATTCTCCCATCTCTCCTGGAATCAGTTCGTTCTGACAGTCTGCGCCGTGATGGTCGTTTGGCCCTCGGGATACCTGATCTACCGCGTCTGCCGGGCGTCGACGCCGTAGTCAACTCCAAGCCCCAAGAACCTCCGGCAGCCCCGCCTCCACCTACATCACGGTCAGATTTGACACGCGTCGCACGCGACTGCAAGTTGCCTTCCAACATGCGGGGTCCGCCCTCGCAGAAATTCCGATGAAGGGCCGTGGGGGAACGACCATGACAACCGATACGCTGATTCTGACCGAACGCCGGGGCAAGAAGGACGGCATTCTCTGGCTCACGCTCAACCGTCCGGAGAAACTGAACGCCCTCACGTTTCCACTGCTGCGGGAACTGCGGGGGATCCTGGTCGACGCCCGCTTCGATCGGTCCGTGCGCTGCATTGTCATCACGGGCACCGGCAGGGGGTTCTGCTCGGGCATGGACATGAGCGGCGCCGCAAATCCGGACCGGGAGGCGCCTCCCCCCGACGCCGGGATCGACGCGGAGGGCTACCGGCTGAACTTCCGCCACGAAACCGAGACGTATATCGCGCTCAAGCGCGTCGAGGTACCAATCATCGCCATGATCAACGGGCCCGCCGTCGGCGCGGGGCTGGACCTGGTGAGCCACTGCGACCTTGCCGTCGGCTCCACCGCCGCCCGCTACCAGGTGGCCTATGTCAAGCGGGGCGTATTCGCCGACCTCGGCGGTTTCTGGTCATTGCCGAAGATCCTGGGGTGGCGCAAGGCGATGGAACTCATGATGACGGGCAGGTTCATGAGCGCCGAGGAAGCGCACGAGGCAGGTTTGACCAATTACCTGGTGGAACCCGACGCGTTGGAGTCACGGACCATGGAACTGGCGCTCGAGGTGGAGGCGGGACCTCCTATCGCGCAGAAGCTCGGAAAGACCCTGGCATTGCGCACGGCCAACCTCGACTTCGACAGCGCCATGCAATGGTCTGAATCCGCCCTCCCGATAGCTGGCCTGTCACGGGACTCCACCGAAGGCATGAAGGCCTTCAGGGAGAAGCGGGATACGGACTTCCGCGGTTACTAGGTCCGGGAAGGCCTCGGCACAAACAACGGTTCTTCTTCGGTTGCCCCCGAATCGGGTGCTTCCGATTTCGGCGCGCGCCAGGCGGTCATCTCCCTGGCCGTGCGCCAACCCTCGTGGTCCCGGTCTAACAGTACGTAGAAGGCGCGCTCTTCGCTCGCAAATACTTCTACGCACACGAGCGCATCTTCGCTGCGATACCCGGCGCGCGATATTGAAATAACCGGCGCGCCGAATTCAGCGCGCAGGTTATGAGGCAACGCGTCCGGGTCATCGACGAAACGCACCCGATCGGAATAAGGGGAAAAGTCAAGACCCTCATCGTGGCGGTTGGCGGCCAGAAACTGTTCGAACAGCGACGCGGGAACCGCTTCCTTCATGACCCCACCCGACCGGCAATCCGAAGGTCGGCTGATGACAACGACGTCGCCCATCGGCAATACGAACCCCGCGAAAACGCTCGCCATGATGTCAGCCTCCCTCGGTGGATCGAGAGGAGGCGGTCGCATCAAGTAGATTCCAGCCGCGAAAACAAGGGCGAGGGCCGCGCCGGCGGCGATTCTGTGTTTCATGAACGACGCACGGCGCGGCGACCGCGCTTACACGCGGTGCCTCAGTTCCTTCCCTCGTTGGCCGGTTAGCGGCTACGCCGGCTCAGGGTAGATGATCTCGCCTCCGCGCACGGTGCAGACTTTCTGACGCACGGCGTCACCGCCGCCGCCGATCCACCTCGAGTAGAAGCCGGGAACCGTCGCGTTCTCAGGTATCAGTTTCGACCATGGATCCTCCGGTCGGATGTAGACCGTGACCATGCCGGGCTCCCAGGCAAGCTCCCTGGCCGGTGCGCCTCCGCCCCTGCCGGTACCCCGGAGCAGAACCGAGCCGCCCTGAATCCAGTGCCAGGAAATCGAACTGCCTCCTTCCACCCTTCCGAGGGCTCGCAAGGCGCCTTCGTCCTCCACCGGGCCCGGTTCGAAATCGAGGGAATAGCGAACGCTGCCCTCGTACCTGGCCTCGGCCCTGCGCGGCGTGAAGGTGATCTGATCGGCCACGTACTTGGGCCAGCCCCAGACGACCCCTTCGCGGGTGTGGTACAGGGTTGGCACCGGGGCGCTCAACAAGAGCCAGGACTCGATGCCGTCGGGGCACAGTGCCTTGACCGTAATCCGGCCTTCCTGGAAGCGCGTGAGGTCGCTTGCCTCCCTGTTCATGTCAAGGAGCGTTGTGCCGACCATCGGCACTTCCGGCACTTGCAGAGGCGGCGGCAGGAATGAGCGGTAGACGTCCATGTCCGCCGGCTCGTGGGCAGCGAAGATGCCCTGCGTCCCGGCGCCCATCTCGATCAGCTTCTCGAGTTGCTCGGCATTGGCCGGCGGTATGTCCGGATTTCCGGGTCCTCGCCCCAGGTTGACCATTTCCCTCGCGTAAGGGTCCTCCGCAAAGCGAGCGACCGCGTCCATCAAGGCGTTCGAGCGGCGCTGACGAATCGCCGATAGCTTCCTGTCCAATTCAGCATCGCCTTTCCCGAACTCCTGGTTGTCCATGGGGGTTCTTTCGGGCAATTCTGACGCTGGTCCCGCGTATTCCTCAGGAATGAAGACGCTTTTGACCATGGTTTGTCCTCCCAGTGATTTGAACCGGCGTTTATATCACGACCCTTAAGGACGCAGAGGCGTACTGCGCGACCACTCCGTCCTCCAACAGCCTGCCAATGGTGTCGCTGGCAAGGCCGAGTTCTTCGAGGAGCATCACGCTGTGCTCCCCGGCGAGACAGGCGCCCGGATAGCGCCCGCCGCGTTCGAAGCGCACCAGCGGTCCCTGGCGCTTGTATTCGCCCCACTGCGCGTGATCCGCGGTCACGAGCAGTTCCTCGACCCGCGCGTGTGGATCCCGCAACAGGAATTCCGCGGGCCAGTGCGCATCCGCGCGCACGCACGCGATTCCATCGCCATTGAGGCGCGCCTCCCAGGCGTCCGCATCGTCGGTCCGGAACATGGCCTCAAGCCCCGCGTCGTCGTTCGCACCCAGGCGTGCCTTGGCGCCGTCGTCCTCCGCGTAAAGAAACACCCACCCGGACCGGCACTCATACAGGCGGCACCAGGGCGAGAGGCCGAGACTTCCCTTGTCCACCGGGGACCGTTCCGGTTTGCCAGGGTAGGAGACGAAGTCGTCCCAGTTCGCGTACGCGTTGGCGCCAAACATGTCGACGAAAATACGCTGTCCCTTGCCGGTCAGGTCTCGCGCAAGGAGGCCGAGCACCGCGGCGGTCGCCACCACCATCGACGTGTTCGGATCGGGATTGGCATCGTTGGCGCGAAACAGCGCGCGCGTGACTTCCCGCAATTCGTCGAGCGCAAGTGGCGCGTCCGTCGGCAAGCCCCCCATCTGCCAGGCGACTCCACCGAGCGCTGCGCCCGGTATGGGATGCGTGGAAGGGCGCCTGGCACCCGGCCCCTTGCGCCCATATCCGTTTGACGCCAGGTAGACGAGGTCCGGCTTGACCCGGGCGAGGGTGTCGTAGTCCAGGCCCAGCCTCTCTGGAACCCCCGGACGGTAGTTGTGCACCAGGATGTCGGCCTTCTCCACGAGTCTCAGGGCGATGTCCCGTGCCTTCGGCGATTTGAGATCGAGACAGATGCTTTCCTTGCCCGTGTTGCAGCGCGCCGCACCCGCGCCCACCATCATTTCCCGGAACGGGTCACCGCCCGGGGGCTCAAACTTTATGACCCGGGCACCCATATCCGCCAACGTCGAGGTGGCGAGCGGCACTGCGATGATGGTCGCCGCCTCGATCACGGTCACGCCTTCGAGAGGACGCTTCGGTGCGGGCGCCGCTCTCGACCGGCGACCACCGCTATTGGAATTGCCGCTACCCTTACCATCGCCGGAGATGCCGAACAGTTCGCAGGCTCGGCCGAAATCGATCCGCCGCGGGGTCCCGCCGATCATGGCCGGCGTCTCCGTCAGTTCCGCAATGGGTCCGAGTTGCGCAACCCCATCGACGGTGACCACGTGGCCGTTGTCAACGATATCCGGATCGTCCATCGCCGCCTGGGTGGTCTGGTAGGGATGCGCCGCCACCCCGCCGTGGCGAACGAACTTCTCCATCCACTCGTCAAGACTCGCGGACTCCATGGTCTTGAGCATCAGGTTGCGGAACGCTTCGATATCCTCGGATCCATCGTCCGGCGGGCGGCCATCTAGACCCGCGACGGCAAGAAAGTTCTCGTGCAGATGCGGCAGCAGGTTGCCGAACTGGATCCATCGACCGTCCTTCGTGCGGGCGCTGTGGTAGTAGAGACGCGGCATGACGGTCACCGGGTCCGTCGCCGCTTCCGGCGTCGACAGGATGCCGCGTTCCCGCAGGTGCGCCGTCTGCACGCCGCTCACGTCCTGGGGCAGCAGGCCGCGCATCAGCGACGTATCGAAGGCGAAACCACGCCCCGACTGCCGACGGCCGTATAGACTCGAGAGCACCGCCATGGCTACGGCTTGCGATGCCGCGTGCGTCGCCACCTGTACTGCCGCGTAGCATGGTCCCCGCCGAGGCGCGACGCCTTCGAGGCTCATCATGCGGCCGAACTTCGCCGCCACAACCGCCTCGACGGCCGCGTAGTTCCGGTAGGGCCCGTCTTCCCCGAATCCCGAAACGACGCCGTACACAAGATCGTTTCGCGCCTCGGACAGGCTGTCGCAATCGAGACCGAGCGCATGGCGACGCTCTCGCCCCAATGTCGTTACGAGGGCATCCGCGCCTTCGACGATGAGCGAACGCAGGTCGCCGAGCGCTCGCGGATCATCCAGGTCGACTTCAAGCGTGGACTTCCCGCGCATCCAGGCTCTGGAAGACGGCATGTCACGGAACGGGTCCCCGCCGGGTGGTTCCACCTTGATGACCTCGGCGCCGAAATCAGCAAGCACCATGGTCGCGAGCCCCGTCACCGGGCCAAGCCCCAGGTCCACGACGGCAATGCCCTGCAATGGTCCGCTCACTTCCCCTTCCGACGCCCTGACTTTCCGGCGATGGTAGCGCAATGCCGCGCACCCACGATGGAGTACCGCATACACGCTTGCCATAACCACACTGCGAACCGGTTTGGCGGCGACGGAAAAATCCATTAGGTTTCGCTCGACTAAAGGACCCGGGATCGCTTGATGTCGCCAACAGATGAGTTCCTCGCCAATAACGCCCGCTATGCCGACGCTTTCGAGAAAGGCGACCTGCCGGTACCGCCGGCGAAAGGCGCCGTGATCGTCGCCTGCATGGACGCGCGCATCGATCCCGCGCGGGTGCTGGGCCTCACGGAGGGCGATGCGCATGTCATACGCAACGCCGGCGGCGTCGTCACCGACGACGTTCTTCGATCTATCGTCATATCGCAGCGGTTGCTGGGAACCGAGGAGATCATCCTCATCCACCACACGGACTGCGGCATGGTCACGTTCCGGGACGATGACCTAAAGGATGAGATCGAAAGCGATACCGGTATTCGCCCCAGCTTCGCCTTCGAATCCTTCCCCGATGTGGAGGAGGACGTGCGGCAGAGCATCCGGCGCATCCGGGCCAACCCGTTCGTTCCGGTGAGAGACAAGATTCGGGGCTTCGTCTACGACGTCAAGACCGGTCGGCTGAACGAAGTCGAGTAGCCGCACCTGGGACGCCCAGGACCCTTCCCTATTCGGCACGCTCCATCGCGTACCGCCTCAGCACCAGGTACAGGGCCGCGGCCAGTCCAGCCGTCGAGAAGATCATGCACATGACCATGATCTGGTAGCGCGCCGCCACGAGCGGGTCCACGCCCGACAGGACCTGTCCAGTCATCATGCCCGGCAGGGCAACGAGGCCTACCGCCAGCAAGGTGTTCACCTGCGGGATGAGTGCGGCCGTCATCGCCGCCTGTCTCGCAGCGGGATACTCGACGCCGCGGCCGCGTTCCGTCTGGTAACGCTCCCCCGCTATGCTGATCGTGTTCATGCTGTTCGCGAACACCATCCCCGCCAGCGGAACGACGAAACGCGGCTCGTACCACTTTGGAAGATCGAGAATGACCTGCGTCACGAGCACAAGGACGGCGACGCCTGTGACGCCCAAGCCAACCAGGACGGTTGCATAGGGCATTACCCCGCGGTCGGAGAGTGGACGGAGCGCAATCCAGGCGGACATGGCGATCATGAAGGCCACGACAGCCACGACGATCCACGGCTCCTCGGCCTCGAAAATCAGGGTCAGCACGTAGCCGATGAGAAGTAGCTGCGCGAGCATGCGCAGGTTCGCGTAGATCGCCTGCCAGGGGTTCAGCGACCATGCGTGCATGATCGCGAGCAGCACCGCTACCGGAGCGAATCCGATCAGGAGATTGACGATCGGAATGATCGTGACGGACGAGTTCATGGAACCTCTGCTATGGCAGCACGCCTCCGGCGACGCGGCAAATGCCGGCACTTCCTTACGCGTCAGCAGTCGGGGAAGCTCCCCGGCTGAAGGCTCCTGGTGTCGCCCACCAACGCGGGGGGAGGCTCCGCTTCACGCGCGCCGCCAAGCGCCCCTCGACAAAGCTGACTGAGCCGTTTCAGCTATTGTCCAGGGGCGCTCCGAAGCGACCGCCGTTCAGTCGTCGATGCCGCCCACACACATGTACTTGACCTCGAGGAATTCGTCGAGGCCGTACTTCGACCCTTCGCGGCCGATACCGGACTCCTTGAAACCGCCGAACGGCGCCACCTCGGTCGAGATGATTCCCACGTTGATTCCGACGATACCGTACTCGAGCGCTTCGCCGACGCGCCAGATTCGGCCGATGTCGCGGCTATAGAAATAAGCCGCCAGGCCGAACTCCGTCGCGTTCGCGAGCTCAATCGCTTCTTCCTCGGTCTTGAAGCGGAACACCGGGGCGACGGGTCCGAAGGTCTCCTCCCGCGCCACCTTCATTGCCGGTGTCACGCCGGTGATCACCGTCGGCTCGAAGAAAGTGCCGCCGAGTTCATGCCGTTGGCCGCCCGAAACGACGGTGCCGCCGCCGTTGACCGCATCCTGTATGTGGTCCTCGACCTTCTCGACCGCAGCCATGTCGATCAACGGTCCCTGGTCGGTCTCGCCTGCAAGGCCCGGACCCACCCGGAGATTGTCAGCCGCCGCGGCGAGCTTCTGAGCGAACTCGTCATGCACCCCTTCCTGGACGAGAAAACGGTTCGCGCAGACGCAAGTCTGGCCGGTATTGCGGTACTTGGAAGCCATCGCTCCTTCTACCGCCGCATCCACATCGGCGTCGTCGAAAACGATGAACGGGGAATTGCCGCCAAGTTCCATCGAGACTTTCTTGACGGTCCCGGCGCACTGCTCGAGCAGGATTTTCCCCACCGCCGTGGAGCCCGTGAAGGAAAGTTTGCGAACGATGGGGTTCGAGGTCAGTTCCCCGCCCACCGCCGAAGACGGTCCGGTTACCACGTTGAAGACGCCCGCGGGAATGCCCGCGCGGGTTGCGAGTTCGCCGAGCGCGAGCGCCGAGAGTGGCGTCGACGAAGCGGGCCGCGCGACCACGGTGCAGCCTGCGGCCAGCGCGGGGCCAGCCTTGCGCGTGATCATGGCGTTGGGGAAGTTCCAGGGCGTGATGGAGGCCACCACGCCAACGGGTTCCTTCGTGACGACGATCCTGCGATCTGCGAGGTGCGTTGGAATCACGTCCCCGTACGCGCGCTTGGCTTCTTCTGCAAACCATTCGATAAACGAAGCGCCAAAGACAATCTCGCCTCGCGACTCCGCCATCGGCTTGCCCTGCTCCGCGGTCATGATGACCGCGAGGTCCTCCTGGTGCTCCAGCATCAGGTCGTACCAGCGCCGCAATATGCTTGCGCGTTCCTTGCCGGTCAGCGCGCGCCATGCCGGATACGCGGCGTTGGCCGCTTCCACGGCCCGCCGGGTCTCGGCCGCGCCGAACGACGGCACCACGCCGATGGGCTGCCCGGCGGCGGGGTCGGTGACATCGAACGTGGCGCCGGAGTCGGCGTCGACCCATTCGCCATCTACGTAGCACTGCTGCCGGAACAGGGCGGGGTCGCGCAGGCGAACGCCGCTGATGATTTCAGCCAATGAAGTAGCCATTTGAATGTCCTCCCGGTTCGTTGGCTTCCGATTCTAGCGCGGACCCGCAGATTCCTGCGCGTCAACACGTAGCTGGGGTTATGAGGACCGGGTCGAAAGGAGAGTCGCGCTCAGGCGGCCCGATGACGGTTTCCGCGCGCTCGAAGTCCGTCAATGTCCATTTCGCGCAAGCCCAGCTCGACCCTGAGCGTATGCGCCTTCCCCGCAAGGCCCTGCAGATCCTCGGGTCTGTGGGCGTCCGAATTGACGATCACAGGCGCATCGCACTCGGCGGCGAGTTCCCAGAAAGGCCGCCAGGGGTATAGCGGGAACGGATTGTCCGGCGACTTGCGCGCCTGCTTGCGCATGCCCAGCGCGTTGATTTCCATGCCGACGTCGTACTCTCGGGCCGCATTCAGGATGTCCCGGGAACAGGCGTCGGTATCGCGATCCCAGACCGCATAACAGTTCCCGAACAGGTCGGGATGCGCGATGAAATCGAACAGGCCCGTCGACATCATGTCGATCACGTAGTCCGCATAGGCGCGCAGACTCGCGGAGTCGCGCGTACCGCCATAGGTTCCGACCCATTCGCCGCGCAACGGAAAAAAGTGCGCGGCGCCAACCAGGTAGTCGAATCCCTTCTCGTCCAGCAACTCATCCTGGTAGAAAGAGTGGAATTCGGGGAGGTACTCACACTCCATGCCTTTCACGACGTTCAGCGCCGGGTATTCGAAGCGCGCCCGATCCATCGCCTGCACGTAGTCGTCGAGACCACCGTACTCCATCCGTGCGGATAGCCACCGGTCGTCGGGCAAGGCCGAATGATCGGAGAATCCCAGGGTCTCCATACCCAGGGCCAGCGCTTCCTCGCAGTAGTCCGCCACATCGCCTTTCGCGTGCTTGCAGCGGAACGTGTGGGTATGGAAGTTGTGCTTGTGTTCGCTATCCGGAATCAAGGAGGAACCGCCAGCGCTAGTTGCCGAAGTCCCACGTCTCGCCGGCGTGATACCTGCGCAGGATGTTCTTGGCGATAAGAATCCTGTGCACCTCGTCCGGTCCGTCGGCGATGCGCAGCGTGCGCGCGCCGGTGTAGAACCCGGCCAGGGGCAGGTCGCCGGATACGCCCTTGGCGCCGAACACCTGGATCGCGCGGTCCACGACGCGGTGGTACGCCGCCGGCACGAAGATCTTGATGGCCGAGATGTCGGTGCGCGGGTCGACCCCGCTTTCCATCTTGTTGGCGCAGTCCACCACCATCAGGCGCGACGCCTGGATGTCCATGTAGGAGTCGGCAATAAACCCCTGCATGAACTGCTTCTCTTCCAGCTTTTCGCCGCCGTGGACGACACGCGTGGTGATGCGCTCAACCATGAGGTCGAAGGTGCGCCACATCGACCCGACCGAGTTCATGCAGTGATACACGCGGCCTGCGCCGAGACGGTCCTGGGCCGCCCGGTGGCCCGTTCCGGTGCGCCCGAGCTGGTTCTCCTTCGGAACGCGCACGTTCTCGTACTTGATCTCGCAATGGCTGGAAGCCTTCCCCCACACCGGCACGCCACGAATGACGTTCACGCCCGGCGTGTCCTTGGGAACGATGATCTGCGTCATCTTGTCGTTCACGCCGCCGGGGTCGTCCGGGTCCGCCGTCCGGCACATGACGATGAAGAAGTCCGCGGCGTGGCCGTTGGAGGTGAACCACTTGTGCCCGTTGATGACCCATTCGTCGCCATCGAGTTCCGCGCGTGTCTGGATGGACCTCGGGTCGGAGCCCGCGTTGTGCGGCTCGGTCATGGAGAATCCCGACTGCATGCGGCCTTCCGTCAACGGGATCAGCCACTTCCTGTGCTGGTCCGGCGAGCCGTACTTGACGAGGATCTTCTGATTGCCCGAGTTCGGCGCCACGACACCGAACAGCGACGCGGCCCCGGGACTGTACGCGAGCACCTCGTTCATGTACGCGTGCTGCAGGAACGACAGGCCCATGCCGCCGAACTCCGGTGGCAGATGCGGGGCCCAGAGTTTGCGCTCCTTCACCTTGTGCTGGATCTGCCGGCGCAGTTCGACACCCTCCCGGACCGCCTCTTTCGATACCCGGGAGCCGTCGAAGGAATAGCCCCACAGCTTCTCCTCCACCGGCAGGATCTCCTCGTTGACGATTTCCGCCGTGGCGAGCCGGATTTCGTTCACTTCCTCATCGAGGTGCGGAACCGGCTTTACGTTCATGGCCATTCTTCGGGTCTCGAGCTTGCTTTCGACGCGGGCAATGTACCAGCTTTCACCCGCCACCGCCGGGAGTCGGAGCGTGCGATGTGGCTATAATCGAGCGGGTGGACGAACTCACCTATCCCTACGGCGCACACCCCTTCCCCGGACAGACCATCGAGGTCGCCGAGGGGGTGCGCTGGCTTACCATGCCCATGGGCGGGTCGCTGAACCACATCAACCTGTACCTGATAGAGGACGACGACGGTTGGTACGTGGTGGACACCGGCCTCGGCAACGAGGAAACCGCCTCGATATGGCGCGACCTCTTCGCGAACGAGCTTGGGCGAAGGCCCGTGAAGGGCGTGATCTGCACCCACATGCATCCGGACCACATCGGTCAGGCAGGCATGATCACGAGCGAGTTCCAATGCCCGTTCTACATGACACGTGCCGAGTATTACCAGGCCCGGGCGTTCGCCCTCGGCGGCGCCACGAGCCGCCAGTACGGCGCGGACTGGCAGGGCGTGCAGTTCTATCGCCGCTACGGCATGCGCGACGACTACGTCCAGAACCTGGCATCACCGCGCGGCAACCGGCAAGCACGCCGGTACAGCGCTCCCAACGAGTTCCCCCTGGGGTTTCACCGCCTCGAGGACGGCGACATCCTGACCATCGGCCATCACGACTGGCAGGTTGTCGTTGGCGCCGGCCATTCGCCGGAACACGCCTGTCTGCACTGCAAGAGCCTCGGCGTCCTGATCTCGGGAGACCAGATTCTCCCGGCAATCACGTCGAACGTCAGCGTTCACCCCACGGAACCGGAAGCGAATCCGCTTCACGTGTGGATGGAATCGCACGACAAGTTCCTCGCCACTCCGCCGGAGACCCTCGTGCTGCCCGCGCACAACCTGCCGTTCCACGGAGTCCGCGAACGGTTGCGGCAACTGATCAGCCACCACGAAGACCGGCTGCTGGCGGTCGAGGAACATTGCGTGCAGCCGCGACTTGCGGCCGATCTGCTGCCGGTCCTGTTTCGGCGCAAGCTGGACGCGCACCAGACGATGTTGGCCCTTGGCGAAGCCATCGCGCACTGCCACCTGCTGATGCATCGCAATCGGCTGCAACGCACCCTGTGCGAGGACGGCCGCTACCGGTTCCTGTCCATCGACCCGGATCTCAAGTGGCGCGCGCATCCCCAGCACCACGATGCGCCCGACGACCAGCCGCTACTGGTATAAGTCCCTGACCTCAGAAGAACTCAGAACGATGGCCGCGGCCACCGCCCGGCGACTCCTGCCCTGGGGCGACCGAAGTCAGCCCTTGACCTCCGAAGAGCTCAAGATGATGGTGGCAGCGATCACCGTGCTGCTGCTTCGTTGGGGCATTCGTGACGTGCCGGTGGGAGTGCGAAGTGTATTCGGCATCCTGCTCATGGCGGCTGGCGTATTCGGGTTCCTGCCGATCATCGGTTTCTGGTTGTTCCCGATAGGCGTGGCTTTCGTCGCCCTGGATGTTCCCTGGACCCGCCAGCACATCCACGACTGGATGGAGCGATTGGAGAAACGCGTCGAGCGGGCCGGGTAGGTTGACCTTCGAGACCTTCCGCACGGCCCCGCCAGCGTCCTTCGCGCGTCCCGCGAGCATATGCTTCTAACCGGACGTTTCTTGGAGTTTTTTCAAGCATTCTGGTAAGTTAGCGCACTTGCTTCGGGAGGCCAACGCACCCGGCGAGGAGCCCTCAGCCGGGGGAGATTGCCGATCGCTGAGGCGTAAGGAAGTTCGGGCATTTCCCCCGTTGCCGGAGGCGTACTTCCATGAGAGGTTTCGCGACATGACCGACGACGTGGTTCGCGCCATGATCGTGAATGACGATCCGGGACCACGTACCGTGGTGCGCTTCGCCGGTGACTCCGGCGACGGCATCCAGGTGCTCGGGGGCGAGTTCGCGAAGGCGGTCGCCCTCGCGCATCACGGCCTCGTGACGCTGCCGGACTTTCCCGCCGAGATCCGCGCGCCAGCCGGGTCGACATTCGGTGTTTCCGCCTTTCAGATCCAGTTCGGCGGCGACGGCGTGATCACGCCCGGCGACGAGGTGGACGTCCTGTTCGCCTTCAATCCGGCAGCGCTCAAGACCAATCTGGACACGCTCAAGCAGGGCGGCCTGATCATCGTCGACACCGATGCATTTGCGGCACGCAACCTCAAGCGGGCCGGCTACGCCGCGAACCCGTTGGAGGATGGCTCCCTCACGGGCTATCGCCTCATGGCCATCGGCATCACGCATCTGACCGCGGAGGCGGTCGCACCTACGGGCGTCGGCAGGAAACAGGCGGGCCGGGCAAAGAACTTCTGGTCCCTGGGATTGAGTTATTGGCTTTTCGGTGGCGACCGGGTGCCGACGATCGCATGGATCGAAAGCAAGTTCTCCTCGATGCCGGACGTCGTGGCATCAAACGTCGCGGCCCTGAATGCCGGCCACGCCTATGGCGAGACGATGGAACTTGATGCGGGAGACGCCGCTCATGGCAGGGACGCGGAACTGCATCACGGAGTCTTTCGCACCATTACCGGCACCGATGCGATGGGCCTTGGGTTGGCGGCGGTCGCCGCGCTTTCGGGGCTGAAGCTCACCTATTGTTCCTACCCGATCACGCCGGCGTCGGCGCTGCTTCACTTTCTCGCGTCGCTCAAGGGCCGAGGCATCGTCACGTTCCAGGCGGAGGACGAGGTGGCTGGGATCACGGCGGCTATCGGGGCTTCCTATGCGGGCGGGCTCGGCATCTCGGCGAGTGCCGGGCCAGGGATGGCATTGAAGACGGAAGCGCTGGGGCTCGCGGTTGCCGTAGAGCTGCCGCTGCTCGTCATCGACGTGCAGCGCGCGGGGCCGTCCACGGGCATGCCGACCAAACCGGAGCAGGCCGATCTCAACCTCGCCCTCTTCGGGCGTCACGGCGAAGCGCCACTACCGGTGCTCGCGCCAGCCACGCCATCGGAGTGTTTCCGCATCGTGATCGAGGCCGCCCGGATCGCGGTGACCTACATGACGCCGGTCATCGTGCTTTCCGATGCCTATATCGCCAATGCCGCACAGCCCTGGGAACTGCCCGACCTGGACACGCTGCACTCCATCGCGCCGACGTTCCGTTCGGATCCCGACGGTTTCGAGCCGTTCACAAGGGATCCCGACACACTGGCCAGGCCGTGGGCCAGACCCGGGACTCCCGAACTCGCGCACCGTATCGGCGGCCTGGAGCGCGCCGACGGCAGCGGCAACATCTCATACGACCCCGACAACCATCAGCGCATGACCGAGCTGCGCGCGGAGAAGATCGCCCGTGTGGCGAATGCGGGTCTCGACCACGAAATAGGCAGCGGCGCCACCAGTGGCGACCTGCTCGTCATCGGTTGGGGTTCCACCTATGGCGCCATCGAAGACGCGGTGAGCCGGTTGCGGCGTGCGGGGCGCGCGGTCGGCCATCTGCACCTGCGCCAGATCTGGCCGCTGCCGACGAACCTCGGCGCGATCCTTGCCCGTTTCGGAGGCGTGGCTGTCGTCGAAATGAACCAGGGACAGCTCGTGCGCCTCATCAGGAGCGAGTTCCTCGTGGATGCGCGGAGCATCACCCAGACGAGCGGCCAGCCATTCCAGGTCGGGACCGTCGAAACCGCCCTGCGGGGCATTCTCGACGGCCTCGAAGAACCGAAGAGCCAGATCGGATGAACAGGATCATCAACCTCACTCCGAAGGATTTCGAGACCGACCAGGAAGTGCGCTGGTGTCCCGGCTGTGGCGACTACGCCATCCTGAAATCCATGCGCAAGGTCCTGGCTGAAGTCGGCCGGGACCCCGACGAAGTGGTCGTGGTCTCCGGCATCGGTTGCGCGGCGCGCCTGCCCTACTATCTCGAAACCTACGGATTCCACAGCATTCACGGGCGCGCACCTTCGCTCGCGACCGGCATCAAGCTCGCCAACCCAGAGCTGGACGTGTGGGTCGTCGGCGGCGACGGCGACTTTCTCGCCATCGGCGCCAATCACCTGATGCACATCCTGCGGCGCAACGTCGATGTCAACCTGGTGCTTTTCAACAATGCGGTCTACGGGCTGACCAAGGGCCAGTCCTCACCCACATCCGTACCCGGCACGCGCTCACCGTCGACGCCGGACGGGTCGGTCGACCCGGCGGTCAATCCCGCGATGCTGGCGCTCGGCGGCAATGGTGGGTTCGTCGCGCGCACGGCGGACACCCTGCAGGACCACCTGCCCGAGGTGCTGTTGCGAGCGCACGGCTTCAATGGCGCCGCCTTCGTCGAAGTGCTGCAGAACTGCATCGTCTACAACGACAACGCCTTCGGCGATCTGACGAGCAAGAAAAACCGGGCCGAAAACACGGTAATCGTACGGCACGGCGAGCCGATGCTCTTCGGGGCGGACAACGACAGGGGACTCGTATACGAACCGGTTCGGGGAGAGTTCCGCGTCACGGAGAACGCAGCAGAGGCAAGCGCGCATGACGAGACCAACTGGGCTCTCGCGGCTGCGCTCGCGCGCCTCGACGATCCCGCCGCCCCCACGCCCTTGGGCGTCTTCTACTGCGCGCCCAGGGAAGACTACCTGAGCGCGCGCGAGGCTCGGATTCCCTATGCGCCGCTGTCCCTGGGCGACCTGAACGACCTGCTGTACGCCGACAGCTGGCGCGCCTGACTGGGTCAGCGAGGGCCGTTAGAGCGTATCCAGATTGACCGGCATCCCGGTCCGGGAGGACTGGTAGATGCCCATGATGACCTCGATGGTGTTGACGTTGTCCCGACCGCTGCTGATCGGTTCCGAGCCGGTCCGGCAGCAGTCCGCGAAGTGCAGGATCTCGTTGACGAAGCCATTGGCGGTGGCCAGGCCCGTGCCCTCCGTCGACAGGGGCTCAAAGTCCGGTTGGAGCTTCTCTATGAACTCGTTCCGGCGCTTGGCGTCTCGTCGCATGAACCGTCGCATCTCCGCTACGTTGGACAGGTATTCCCGCTCCTTTTCCGGCGTCTTCAGGGAAACCATGAGCCTGCCGAAGTGGGGTGTCGGCGTCTCGTCGCTCTCCACCGCCAGCTCCGCGTACAGGGTCCCCTCGCTGCCCATCAGGCAGTAGGACCTGCCTTCCCGGGACAGCGACGACTTTGCGAAGGTATGGCCAACAGCGCCGTTCTCGAACTCGAGAGTCGCAGCCACCAGGTCCTCCGCCCCGGGCAGCTTGTCCGGCCCCAGTGTCTTGCAGATGCCGTACACGCGCTTCACGTCCCCAACGTAGTAGCGCAGCAGATCGAAATGATGGACCTGGGTGGTCATCATGACGCCGCCACCGGCGTATTTCGGATCGCGCATCCAGTGCCCGCGCCGGTCCATCCGGCCGTAACCGCCCGAAATCATGTGGGTGCGCACCGCTTCGATCCGGCCCAGCTTCCCGTCCTCGATCAGGCGTTTCGCCGCGGCCGCCGTGCGCATGTAACGCAGGTGCTGGGCCACCATCAGCGTTACCCCCGACTTGTCGGCTGCCGCGACCATCTCGCGGCAGTCCTGCACCGAGTTCGCCATCGGTTTCTCGACAATCACGTGCTTGCCCGCCTGCGCCGCGGCAATGGCGTGCGGCGCGTGCAGGTCGTGCCGGTGACAGAGGTCCACGGCTTCGATGTCGGCGTCCCGCAGCATCGTGTCCAGATCGGTGTAAACGGCATCGGTGTTAACTCTCGCAGCGTACGCCCGCGCGGCATCCTCGATGATGTCGCACACCGCGGTCACCCGTACCTGATCCGTGTATTCCAGGTACGCCGGAAGGTGCGAACTGGCGATGCCCCCGGCGCCCACGAGGCCAACCCTGAGTGGTTCCGACATGTTTCCGTTCCCCTGTATGCACAGCATTCGTGAAGCACCGAGAATAACCTATAGTCCCTCGGGGACCCGGCGTTGGATCCGGGACGATGGGAAGGGTTTTCGAGTCTTCCTGTCCAAGGATTGCGCTATGCGCATGTTGACAGCTGCACTCTCACTCGGCGCGACGATCGCCATCGCGGCGCCGGAGTACAGGCACGGCGTCTCGTTCTTCGGCGAGTTCAAGTACCCGCCCGACTTCGAGCACTTCGACTATGTCAATCCCGACGCACCCAAGGGCGGCACGCTCGTGCTGGCGACCGGCGGCAACTGGAACTCCTTCACACCGTACCTGAACAAGGGTATCGCGGTGCCCGGGGTCAACCATTCCATGGGGTCGCAACCCTTCCTCTACGACGGGCTCTTCGTCCCGTCGGACGACGAGATCGGCACCTTTTACGGCAATCTCGCCGAAGCGGTGATGGTCGCCGACGACTTCAGCCGGGTGCGCATCCGGCTCCGGTCGGAGGCCCACTGGCACGACGGCATGCCGATAACGGCGCGGGACGTGAAGTTTACTTTCGACCACATTCGCGACAATTCGAGCTTCAACGTCCGGTCGGCTTTCGGGATGGTCGCGTCGGTCGAGGTCCACGGCGATCTCGAGCTGACATTCCACCTGGTCGACATCAATGGCCTGAACGCTGCCGTGGTCACGAGCCTCGGCAAGATCGCGATACTGCCGGAGCACTACTGGCGGGCGCACGACAACACCAGGACCACGCAGACCCCGGCGCTCGGCAGCGGACCCTACCGCGTGAAGGAGTTCAGACAGTCGCGTTACACGCTCTACGAACGCGTGCCCGACTACTGGGGCAGGAACCTCGGCGTCAATCGCGGCCGGCACAACTTCGACTACATACGCTACGACTACTATCGGGACGGCACAGTGGCGCGCGAAGCGCTCCGCAAGGGACTGGTCGACTACCGCCGGGAAACGGACCCACGATACTGGTTCAAGGGCTACGACATTCCCGCGCGGCACCACGGCTGGATCGTGATGCGCCAGCACAACTTCCAATACTACGTCGGGTTGATGCGGACCCTCGTCATCAACGAACGCCGGGAGCATCTGAGGGACCGGCGGGTCCGGGAAGCGCTCACGCTGGCTTTCGATTACGCCTGGTACGGTCGCAACATCTCCCAGGGATTCCACAGCCGCGCCCGAAGCCACTTCGGGCCTCCGAACTTCTCCGCAGCCGGCATGCCGGGTGCTGGCGAGCTCACCCTGCTCGAGCCTTTTCGCGATGAGCTGCCGCGGCGCTTGTTCACCCAGGCGTTCGAACCCGGACGGTCGGAGGGGACTGGACGCAACCGTGCGGGTCTCCTGCGCGCCCGCGAGCTGCTCCGAGAGGCTGGCTGGAAGGTACGCGACGGCATCCTGGTCAATGACGATGGCGAGCCGTTCGCGCTCTCCTTTGTCATCCGCTCCGCGAACGACCGGCGCCAGATCCTCCAGTACGTGGATCAACTCCAGAGGCTCGGATTCAGGCCCGTCGTCCGCATGGTCGACTCGGCGCAATTCATCAACATCACGAAAGACTTCGACTACGACTTCGTCTTTGCGGCGCTTGGCGTCGCCCAACCGCCGGGTGTCGAGGTCGTCTCCTACTGGCACTCGAGCAATGCCATGCTGCCGCAAACGCGAAACCTCTCAGGTATCCAGAGTGCGGCGGCGGACGAGATGATCATGCGCGTCCTCAACGCCCGTTCGCGCGACGAACTCTCCACGGCGCAGAAGGCGCTGGATCGCGTCCTGCTCTGGAACTTCGACATGATTCCCCTCATGCAGGTGGAGGGGCCACACGTGGTCTACTGGGACAAGTTCGGTCGCCCGCCCTACGACGCCGAGTTCCGCACCAGCTTCCCGGAGGCCTGGTGGTACGACGAGGAGAAGGCGGCGCGGATACCGGCGCCGGATTAGTCAAGCGGGATCGACGACTCAAGCTTCCGCTGGACTAGGGCGTGTTAACACAAATCAGGCTGGATGTGATATCCTTTGCCGCACACACCGTTTGTCGGGAAAAGCGAAGGA
>JAPOYI010000154.1 GCA_026706665.1 Gammaproteobacteria bacterium | reverse complement strand
GATCCGATGTTCCACTTCCCCCGGATCCGATGTTCCATTTCCTCCGACGCACGCACTTGCACTGAAGGGAGCTGTAAGCGTTGACTCACGAATACGGAAAGCCACCAATTCGCATGTATTTGGGCGATCAGGAACTGTTTCCCGATGACGATGGTCATTGGGAGCCGTCAGAACCTGACCCTGCTACGATGCTCTGGCGATACATGAGCTTCGCGAAGTTCTGCGCCATGCTAGAACGTCGCGCGTTGTTCTTCGCGCTGGTTGGAGATATGGAGGATCGGTACGAGGGCTTCATCTCCCCACCGGCACCCCGTGAGCCAGACGATCCTTTACGACAAGCGGAGCAAATCTCCCACGACGTTCTGCGCAGTATCTCGCGTACCGCTCTTGTCAGCTGCTGGACGGTGTCTCGCTACGAGTCACGCCTCATGTGGACTACCTACGCCAGTACTGAAGGTGTGGCGATCTGTACCACCTTCCGCGACCTGCGCGAGTCGATGAGCTCGGTTGCCGAACTGCCGGTCACGTTCGGGCAGGTAGATTACGTTGACTACCGCCAGTCCGAGGTGCCAAGGTTCGGCTGGGCGCCGCTCTTCCACAAGCGGATGGAATACCGCAGCGAGAGCGAGATGCGCGCTGTCTTGCCTGGTCCGCAATGGGACGCAGATGATCTGCCGGACGTTCCCCTCGATCCAGACGTTGCCGAACATCGAGGCCGGTATGTGCCTGTGGACTTGGGAATCCTGATCAAGAGAGTCGTTGTGCCGCCGGATGCTGCACCTTGGTTCGGCAAAGTCGTGCAGTCCGCTGTTCAGCGGTCGCCGATCACCGTATCTGTAACCCAATCGGTCATCAGTTAATCCGCTCCCCGGTCGCCGCAACGAGCGCCCCCCGTCGGAGCTGAGCCGCACAGGTCTGCCGACGGTCGGCTGACAGTGTGGGCGGCCGTCGGGCTGCTTCCAAAGGCGAAGTGAACCGCAGGTCGAGCGGAGCCCGGCCGCGGTTTCCGTTGCTGGCGTGCGGCGGTGTCAGCGGTCGTACCCGTGGTCGTTGTTGCGGGTGCGGGCTTGCGCCTGTCCGGGCACGGTCGACTGTGGCCGTCGGAGATCGACTTGGTCGAGCCGGTTGATCATGTCGATGCTCGATCGGCTCGTGGAGTCGAGGATCGTGCGTTCGCCGCCGGCGTTGACGGCAGCCCGGATGGCGGCGAGGACCTGGGGTGCAGTGACGGGGCCGTTGTTGTTGAGGTGGGTGGCCACACCGGACTGGACGAGTGCTCTGTCGGCCTTGGGGGCGGGGTACGTCTCGGGTTCGAGGGGGCCTGCGCCGACGGTCTTGCGGATGGAGAGCGTGTCGCCGTGGAGGTCGATCTCGAGGCGGGTGTAACGGTGGGCCTGGAAGGCGGCAGCGGCCTCGGGCCCGAGCCGGGTGCCGATGGCGCGGCGGGCGCCGCTGATCGAGTCGTGGAAGTTGTCGGCGAGCATGCCGGCGGCTTCGCGCCAAGCGCTCTCGATGAACGCGGCCCGTTGCTGGGAGACCATGCCTGCGGCGGCGGCGAGCGCGGCGGGGTCCTCGTCGGCGGCGGTCAGGATGTCGAAGACGTCGCGGACGAGCAGCTGGTCGACGCGTTCGAGCTTGCCGCACAGGATCTGGTGGCTGGACAGGACCTTCTCGAGCTGGCCGTCGACGGTGGCGACAGCGTGACCGTAGGGCGGGTCGGGCCGGAAGGTGGAGATATCGAGAAAGCCGTGCTCGAAGGCGATCTTCACGCGGCCGGCGGCGACGGCTTCGGGGGTGCCTCCCAGTTGGTCGACGATGTTTCGGTCGTTGTCCTGCAGCAGGTCGATGAGTGTGTTGCGGCCGGGAAGGAGCACGTCGATGTCGGTGCTGATGCGGTGCTTCCAGCGTGCCGCGAGGATCGTACCGCCGGCAAGGTGTGGGGGAATGCTCGAGCGGAACATCTCGGGCCGTATCGCGTGAACGATGCTCCGTTTCGCAGCCCACAGGCCGGCTGCGGGTTCGGGAAGCGTCAGGATCTCCATGGGCTGTCCGGGCGCGGAGGCTGTGTCGCGAAGGCGTTGATCTGGCGGATCCGCAGTGGCGGCACGGCGCCCTGGCG
>JAPOYI010000112.1 GCA_026706665.1 Gammaproteobacteria bacterium | reverse complement strand
TTCGAGGAGCTCGTCAACGCCCACACGGAAGGCGCCTTCACCTGGCGGCAGCTCACCCGGGCCGCCCGGCGCCAGGGTGCCGTGCCGACACTGCGGATCCGCCAGATCAACGCCTTCGCGACACCGTCTCCGCGCCCGGACCGCCCATGGAAACCCTGACGCTCCCCGGCCTGCAGCCGGCCTGTGGGCCGCGAAGCGCCGCATCGTTCACGCGATACCATCCGAGATGTTCCGCTCGAACATTCCCCCGCACCTCGGCGGCGGTGCGATCCTCGCCGCCCGCGGGAAGCACCCGATCGGCACCGACATCAACGTGCTCATGCCGGCCGCAACACCCTCATCGACCTGCTGCAGGACAACGACCGCAACATCGTCGCAACGCGATGCCGGACGATGCCGCGACGAGGGCCGCCTGAAGCCCGGGGAAAGCCCCGAGCGATCTCGGGGTTCGAGCACGAAGGCCGCCGCGTTGACGACCGCCAAGCGACGAGCCTATGCTGCACGTAGGGGGCGTACCGATGCGGAAACCGCCAGCCGTAACGATAGTAGCGGGCCTGGTACTGGTCACGCTGGCGACCGCCACGCGGGCGCAGGACGAGGCGATATCAGCAGGAGGCCTGCTGGTGGAACACTTGGTGCTGAACGAGACGCTGACAGCAACCCGCAGTCTGCCGGCGTACGAGCAACCGAGACGGCTCTGGTGGATGCCGATCTTCTGGGAAGCACGGACAGCGGAACGACCGTTCAGACAAGGAGAGGAGGTGACGGTCGTCTCGGTCGGTGAGACATCCCTGTTCCACGATCGGGTGGTGTGGCTCAGAGTCACGCGTACGACAGACGCCAACGAACTAGAAGACGCCTGGGTCCAGGTGGGACAGGACGAACAGGCCAGCAGGGAGCTGTGGGACGCCTGGATCCGAAGCGGGAGCGCTACAGACGACAGAAACGAGGAGGCGGGGGAGACCTTGGTCACGATTGACAACGACCCACCGCAATAGCTCGGACGCAATCAAACCGACAACTATGGAAAAAGTCAAGGTTGCGCAGCGCGCCGAAAGATTCCTAACGGGGATAGCCGCAATAGTAGGACTGTGGGTGCTACTGCTCGTGCCTGTGGGCGTAACGATGGCGGTGATGGGGACCATCAGCGGCATCACGACCAATCCCGGCATCATTGGAACGGTCGCAGCAATACTAGCGATTGGTATCGCAGTGTTGGGAATAGGCGGGTACCTGTGGGCAAAAGAGACCAGCGAACCAGAAACCCAGGTTGCAGGGATGAACGACACGAAGATCTCGCCGGTGATCGGCGTGTTCAGGGTGCGCGCACGGATGTACAAGCTCGCGGCCGTCGCGCTGTTCGCACTCCTCACAACGGCGACGATCGGCGGATTCTTCCTGATCAGTGAGCCGAGCAGGGGCCGCGAGAGATACCACGAGAGGTTGCCGGGAGAATTAGAGGGATACGCCCAAGGGCTAGCATCGCTGGAAACCGAACTCGGAGGCCCCAGCGTGTCGATCACCCCTGAGAACATGGAGCTGCTCACGGCAATACTGAACCGAAGCAGCTACCCTAGCTGGCAAGAGAGCATCGGCGCCGTAGCGGTATGGCTGGTGCTCGTGCAGGCAACGGCATCGTTGTTCCGCTACATGATACAAATCTCGTCTTTCTACGACTCGAGAGCGGACTACCTGCAACTAGGCGGGACCATGGATAGCGCAAAGGTGCTCGAGATCATCGACCCGGGTCCATTGAACACGATCGGCTGGGTTCGAGAATGGATCCGCGCAAGCGGCCCCAAGGCGCCCTTGGCGTAAGAAGGGCGCGAGTCCCAGGTCGGCGACCGGATGGGCAACGCGGACGGCACACCGGCCCGCCGAAGCGCGCGGGCACCCCGAAAGAACACTGCAGGCCGTTCTCTACAGCCGGCAGGCCCGCCCTCGGGGAACATCCTGGGAATACACGATACGAAGGAGGCGGGAGGGGGAAGACCGGCCCGAAGCGGCGCTTGAGACGGCCGACCTTGCGCTCCAGCGCAACGGGGTCCTGGCGGTGCGCTGCTAGCAGGCCGTGGTGAAACGGCCCCGTAGGGATCGACAAGATCGATCCCGCGCCCTACACTCATTCCATGGCGATGG
>JAPOYI010000002.1 GCA_026706665.1 Gammaproteobacteria bacterium | reverse complement strand
CGCTGGCGCTCCGCGGACACGTCTGTTCCATGGTAGTGCCGCAGATACCCGTAGAATTGGGTTTGACGGAGCACTGGTGCCATGAAATCCGACAGCCCTTCGGGCGTGCCGTCTTTCACCCCCGCCCAAGCGCTCTTTTTCGCCCATCCCGCCCATCCCGAATGCTGCGCCTTGATCGGCACTGACGTGCCGTTCTACGGCGCACCCTCCTGGCTTCCGCAATCGCAGGCGCAGCCTTCCAGGCGCCGCACCCGCACTTCGACTTCGAGTTCGGTTTTCCCGCCGCCGTGGCGCACGCCCCGGGTGGGTGAGACATCGCGGAAATCCCGGCCGATCCCGACCCGGATATACAGCTCGTCGGCGAGGGCGTTGTTGGTCGGATCGAACCCGAGCCAGCCAATTCCGGGCAACAGGCACTCCACCCAGGCATGGGTGCCGACGGATGTCTCGGGGTTGAGGGTGGCTTCGGCCAGGTAACCCGAGACGTAGCGGGACGGAATGCCCCAGGAGCGGGCGATGGCGATCATCACATGGGCGTAGTCCTGGCAGACGCCGCCGCCGGTTTCGAGAATGTGCTCCGTAGTGGACTCCGCGGTCGTGGTTCCAGGTTCGTAGCGGAACACGCGATTCAACGTACTCGATAACCGCAGCAGATCAGTGAGCGGATCTGCCACCGGGACGACCTGGTGGTGATCGATGAACGCGTCCAGTGTGGAAGTGGGTCGGGTCAGCGCGCTGGGTGACGCAAAGTCCCAGTGATCGAACGAGTTCGCCCAGGATCTGGCTTCGCGCCAGGCATCGCGTGGGAGTGCCAGCGGCAGGGGATCGGGCACCGGGGATCGGACGTCCGAGTGCATCTCGATGCGCAACTCGTCGTGCTGGTGGTGGAGATTGAAGACATGATGGGTGTTGCCGTAGCAGTCGGTTTGCGCGTTCAGCAGGGCCGTGGGTTCCGTAGTGATTTCGAACCCCTGCAGCGATTGGCCCGCATCCTCCCTCGGGCGCAGGCATAGCGTCATGACACAGCTCTGCACGGGTGCTTCGTAGCGGTAGCAGGAGACGTGTTCCACGTGGTAGCGGACACCGTTCATCGCGTGTCTCAGGGGGTGTGGTCCTCGATCGGATACTCCATGTACGCGGCCGTGACGAGATCGTGCAGGTCGCGGCAGTATCGGTTCGCCTTGCGAAGCAACGCTTCGTGGTCTTCGACGTCCGGCCAGTCATATCGAATGAGCGCACACAGGCGGCCGGCAAGCCTCGCGGCGGCAGCACTGTCCTGTGTGCCAGGCCCCGGGCCGATGGCCTCGAGTTCCTGGGCCACGGTGTCGAATGACCGGCACAGGGAACTCGGCAGCCTGGGGTCCGTGACGACCAGGGTCATGACATGGTCCGGTTCGATCTCGACACTATGCTGCTGCTTGTACGCCGCGAATGCCCGGTATACGTGCAACAGGCTTGTCGAATCGGAGTCGAGCAACTCCTCCTGCGCCTTGACGGCCGCCATGTGCGCCAGGAACAGGGATGCGGCGAGTTGGGCGCGCTCGATGAAGCGGCCCAGACGGATGAAGCGCCATCCCTCGTCGCGGTACATGGTGGCTTCCGCCACGCCGCCGAACGCATGGATGTCCCGGCAGGTCTGGGTGTAGAAGTCCTCCGGGGAGGTCCTCCAGATATCTTCGATGCGCAGTCCCTGGAGGCGAAGGTAAGCCAGGTTCAGACTCGACCACATGTCGGAACTGATGCAGTGGCGCATCTGGCGCGCATTTTCGCGGCCAAGATAGAAGCAGCTCCAGACCGAGGCAGGGTTCAGGCGCTCGAAGGTGAGATCGTCCGCAAGCGTGTAGGAGTCGGCCAGCGTGAAGTCCTCGTCGCCACCGGGCTCCAGGTTGCCGACCGGCGGTTGGCGGTGAAGACTGCCGTAGATCCGGCTCCAGCCGAAGTGGATGTCCCGGACCGGCCGGTCAACGAGTGACTCGACCTGGTTGCGTAATAGCCGGCACAGGTGCTCGGCACGCTCCAGGGTCCTCCCCATCCAGTACAGTCCCTGCGCGCTGCGCGATAACATGCACTAGTGCGCCGTCAAACCCAAATCTACGGGTATCTGCGGCACTACCATGGAACAGACGTGTCCGCGGAGCG
>JAPOYI010000211.1 GCA_026706665.1 Gammaproteobacteria bacterium | reverse complement strand
GCGCTGCTGCATCAGGTGGCTGCTGAAGAACATCGCCAGGAGCCGCGGGAAGTCGCCTGGAGCCCTCATGGCCGGCCCCTCGGCGCGAGGCGCTCGAGCCGTCTGGCGGCGGCCTGCATCAGTTCCGGGGTGGCGGAGAGATACCAGTAGGTGTCGCTCACGTGGGCATGGCCGAGCCAGGTCGCCAGGCGCGGTATGTGACGCTCGACGTCGACGCCGTCCCGGTACCACCGCACCAGTGTGCCGACGGCGAACGAGTGTCGCATGTCAAGGAGGCGGGGGCCGTATCCGCTGGACTTCGCCGGTTCCCTGAGGCCGGTCTGCCTCGACAGCCGGACGAACGTCCTGCGCAACGTCCAGTCCGTGATCCGGGTGCCGCTTTCGTTGAGGAAGAACGCCGGATCGCGAGCGGCGGGACAGAGCCGGTTGCGCCGCGCCTCATAGCGGCCCAGTGCCACGCTCGTGGACTCGTGCAGGGGGATGTGACGCGACTTGCCGAACTTGCCGTCGCGAACGGTCAGAACACCGTTTGCGAGGTCCACGTCGTCCCGGTCGAGGTTAAGTATCTCGCCGGTTCGCATGCCCGTGACCGACAGCAGCGCCAGAAGCGTCATATAGGTCAAGGGCCTGAGCCCCGTGGTACCGGGCAGTTCCTGCGCCGCCGCGATCAGATCGGCGATCTCCCGATCACTATAGATGTAGGGCTGCGGACGGCGGTACCGGTAGGAGATCAGCCCCTGCGGCGGGATCTCGTGGCGTGGGTCCACGGCGTGCGCATAACGGGCGAAGCCGCGCACCAGTCCGAGCCGCCCCGCCCATGTGGCGGGCTGTGCATGGTCCGGCTCGGT
Source organism: Gammaproteobacteria bacterium (assembly GCA_026706665.1). Lineage (GTDB taxonomy): Bacteria > Pseudomonadota > Gammaproteobacteria > Pseudomonadales > Azotimanducaceae > VXNE01. Next base: position 1,356 of record JAPOYI010000211.1, on the reverse strand, counting down.
AGCCCAGCGATGGGCCAGTTCGGTGGTGATGAAGGGGGCCTCATGCTGACCTACGAACGCAACGAAGGGCCCAAGCCGCCGTTCCGCGTCCGGCAGCCTGACGCCAAGCGCGCGGCGCGTGGCGAGATACTCTTCGAACAGGGTGGCGAGATCGATCATGACGCACTTCCCGGCCACGCGGGCGCCAGCATGCGTAACGCCTCCAGGTCGACCTTGGCGTAGATCTGGGTGGTCTCGGGATGCCGGTGGCGCAGGATCTGCCCGATCTCTTCGAGCGAAGCGCCGTTCCTGAGCATCCCGCAAGCCAGCGAGCGGCGCAGGAGGTGCGCGCCCTTCAGAGGCGCGTCGATCCCCGCGCGAGCCAGTGCCCGCCGCACGATGCAGCAGACGGCCATGGTGGTGCTGAAGCCCCGGTACGGGCTACTGCGCGAACGAACACGCGCCGCGTCCCGCATGGCGGTCGTCCGTCCCGCAGATAGGCCGCCAGAGCGCTCCCCACTTCCTCGGGCAGTGGCAGCGCCTCGCGCCGCTGCCCTTTGCCGGACAGGGTTACCAGCCCCTTGTCCCAGTCGATGTCTTCCAGCGTCAGGGTAGCCACTTCGCCGCCGCGCAGGCCCAGCCGCGCCAGCAGCAACAGGATGGCATGGTCCCGCCGGCCGACCGCCGTGTTGCGGTCGCAGCTTGCCAGAACCGACTCCACCTTCTCGGGGGGAAGCGACTTCGGCAACTCCGTCAACCGCCAGTTCGTGACCGTCGGAATCGCGAAGGCGAGGTCGACCGCGAGGTCCCCGCGCTGGTGCAGGTGGCGCAGGAAGCTGCGTAGCGCCGTGGCGAGCCGCCTGGCGTGGGAGCGGCTGACGGCATGGCGTACGATGAACCGGTTCGCATCCCTGGCAACGAGCTTCTCAAGGGCCACCGTCCGCGACCCGAATCGCTCGGCGAGAAACGCACGAACGGCGCGACGATAGTCGCCGACCGTCGACAGACTCAGGCCGCGCTCATTGACGAGAAAGTGCTCGTAGGTGCGCTCGATCCGAGTGATTGCGTCGGTGCTACGCGTTTCTTTGGGAGCATCGGGGATGCGGCCTTCATGCCGCAGATGGGCCAACAGTTCGCGACCCAGAACCACTCCGCCGTTGGGTTTTCCCTGTGGTCCGGAGGTGTCCAGGAACCTCTCGAAACGCTCCTCGTCCAAGGCCTCGGCGCCAAGCCCCTCGTCCTCCAGCCAGAGGCTGAGGTCCTTCACAATGCGGAGCTTGGTCCCGCCCGTGTGGCGGGCGTAATCCTGCGTTGCGAGCCAGGCGGCGAATCCGTCGAGTTCGCAGGCCAGCGGACCAACCCGCAACGCCCGCTGGC
>JAPOYI010000216.1 GCA_026706665.1 Gammaproteobacteria bacterium | reverse complement strand
AGCGCCGCGTAATCACGGGTTCCCTGCGCGTCAGCGCAGCGAACCCGCTGTGAGGGCTCCTAGGTGAATCCCTCGGCGCCTAGGAGTTCGCGAATCTCCGTGTCTCCCGCAGCGAGCAGGTTCCGGGTCAAACCGTCCTTCGGTGGCGGTCCGCCGTGGGGCGACTCCCTCAGCCAGCAGGGCGTATAGGACAGTATGATCATGCGCCGCTTGCCTTGCAGGGTCGGCAGGGCCCGGTGCCAGAGGTTGGCGTGGATGATCACCATGCTCCCCGCCGACAGCCGAAGCTTCCGCTCGTCCGGCAGCGACTCGTAGCGCAATCGCGGCGGTTCGCGATCGAGCCAACGGTGGGAGCCGGGTATCACGGACAACGCGCCGGTCTCATCGCTCAATTCGTCCAGGTAGATCAGGCAGTCGATGGCATGCGGTTGCGAGAACCACCGGGGCAGGGGTTCGGAGATCACGCGAAGATGCTGGTGCCAGGGTATGTCCTGCGGTTCCTGTCCGGCAAATGTCATGCGCGCGTGCATGCCCCGCACCCGTACCATCGGCCCCATCATGGCGCGCGCGACGGACAATGCGGGCGGCCAGGTAATCAGCTCGTGAAACGTCGCGTCCTTGTCAAGCAGGTGGCGGAGAATTGCGCCCCAGGAACGCTCCGGCAGGTCATCTTCGGAATACGGCCGAATCGCGTGCCACTCGGCTTCGGCCATCCTGTCTATGGCGGACCGCAACGACTCCAGCCGATCGCCCTCGATCGCTCCCTCCCGAACCAGGTACCCGTCGCGGTCCAGCGAATCCAGCTCTTCGGGCGTGGCGAGTACTTCCACGTCGCGAACCTTGGGCGCATCGCCCAGGTGCTCTCTCATGACCTTGTAGGTGATCCGCTGCATGGCCGTCGCTTTCGTGATTAGGTCGAGCCGGGATATTACCAACGCATGGTCCGTTCGAACGGACTTGGTGAATCCGTCGAAAAACAACTCGACTATGTTGCGAAACGCGTATCGGGCTTGCCCGATAATGGAAACGCCGCGGATCCAGTACAGTTGAGGTGCAAAAAGATGCGACTTGAAAACAAGGTGGCAGTGATTACCGGCGGCGCGAGTGGAATGGGTCTTGCGACCGTCATGCGCTTTCTCGAGGAAGGCGCAAGGGTGGTGATCGCCGACTACAACGCCGAGACGGGAAATGCTGCAATCGCTGCCGCTGATGGCGCCGGGTATCGCGGCTTTGCGTCCTTCATTCGAACGGATGTGGCCAGGGAACCCGATGTCGAAGCCATGCTGCAGCTTGCCCTGGATGGTCAAGCAGGAACGCCAGGGTCTCCGGCGTCACGAAAGGCTCTACCGGCGAGCCCAACGAGATCAGAAGACTGGACTAGCGGTGCCCCACATCGCGGTACCCCGAGACTTCATTGTTGGCGTGGCTATGGCACCACCTCCACAACTGGCGTTGCCGATGAACAGCGTCAGTCAGACATCATCGAATATCGGGTCCGTGCACCACCTCCGAAACTGCTTCTTGGTGACCGCGAGCGCGGAGTTTGATTCCGGGTACTGCCCCCTGTCATCCGTATCCGCGATCCAGGCCTCCACCAGCGCACGCATGGCCTCCAGGATTTCCTGGTGGTCGGGGTCGTGCGCCAGGTTGACCGTTTCATGCGGATCCTCCTTCAGATCGTACAGTTCCTCCGCCGGCCTCGGCCCATAGGCCAATGCCTGGGCCGGTGTCAGCTCACCACGGTCATACAACTCCCGGGTTCTTATGATCGCCGGCCACGTCTCGCGGAAGTTGGGCTGCGCCACCGGCCGGTCGGTCATGAAGTTCCTGATGTAGTGATAGCGGTCACCGATTGCGCTGCGAGTCCTGTCCACTACCCATTCGCAGCGGTCCCTCGCCGAGAACACGTGCTCGCGCTGCGGTCCCTCGAACAGGTTGGCGGAGTCCATGTAGTCGGGCACCTTGATTCCCGCGAGTTCCAGCGATGTGGCGCCCACATCCAGGGTGGCGACGGGTTGCCGGCGCCGCGTGCCCGGCGGGATCAACCGCAGGAATTCCGGCATCCCCGGTGCCGCCGCCATCAGCGGGACGTGCAGACCCTCTTCGTAACACATCTGCTTGGCGCGCGGGAACAGGGCGCCGTGATCGCTCAAAAGGAAAATGATGGTGTTGCCCCAATGTCCATCCGCCTTCAGACGCTCGATCATCTGCCCCACGAGGATGTCGCTGACCAGCATGGTGTTGAGTTGGTGGGCGACCATCTCGCGCATTTCCGGAATGTCCGGATATTGCGGCGGGACCGTGACATCGTCGGGGTTGACGAGTTCCGGATTCTCGACTCCCAGCCCCCGCAGGACTCCCGATGCCTGCTCGGCGCTGTAGCCGTCCTTGCCGCCGTTGGTCTGTATCTGCGCAAAGAAGGGCACATCGGCGGGACATTCGCACCAGTCGCCGCTACCCCGCTGCAGGCTCACACCGCCGTTTACCTTGCCGTCCGGCTCACGTTCATCGTTGCCGGTGGTGTAAAGCCTGCTTCGGTCGCGGGCGAAGTTGTAGTCGTCCTTGCCGTTGTTGAACGTGAAGTAGCCGGCATCGCGGAGGATCTCCGGCACGGTCTTGTGGCCATCCGGCAGGTAGATCTCTTCCCCCGGAAAGCGGCTCGAGCGCTGGACATGGGTACCCAGGCGAATCGCGTAGCTGCCAGTGATGACCGCCGAGCGGCTGGGGCTGCATACGGGCGCCGGCGAGTACGCCCGCTCGAACACCACGCCTTCGGCCGCAAGGGCGTCGATGTTGGGCGTTTCCACCAGCGTTTCGCCATAGCAACCGTATCTCGGATCCTGGTCTTCGATGTATATCCAGAGGATGTTGGGTCGTCTTTTCGCCATGGCTACCTGACTATCGATGCAAATCCGGGTGCAGGGAAGAATAGGGACACCCATCACCGACTTCTACCGGAGGTTGCAGCGGGAGGTGGGTGTCCCTATCTGCTGCCTATGGCTACCTGACTATCGATGCAAATACGGGTGCAGGGAAGAATAGGGACACCCATCACCGACTTCTACCGGAGGTTGCAGCGGGAGGTGGGTGTCCCTATCTGCTGCCTATGGCTACCTGACTATCGATGCAAATACGGGTGCAGGGAAGAATAGGGACACCCATCACCGACTTCTACCGGAGGTTGCAGCGGGAGGTGGGTGTCCCTATCTGCTGCCCAGTGTCCCTATCTGCTGCCCGCGCGTTTTCGCACAACGGGTCGGTGGGATACCCTACGGCCGGAGAGATCGGTCTGCCCACCCCGGCGCGAAGACTCGCTGGGCCTGCAGTGGACGACACACCAGGGGAAACCCATGACCAAGCCATTGGCAGTGATCACGGGGGCAAGTGCCGGTATAGGCGCGGCGATCGCCCGGACTCTGAGCGCGGCGGGCCATCCGCTGCTCCTGACCGCCCGGCGCGTCGACCGTCTCCGGGGGCTTGGCCTTCCCGACACGCTGTGCCGGAAGAACGACGTCGCCGACGTCGAAGGCTTCCGTGCTGCGGTGGCCGAGGCGGAGGCGGTGCATGGGCCGGTCGACCTTCTGGTCAATAACGCCGGATGGCTGAACCTCTCGGCGTTCAAGGACCAGGAGCCGGAGCATTGGCAGGGCATGTTCGAGACCAACGTGGTGGGGCTGCTCAACACCACGTCCGTGGTCTATTCCCGGATGCTCGAACGGCGCGCGGGGACCGTCGTCAACATCGGTTCAACCGCCGGGTGCCGGTACGGTCCCAATCACGTCGTATACGTCGGAACGAAGTTTGCTGTCCGGGGCCTCACCGAGGGACTGCGAGCCGAGGCTGCCGGACGCGGGGTCCGCGTCATCCTGATCTCTCCCGGACTGGTCGACACCGATCTGCTAAGCCGGTCGACCCAGGCGGACCTGATCGAGGCGTACCAGGCCAACAAGGACCGTCTGCAGGGTGGGCTAAGACCGGACGATGTCGCAGGCGCGGTTCTGTTCGCGTACCAGCAGCCACCCGAGATAACTGTCCGGGAGCTGATCATTGCGCCGACGGCTTCGGGAACCTGATGATTCTGGGCAAGTCGTTTGCAGGCTTCGGTCGTTGACCTGTTGTGACTGGTCCTTAATACTAGTCACCTATGGAACACATCAACGCTTCCGATTTCAAGGCCCGCTGCCTCTCGATTCTCGACCGCGTCCGCGCAACTGGGGAGCGTGTGGTCATCCTGAAGCGCGGCCAACCCGTGGCGGAGCTTGGCCCCGCCACCCAATCGCTTGCTCGGTATCCTCAGCTCGAGTTGGAGGGTACCGTCACCGTCGTAGGCGACATCGTCGATCCGGTAGTCCCCGAGGACCACTGGGAGAGCAACCGTTGATGACTGCCTTGCTGGACACACACGTGCTGATCTGGTGGCTGAACGACCGAATGCAGCTTTCGACGCGGCAACGGGAAGTCGTTGAAGCGGCGACTCCCGATGCCCCTGTATTCGTGTCCGAGATCTCCCTCTGGGAGGTGGCGATGCTCGCAAGCCTGGACCGCATTCGCCTGGCATTGCCGCTACGTGAGTGGCTGGACAAGGCCGTCGCTCCGCCGCTCGTGCGCAGGCAGGGCATTTCACCAGCGGTCGCGACAGAGATTGCGGCCTTGCCGGACTCGTTTCACCGCGACCCGGCAGACCGAATTCTCGTCGCAACCGCTCGAGTTCTAGGGGCAACACTGCTCACGAACGATCGGCGAATCGTTGATGCTTCGCTCACCCCTACGCTGAGTTGAGGCGCAGCCTGCGTCCGGACACGCGGGCTAGCTTTCGCACCTGATCCCCATGGACCTGCTCTCAGACATCTGGAATCTGTGGCTGACCGTCGACGAGCCTATCGGCACGGTATTGGGGCTCGTCGTCGTCTGGTTCCTGATTCGCCAGAATGTCTGGGCGTGGCCGCTCGGGGTTGCCTACGTCTTCGTCTCGATCACGGTTCTCTACGAAGCGCGGCTCTACGCCAACCTGCTGCTGCACCTGGTGGCCTTCCTGCCGATGAACCTCTATGGCTGGTACTACTGGCTGTTCGGCACAGATCAGGGGGAAGAGTTGCCCGTTACGCGTGCGAGCCGCTTCGTTCTGGCCGCCCTGGCGGTGCCATGCCTGGCCGCGGCCGCAGGACTCGGCGCCTGGTTCGCCACCCAGACCGATGCTGCCTATCCGTTTTGGGACAATGGCGTCTTCGCCATGAGCCTCGCCGCCATGTGGCTCACCGCGCGCAAGAAGATCGAGAACTGGATGCTCTGGTTCGTCGTCAACGTCAACTCGGTAGCGCTGTATTCGCTGCAGGGTCTCGGCGGTTACGCGACGCTGTATGCGATCTACATCGGCATGGCCGCCTGGGGATACGTGACCTGGCGGCGGTCGATGGAAGAGACAGGCGAGGCTGGTAGTTGATCAGGCCTCGTCGAGCGTGGCGGCCAATCGCTCGGCGGCGTTGGCATAGTCTTCCATGAACTCGTAGACCACCTGCCGCGCCGACACGGTCGAGTTCATCAGGCCGACACCCTGGCCGACGAAGTAGGTGGCAAGTTGCTTCGCGCCGTCGTGACCGCCTTCCGCCAGTTGGGAGACGCGGCGCAGCGCGGGTTCGCTGACCAGCGCCTGCAGCGGCATCGGCAATGGGTCCGGGCTGTCCTCCTGGTGCCAGGCATCGGTCCACGAGGAGCGAAGCTGGCGCGTGTACTTGCCCGTCCGGCTGCGCGACCGCACGGTCTGGCGGGAGTTGGCATGCAACATCTTTTCCTTGACGACCGGAGCGGTCTCCGCTTCCGCCGTCGTGAGCCAGACGGAACCGCACCAAGCGCCGGACGCACCCATCGCCATCACGGCCGCCATCTGGCGACCGGTGATGATGCCGCCCGCGGCAAGCACGGGAACATCGCCGTAGGGCTTGAGCGCCTCCAGCACCTCGGGGACCAGCACCATTGTGGACACTTCGCCGCAGTGCCCACCCGCCTCCGTCCCCGACACGATGATGACGTCGACGCCCGCTTCCGCATGCTTGATGGCGTGCTCCCTGGCGCCGGCCAGCGCGCCGACGACGATGCCCTTTTCCCGGGCACGCTCCAGCATGGAGTCGGGGGGCACGCCGAGAGCGTTGACCACCATCCTGACGGGGTGGGCGAACGCGGCGTCGAGGACCACCGAGGCGCCCGCCTCGCGCAGGTTATCGCCGTAGTTGTTGCCGAGATCGCGGTCCCACAGCCCCTTGGTGTCGATGCCGTGGCGAGCCAGTATCGACTCGACGTGGGCCTTGTGCTCCGGGGGAATCCGCGCTTCCAGCTCGGCGGCGGCCAGGGCCTCCTCCTTGCTGTCCAGGCTGGTCGGCACCAGCAGGTCGACGCCATAGGGATTACCGTTGATGTGCTCGTCGATCCAGCGCAGTTCGATGTCGAGGGATTCGGCTGTGTGGCCAGTGGCGCCGAGTACGCCGAATCCGCCCGCGTTGCTCACGGCGGCGACCACATCGCGGCAGTGGCTGAAAGCGAACAGTGGGAAGTCGATGCCGAGCATCGAACAGACTTTGTTGTTCATGGGCGTGTTCGGAGACTCTCAGGGAGTCGAAGACTACCAAATGGGCAAGGAGAGATGGGCTGCCTCCGATGCGAAGCGCAGGGCTGAAGCGCACCGGCCTCGCTCCGGGACAAGGCCCGCAATCCGGCAAGAGGTTGCCACGCTTGCGCTGGGATTTGCTACGAGTGGCTACCCCCTGGCGCTTGCGGGACGAACCCCCTGCGACTCGCTTTGTCGGGGGCTCTCCTTCAGTTGGCGCATGGCGCGCGCCAGCAAAAGCGCGTCGTATCCGGCAGACGAGTCGCCATCGGGGATGGGGACAACGATGTCGGGATCGATCCCGGAAGCCTGTATCGAACGCCCGTTCGGAGTGTAGTAGTGCGCGGTGGTCAGCTTGATGGCGCGCTTGCCCTGAAGCCGGAGCACCGATTGCACCGATCCCTTGCCGTAACTCCTGGTGCCGACGAGGGTCGCCCGGCCGTGGTCCTGGAGCGCGCCGGCGACCACTTCCGCCGCCGAGGCGGATCCGCGGTTGATGAGGACCACGAGCGGAGCCCCCTCGAGGATGTCGCCGTCGTCGGCCAGGAACCGTAGCTCCGGCTTCTCGTCCCGGCCTTCGGTGTAGACGATCAAGCCCCCTTCGAGGAACTCGTCGGCGACGTCAACGGACGCGCCCAGGACGCCGCCTGGATTGTTGCGCAGGTCGACGACCAGCCCGCGCAATCCTCCTTCGCTTTCGTCGGCGAGCCGTTGCACGGCTTCGCGCAGGTCTTGCGGGGTCTTGTTCTGGAACTGGGCGATGCGCACATAACCGTATCCCGGTTCGATCAACCGGGACCGCACGCTGCTGACGCGGATCGCCGCCCGCACCAGGTCGAAGTCCATGGGCGTCTGCACGCCTTCGCGCCGCAACCGAACGTGGACCTCGGTGCCGGGCTCGCCTCTCAGATCCTTGACGGTCTCGCGCAGGGTACGTCCTCGGAGCGACTTGCGATCCACCTCGATGAGCGTGTCCCCGGGATGCAATCCGGCCCTGGCCGCGGGCGTGTCGTCCAGGGGCCTGATGACCGTGATGTAGCCATTCTCCAGCCCGATATCGACACCGATGCCGCCGAAATTCCCGGTGGTCTCCTCTCGCAGGTCGGCAAGCGCCGCGGCATCCAGGAACGACGAGTGCCGGTCGAGGCCGTCCACGATGCCCCGTATGGCGTTTTCCGTCAGGGTTTGCTCATCGATCGGCTCCACGTACGCATCTCGCACGCGTTGAACAACCGCGCCGAGCGACGTCGCGTCGCGTCCGAGGCGCAGTTCTCCGACAAGCTCCTGGAACGCCACGACACCCAGCGCGACGCCCATCGTCATGCTTGCCGCGATGCCGACCAGTGTTAAGGGGCGAAGCCGCATCGCAGGGATTGTAGCCCCTTCGCAGGTTGCCCGTTTTGCGCCTCAGGGCTGTCGGTCGTCGCGCAGCCAGCCGGCGGGATTCGTGGGACGACCGTTCGCGCGGACCTCGAAATAAAGGCCACTGACCTCCCGGCCGCCGCTGCGCCCTGCGGAAGCGATGGGTTCACCGCTTTCGACCCAGTCGCCGGCATGCTTCAGCAGGGTATCGGCGTTGCCGTAGAGTGACATGTAGCGGTTGCCGTGGTCGATTATGGTGAGCAACCCGAATCCGCGCAGCCAATCGGCGAACACGACCCGGCCGCTGTGGACCGCATTGATGTTGGTGCCGTCTGGCGCGGCAACAAAGATTCCTTCCCATTTCAGCCTGCCGTCGGCGCGGGCGTCTCCGAAACGATGCACGACCCGGCCCGCAACAGGCCAGTGCATCCGGCCCTTGCTCGCGGCGAAGGAGGTGCCTTGCGTGTCGCGCAGGTGTTCGAGGATATTCGCGAGCAGGGCCTGCAGGCGCTTGCGGTCGCGGAGAAGCTGGTCCCGCGACACTCTCTTGTCCTGCATCTCGCGCAGCAGCGATGCGGCCAGTGCCTCCCGCGCACGGCGACGTTCGCCCAGGCGAGCCGTTCGCGACCTCAAGTCGCGTTCCCGCGCCGCCAGCTCATGCTCCCGGGCGCGCGTGGCGCGCTGGATCTCGTCGATCTCCGTGAGAGTCTGCGCGTAAGCTTCGAGGGCATCCATGCGTGCCCGAACGAAATAGCGGTGATAACGGACGATCCTGTCCACGGCGTCCGGGCTTTCCCGGTTCAGGAGCATCTTGAAGAAACCCGAGCCGACGAGTCGATGCGCGGCGCGTACGTGACGCGCTATCCGGCTCGCCTGGTCAATGCGACGCTCTTCGACTTCCCGGCGCTGCCCCTCAAGCTTCGCAAGCGAGTCCTGCGCCTCGGCGACTTCAGTGTAGAGGCCCCGGATGCGCTGATTGACATCGTCGACCTCGTCGTCCGCCCGGGAGATTTCGGCTTGCAGGCCGGACAGGCGTTTGTCGGCGGTCTCGAGCCAGGTGTCGAGCGACTCGAGTTCCCGGGCGACTTCGTCGAGACGTTGTTCGGCGACGGCGGCGTCGGGTTGCGCACGAGTCCCCCCGGCAGCGAGGAGGCAGCACAAGGCGAGGACGACGCTCCCGGGCCGCGTGGTGGGGAACCGGCCGGTCAAGCGGTCTGCCGAACCTGCTCGTCGGCAACCAGGGACCGTCCGGTCATCTCGTCCGGTTGCGCCAGGCCCATGAGCGCCAGCAATGTCGGCGCGACGTCGCACAACGTGCCGCCGCTGCGGAATCGAAGCATCCGGGGCCCCACGTAGAGCAGCGGGACGGGCGCCGAGGTGTGCGCCGTGTGTGCCTGGTCGCCGTCCAGCATGCGCTCGGCGTTGCCGTGATCCGACGTGACAAGGCACTGTCCGCCGTTTTTCCCGAGTGCGGACGCGATGGCGCCGAGGCACTCGTCCAGGGTTTCTATCGCCGTGACGGTGGCGTCGAATACGCCGGTATGCGCGACCATGTCGGCGTTGGCGAAGTTGCAGACGATGGCGTCGTGGCTGTCTTCGTTGATCGCGTCGATCACGTGCCGGGTCACCTCGCGCGCGTGCATTTCCGGCTTGAGGTCATAGGTCGCAACCCTGGGGGAGGGCACCAGGATGCGGTCTTCGCCCGCGAACGGCTGTTCCCTTCCGCCGGAGAAGAAGAACGTTACGTGGGCGTACTTTTCCGTCTCGGCAATCCGTAGCTGGCGCTTGCCGAGCCTGGCCACGTGCTCGCCGAACGTGTTGGCCGGTGTTTCGGCCTCGAAGGCGCAGGATGCGTCGATGTCGTCCGCGTAGCGGGTCAGCATGACGAAGTCGGCCAGCGCGGGCGTTACAGTGCGCCGGAAGCCGTGGAAGTCGGCGTCGACGAAAGCTCGCGTGAGTTGCCGGGCCCGGTCCGCGCGGAAGTTCATGAATACGACGACATCCCCATCCCGGACCCATACCGGCGGCTGGTCCCGGGGGCGGACGAGGGTAGGCCTCACGAATTCATCGGTTTCGCCCTGGGCGTAGGCCGCTTCGAGCGCGGAGACGGCGTCCGTGTAGCGGTACTCCGCCGCGCCCCGGGTCAGCATGTCGAACGCGGACTCGATGCGGTCCCAACGGCCGTCCCTGTCCATGGCGTAGTAGCGGCCGCAGATTGACGCCACGCGGCTTCCGAACCGCGCAAGACTCGCCGCCGCGCTCCGGGGTGGCGTATCCCGTCCGTCGAGGAAGGCGTGCAGGTGGACCGTAACGCCGGCGTCGGAGGCGAGTTCGATCATGGCCGCGACATGGTCTTCGTGGCTGTGCACGCCTCCGGGCGAGACCAGGCCCATCACGTGCAGGGCGTTCCCTGCCGATTTCTCGATGGCCGCGCGAATGATCCCGTTGTTCTCGAAACTGCCGTCGGCGATGGCAAGCGAGAGCCGTGAGAGTTCCTGTCGGATAACCCTGCCAGCGCCAAGATGCATGTGTCCGACCTCGGAATTGCCCATCTGTCCGGCGGGCAGGCCGACATCGGTGCCTGAAGCCGACAGGAGGGTGCGTGGCGCCGTTCGCCACCAGCGATCCCAGTTGGGCGTGCGCGCCGCGTGAATCGCGTTGTGGCGCGGCTCCTCGCTATGGCCCCAGCCGTCGAGCACCACGAGAAGCGTTGTCGGCATTGGCTCACCGGGCTCAAAATTGGTACGCGTATTCTATAATATTGTGACTTCCGGCACCCGCCCGCGCGTTCGTGGCACGGATAGGAATCGATGGAACAACTCTTTGAATTCATTGGTAATCATTACATCCTGAGCGGACTCTTCGTGGTTCTGCTGGGACTGTTCGTCAGAAACGAGGTGCAGCGAGGCGGACGCGCCGTGAGCGCGCAGCAGCTCGTGGATCTGATCAACCGGGAGGGAGCCGTGGTGCTGGATGTGCGGGACAAGAACGAGTTCGGCGAAGGCCACATCGTCGATGCCCTGAACATTCCCCATGCTGCGGTTGCCAGCCGGATCGGGGAGCTGGAGAGACACAAGGTCAAACCGGTGGTCGTGGCCTGCAAGATGGGGCAACACTCGAGCGCGGTGGGAACCATCCTGCGCAAGGCGGGCTTCGAGAACGTATCCCGCCTGCGCGGGGGCATCGCGGAATGGCGCAATCAGAACCTGCCGGTCGTCAGGGGTTCGTAACAGTGGCAGAAGAACAGGTCGCGATGAGGGTGCAGGTAGAGCGTGTCTACCTGAAGGATCTCTCGTTCGAGTCGCCGAACGCCCCGCAAGTCTTCGCCAGCGAGTGGAAGCCGCATGTCCACCTCGACATCAACACCACGGCGAATCGGATTTCACAGACGCGGTTCGAGGTCGTCCTCACGGCAACGCTGACTGCCAGGCCGGAGGAAGATCAGGACTCTGCGGCACTCATTATCGAGGTACAGCAGGCCGGGGTCTTCCTTATCGAGGGGGCCGACGATCCTGCGCTTGAACGGATCCTGGCCGTGGCGTGTCCCGATATCCTGTTTCCGTACGTGCGCGAAGCCGTGGACAACGTGGCCGCGAAAGGGACATTCCCGCCGTTCATGCTCGCCCCCGTGGACTTTCCCTCGCTGTACGAGCAGGCGGTGCGCAACAGGGACGCGGAGCGTGGCGAAAGCGTCAACTGATCGCGCGGCGCACGTCCCATTTCGGTCGGCGACGCGATGAGGGCGCGATGCAGATAGAAGAACTCGTGCCCCAACTCCGCACCACGGACCTCGAGCGCGCGATCCGCTTCTATACCGGGAAGCTTGGCTTCGTGCTGTCCTTCAGGTACCAGGACTTCTATGCGGGAGTCAGCAGCGGCAACCGGATGATCCACCTCAAGCTCGTGGACGATCCGGACCCGGGCATCGACTTCGTTCGGAGCGGGCAGCACCTGCATGTTCATTTTGGCGTGCGCGACATCGATGCCGCTTTCCGCCAGGTTCAGGAAGCCGGCGTGAAGATCGTCGAAGGCATCTCCGAGCGTCCCTGGGGCACCACGGAGTTCGTGATCGAGGATCCGGACGGGCACACGCTCTACTTTGGAAGCGCTCCCACGGACGGATAGGGGCGTTCGACCCTAGTTCGAAGCCGGGTCGTGCGGGGCCGCTTTCTGGACGAAACCCTCGAACACCTTGATGAAACCTTCGAACAGGCCTTCAAGGCGGGCGACGCGTTCGCGCAAATCGGTGACGTCCGCACGCACGTCGTTCAGTTCCGTGCGCACGGCGTTCAGTTCGACACGCACGGCGTTCAGCTCGGCACGAAGACCGTGTAATCCCGTCAGGATCAGCCCGGCCAGTGCGACGCCGACGGCAAGTATCGATACGAGTTCGGGGCTCATGCTCTTCCGGCCACTTGGCTTCCCTGTCCCGGCTTCAATTCGAATCCGGTTCGCCAGGGGACACGTTCCGGATGAATCCCTCGAACAGGCCTTCAAGTCGTGCAATGCGTTCGCGCAGGTCGCCCACATCCGCGCGCACATCGTGGAGTTCGATTCGTACGCTACGCAGTCCGGTCAGGATCAGCCCGGCCAGCACCACCCCGACGGCAAGTATCGACACGATTTTCGGGCTCAAATGCTCGACCACCGAACGTTCATGACGAGTCATTATTGCACACGTCGAGCTGCCTTCCTGTAAGCGATTTCCGCAACTCGTGTGGGTGAAGACGGCTTGCTCCGCCCGTGCCTCGAGGGGCTTCGGCAAGGTGGAAACTCACGCGAACCCCAACTGGCGCCACGCCTCGTAGACGGCGACGGCCACGGCGTTGGAAAGGTTCAGGCTGCGGGAATGGGCCCGCATGGGGATGCGCAGCCTGTGATCTGCCGGAAAGCGGGCGAGAACGCTCGCGGGAAGACCGCGGGTTTCCGGCCCGAACAGAAGGACATCGCCGGCGCGGTAGCGGGGCGCAGTGTGGGGGATCGTCGCCTTGGCCGTGAAGGCGAATACCCGGTCGGGCCGAACGCTTTCGAGGTAAGTGTCGAGGTTCGGATACACGCGCATGTCGGCGAACTCGCGGTAATCGAGCCCGGCGCGCCTCAGGCGGACGTGATCGAGTTCGAAACCCAGCGGTTCGATCAGCGCGAGGGATGCGCCGGTATTCGCCGCCAGGCGAATCACGCTGCCCGTATTGGGAGGTATCTCGGGCTCATAGAGGACGATGCGCGGCATGGTGTCCATGTGGAAGAAGTTATCGCGAAACGGGTCCCCAAAGGGTCCCCAAAGGGTCGCGGCGCCTTCGCGTTCCAGAATTCCCGCCCGAGCGGCTAGGATAGTAGGGAGGCGCCGTGCCCGCGGCGGTGGTCCCGCCAGAGGAGGGAGGATATCGATGGACAATGGCAATCACTATGGTCTCCAGCTGCCGGACGAGCTGGTGATGCTGCGCGACCAGATCCGGCGCTTCATGCGCGAGGAGGTCAAACCCATCGAGGACGAGCTGCCGCATGACGCCCTCGGTTGCGGGCCGGAGGACCTCGCGCACCTTCGCGGGATCGCGAGGGAGATGGGACTCACGCGGTTGACGACGCCCGAGGAGTACGGCGGCAATGCGCTCAGCGCGCTGGCGCGGGCGATCATCGCCGAAGAGGGGGCGAAATGCCGCCTTGGCGCATACAACCCGGCGCTGGGGGCGTTCGCCGGCGGCCCGCCCATCATAGTCTGGTCGGGAACGCCGCAGCAGATCGAGAAGTACGCCCTTCCCTGCATCGACGGAGAGAAACGCGCGTTCGTCGCCCTGACCGAACCGACCGGCGGGTCGGACCCGCGCAACAACGTGCAGACCCGGGCCCGCAAGGAGGGCGACGTGTGGGTCCTGAACGGGCGCAAGATGTGGATCACGGCGGCGGCCAGCGCCGACTACGGCATCATCTTCGCGCGCACCCGGGACGGCGCGCCGCCCCAGATCACGGCGTTCATCGTGGAACCGGACTTCAAGGGCATCGAGTTCAACGAGATCAAGGTGATTCGGGCGCTGTCCCCGTACGAGATCGTCCTCGACAACTGCGAAGTGCCGGCAGAGAACGTGCTCGGCGAAGTCGGCCAGGGATTTGGCGTGGCCCAGAACTGGCTCGTGGACGCGCGCATTCCGTATGCCGCGGGCTGTGTCGGGATCGCCCAGGAAGCGTTGGACATGGCCTGCGGCTGGGTCAAGAACCGGCCGGTGCGCGACGGCATGCTGGCGGACAAGCAGGCGATCCAGTGGATGATCGCCGACTCCGAGGTGGAGCTTCGCGCCGCCCGGCTGCTGATCCACGACGCCGCGTCGAAGGTGGATGCCGGCGCGCCGGGCAAGGTGGATGCCTCGGTCTGCAAGCTCTACGGGACCGAGACAGCCTGGCGGGTCGTGGACCGCGCGATACAGATGTTCGGCGGCATGGGCGTTGCCAGGGAAATGCCGCTGGAGCGCTGGTACCGGGAACTGCGGGTCAAGCGGATCGGCGAAGGCCCGTCCGAAGTGCACCGCCTGGTGGTGGCGCGGGACAAGCTACGCAATACCGACGGCGGCAACTACTTCGGTTAGGCTACGGTCGCCGCTGTCGCCAGGCAGTCGCGTCGGGGGTCAGGATCTCCGCGTTGATTCCGCCAGCCTTCGGGTCAGGGTATTGCGGCCCCAGCCCAACAGGTCGGCGGCGTCGCGCTTGCGTCCCCCGGTGTGTTCGAGGGCTGTCTGGATGAGGACACGCTCCAGTTCCGGCAGCGCCTTCGACAGGATTCCCCGGCCGCCCGCGGCAAGCTGCCCCTGCGCCCAGGCGCGCAGGCTCGCCTGCCAATCGCTCGCGACCGCCTCCGATTCACCGTCACGGGTAAGTTCCGGCGGCAGATCGTCGATGAGAATCTCTCGTCCCGCGGCCATGACCGTGAGCCAGCGGCAGGTGTTCTCGAGCTGGCGCACATTGCCGGGCCACTCCAGCGTCATCAGGCATGCCTCGGTCTCGGGACGGAGTTGTTTCGGTTCTCCGCCGAGTTCGCTCGCGGCGGCCTGGAGGAAATGCCGCGCCAGGATCGGGATGTCCTGCGACCTTTCCCGGAGTCGCGGCAGGTGGATCCGGATGACGTTCAGCCGATGATAGAGGTCCTCGCGGAAGATGCCGTCGCGCACGAGCTGCTCCAGGTCCTGGTGCGTGGCCGCGATGATGCGCACGTCCACCCTGACCGTTGAGCGGCCGCCGACGCGATAGAACTCCCCGTCCGCCAGCACCCGCAACAGGCGCGTCTGCGTATCCGCCGGCATGTCTCCGATTTCGTCGAGAAACAGCGTGCCGCCGTCCGCCTGTTCGAATCGGCCGAGCCGTTGCGCGTTCGCGCCGGTGAAAGCGCCTTTCTCGTGACCGAAGAGGTCGGACTCGATCAGGTCCTTCGGTATCGCCGCCATGTTCAGCGCGACCATCTGCCCGCCCGAGCGTGGGCTGTGACGGTGCAGGGCACGCGCGACGAGTTCCTTGCCGGTGCCGGACTCCCCCTGGATCAGGACGGTGATGTTCGACTGCGCAAGCCGGCCTATGGCGCGAAACACTTCCTGCATCGCCGGCGCCTGCCCGATGATCTCCGCGGGGGGACCTTCCTCGATCTCGGGTTCGGTGATTTCGCACTCGCGGTGGTGTGCCACGGCGCGCCGCACGGTGGCGACCGCGTCGTCGACGTCGAAGGGCTTGGGCAGGTATTCGAACGCCCCGCCCTGGTAGGAGTTGACAGCCACTTCGAGATCGGAGTGCGCGGTCATGATGATGATCGGCACCGTTGGGTGCGATTCCTTCATCGAGGCGAGGAGTTCGAGACCGTCCGGGCCCGGCATGCGGATATCGCTGACAATCGCGTCGGGCTGCGCGGTTCCTATCTGCTGCAGCACCGTGTCGCCCCGCGCGAAGGACCTGGTCGTGAAGCCTGCCTGTTGCAGCGCGCGCTCAAGCACCCATCGTATCGACCTGTCGTCGTCCACGACCCAGACATTGCCGGTGGAAGCGTCACTCATCGTTGGGCTGCTCCAGGGGAATGTAGAGTGCGAAGGCGGTTTTCCCGGGCGCGCTGTCGCATTCCATCACCCCGTTGTGCTGGCCGACGATGTTCTGGGTGATGGAGAGGCCGAGCCCGGTGCCGTCCGTCCGTCCGCTGATCATGGGGTAGTAGATGCGATCGGCGATATCCGCCGGGATCCCGGGACCGTTGTCGACGATCTCGACCTTGACCACCACCCGATGCCGGTGGCGCCCGATGGTGAACTGGCGCACGGCGCGGGTCGACACGCCGATGCGCGGATTCGGCGTGTCGGTCAGCGCCTCTTCGGCGTTGCGAACGATGTTGAGGATTGCCTGGATCAGCTTGCCGGAATCCCCCTCGATTTCGGGAAGGCCCAGGTCGTAGTCCCGCACGAAGGCGATGCGCTCCGGGCACTCGGCTTCGATGAGATGAATCACGCGTTCGAGCACGCGATGGACGTTCACGCCTTCGAATCGCGGTCGCTCGTTGGAGCCCAGCATGCGGTCGACCAGGTTCCTGAGCCGATCGGCCTCTTCGATGATGACTTTCGTGTACTCCCGCTGGCCGGTGCTCTTGAGCTCTCTTTCGAGCAGCTGCGCGGCCCCGCGTATGCCCCCCAGGGGATTCTTGATCTCGTGCGCGAGACCACGCACCAGTTTGCGTGTCGTCTCCTGCAAGGCGAGGTGCTCGTCGCCCCGGTTGATCCTGAGGAAGCGGTCGAGCGGTTCGATCTCGATCAGCAGTTCGCCGTTTTCGAGCAGTTCGACGGAATAGTCCGCGCGCAGGTCGTCGCGGCCGTTGCTCGACAGGACCGCGCGGCGCTTGGTGTACGGCTGACCGGTATCGAGCGTGTTCCTGAGTGCCGATGCCCGCTCGGCGGGATCGACGAACAGATCTCGCACCTCCTTGCCAACGATGCGCTGGGACGATTTGCCGAACAGGGATTCCGCCGCCTGGTTCAGGTAGCCGACGCGCAGGGTGTTGTCCAGGACGACCACCGCGGTTGCGAGTTGATCCAGTATCTCCGGGGCCTGGGCCATCATGTTGCCGTGCCCTTGGTGCCTTCCAAAGCCGAACTGAGAATAGCGCTGCAAATTTCGGTCCACTTGCATTTGTGGCTGCAGGCCCCGTATTGACTGGCATTGCCCGGGAACGGTGCAGATAATTGATAAATGCGTGCACCAAAATAGTGCGTGCGTCCGTGGGCGTCAAACTTCGCCGTCGTCGAGACGCCTATGGGTGTCTTATGGCTGCGCGCAGCAGGTGAAAACTGACGGGGGCGCTCTGGATCAGAACGTTCTTCTCGCGGTCCATGATGGCGATCGACGCCGCGTGGGGCCCTCGGGATACGTTCGCCAGGGCGAAGGCAAGCAGGCTGCGCCGGTTGTCGGAGTCGTCGTCAGCTTCCTGCCGCGCTCCGCCCGCCACGGCGACAGCGCCATCGACCAACAGAACGGCGCGGTGGCCCGCGTTCAGCGCGGGCTCAACCTGGCCGGTCATGCGCAGGTTTCCGCCGTTGCGCCGAATGGCCTCGCCGTCGCCGGGAAAGGTGATGCGAAGGTGCTGATAGCCCGCCGCAGGCTCCGCCGGTCTGACGGTGTCGACGGGTGGCAGCGTCGATTCCACGGCGCTGTAGGTGTTGACGCTGGGAAGTTCAACCTCCTGCCGGCCCGTGGCGGGACGGTCGGCGAAGGCGGTCGTGTCGCCATCCGTGTAGCGGTAGATGGCTGTCTCGGCGCTTGCCGTTGCTCCAAGCGCGAGCACCAGGATTGCGCCGGATATGCGGCTGGACATGGGAGCCTTCAGCCCCCCGGGAGCGCGAGGGGGAACCCCTCGCAGGAAAGGAGCATCCCCGACCGCTGACGCGTAAGGAAGTGCTGGCATTTTCCCCGTCGCCAGAGGGGTTGTTCCATGGTCGACGAGCGGGGCCGGGCCGCGGGCGGCGCCGATAGGCGACGGTCGTGGGGCACTTCCATGGAAAACTGTCGTGAAACCTGCTCGCGGCTGGACCGCGTTATTGGATGAGGGGAATAGTGCCTCGCGACAACGCGGGAGCGTAAGGGGCAGATTCGCGATGCCGTGTAGGATCACGCAGTGTTGGTGTGCGGGACATTCGCCGCGCACAGGGCCTGAAACCGGACGGCGGCATGGCGCCGCCATCGCAGTCATTTCAGGCGCGTCGGATTTCCTACACCGAGTAGTACAGCTGGAACTCGGCGGGATGCGTGGTCATGCGCAGCAGATTCACTTCTTCCTGCTTGAGTTCGATATAGGCGTCTATCTGGTCGTCGCTGAAGACGCCGCCGGCCGTCAGGAAACCGCGGTCGGCGTCGAGGGCCGCGAGCGCTTCCTCAAGCGATGCGCACACCGTCGGGACGCCTTCGAGTTCCTCGGGGGCCAGGTCATAGAGATCCTTGTCGAACGGGTCGCCCGGGTGAATCTTGTTCTGAATGCCGTCGAGGCCCGCCATCAGCATGGCCGCGAAGGTCAGGTAGGGGTTGCCGGCCGAGTCCGGGAAGCGGACCTCCGTGCGATAGGCGCGCGGGTTGCCCCCCTGCACGTAGGGAATGCGGACGCCGGCGGAGCGGTTGCGCGCCGAATAGGCGAGCAGGACCGGCGCTTCGAAGCCGGGCACCAGGCGCTTGTACGAGTTGGTGCTCGCATTCGTGAACGCGTTGAACGCCCTGGCGTGCTTCATGATTCCGCCGATGTAGTAGAGCGCGGTTTCCGAGAGGCCAGCATAGCCGTCGCCGAAAAAGACGTTCTCGCCGCCCTTGGCGATGGACTGGTGGACGTGCATGCCGTTGCCGTTGTCGCCCACCAGCGGCTTGGGCATGAAGGTCGCGGTCTTGCCGTAGGCTTGCGCGACGTTGTGGACGCAGTACTTGTAGATCTGCAGTTCGTCGGCCTTCTTGACCAGCGTATTGAACCGCACGCCGATCTCGCCCTGGCCGGCGGTGCCCACTTCGTGGTGATGGACCTCGACGGTCAGCCCCATGGCCTGCATGGTGCTGCACATCGCGTTGCGCAGGTCCGCGCCGGAATCCACCGGCGGGACCGGGAAATAGCCGCCCTTGACCCTGGGCCGGTGTCCGAGGTTGCCGCCTTCGAACTCGGCGTCGGACTCCCAGGCCGCTTCCTCCGCGGAAACGGCGTAGGAACTGCCGGACATCTCCACCTTCCAGCGGACGTCGTCGAAGACGAAGAACTCGGCCTCGGGACCGAAGTAGGCTTCATCCCCGATGCCGGTGGAAACGAGGTATTGCTCCGCGAGCTTCGCGGTCGAACGCGGATCCCGGCCGTACGGCTGCATCGTCGTGGGTTCGATGATGTCGCAGCGCACGTTGATGGTCGTTTCGTCGCGGAAAGGATCGAGAACGGGGGTCGAGTCGTCGGGCATGAGCATCATGTCGGACTCGTTGATGCTCTTCCATCCGGAGACGGATGAGCCGTCGAACATGATCCCGTCTGCGAAGGCTTCCGCATCCAGGCGACCCGCCGGGATGGTCGTGTGTTGCTCCTTGCCCCTGGGGTCGGTAAATCGAAGGTCCACCCATTTCGCATCGTTGTCGCTAATCAGTTTTAACGTGTTTTCCGCCATTTCGGATTCCGCTCCGTTGTTTGCAGTTGATTGACTTGGCGAAGCCTTCGCTTCTTGCCTCAAGACGACGCGCCGGTTCCCCGGCGGCGACGCCGCCACCGAACCTTGCCCAGCAAAGGGCCTCGACATCTTTCTGCCGGTTCCCCATCAGCCAAGCAATATCAGTGCCATGCGGCATTTTCGTCCCCATGCACCAAATGAGGCGCACAAACCCGGCGGACTACCGCCTGGCTCCCGTTTCCTTGACGCCGCAGTGCTCTTCTATGGTGCGAACACCGATGATATGCACTATGTCAGTGCAATCGGCGCCGCCCAGGTTCAAGTCTCGCACACTTCGATGGTGATGCGAATACAGGTGTCGTCGCGCGCGGTCGCAACCAGGCCGTGACCGTGCACCCTGCACCACGCGGGAATGTCCTGCAACACGCCCGGGTCAGTCGCGAGAATGTCCAGCAATGTCCCGGTCGAAAGCGATTCAACGCGCTCCTGGGTGCGAATCACGGGCAGTGGGCAGAGCAGGCCGCGGACATCCAGCTGCTGACGGCCGCCGCGTGCGACGTTGGCCCCGGTCTGCCGAGGGCTCATACGTGCCAGGCCGCCGGCAGTTCCGTCGGCGGCAGTGGTTCGACGTTCAGCAACTCCACCACTCCATTGACGTGGTGGGCGCTCACGTCGACGCGGGGGAGGGTCCGGCCTCGGCTGTAGCGAGCCAGTATGCGCGCGGCCAGCGTCACGTCCCGGGGCCCTGGTGCACCGTCGATTAGCGCGAGGGGGCCGGGGAACCCCGCGGTCCTGAGGTGCAGGAAGCGGTTGCGGTAGCCTTCGAGATACCGGTTCTCCCCTTCCTCGCGCCCGACGATCAGCTTGTAGTGGCGTGCGGGCCGGATGTGGCGTCCGACCTTGAGCAGCATGATGTCGTCGAGTTCGTAGTCGCGCGCCCCGCGGGCGTCCCACAGGTCGGCCAGCTTGGATGCGTACTGGGCGTCTGTCAGGAAGCAGCAGCCCCCGGCGGGCTGTGCGTAGTCGGAAAAGCCGAAAGACTCCGCCAGCGCCATCTGGGGTTTCCGGTTGCGGCCGTGGAACCCGTACAGGGCGTCGCGGTCCACCCAGCCTTCCCGTTCGGGCCTGGTCGGGGCCAGGTTCCTGGCGCAAAGCGGGCGCAACAGGAGATCGTCGGCACCGGACTCGCGCGCGATGAGCGGCATGGTTTCCTTGCGCTGGGATTTGGGCCGCTGGCCGATCACCTCGCCGGTCACGATGAAGTCGAAGTCCCGTTCTGCAACGCCCCAGGTCCGAGCCCTGTCCACCATGAAGATCTTGCAGTCGAGGCATGGGTTCAGGTTCTGGCCGTAGCCGTGTTTCGGATTGAGGACGATGTCCTTGTACTCTTCGGCAACATCGATGATGTGCAGCTTGATGCCGAGCTGTTCCGCCACCCACAGCGCATTGTTCCGGCGCGGCTTGACCTGCCGTTTCTTTCGGATGGCGTGGGTATGGCCCTCCACGCAGAATCCGGTGTAGAAATTGAGCCCCTCGACGTGTACGCCTTGCTCCTGGACGACCTTTGCCGCCAACATGGAGTCAAGTCCGCCGGAGATGAGCGCTATGGCTTTTTTCATGCCCCGTATTGTAGCCGCAGGCGGGAGTGACGCGCCGTGAGGGCGTTGTGTCAACGCGTCGCGGGCGCGTCGGTCGACATCGGCGGAGATGCGGTCGCGCGCATAGATGGGGGGCTGCTCGTCCTCCTGGGGGTATTCCGCGACGACACCGAAGCGCAGGCGGAACGCCTCGCGGCGAAGACGCTGGCGCTGCGGGTTTTCGCCGATGCGTCCAAGCCGATGAACCGCTCGGTGATGGACGTCGGCGGCAGCGTGATGGTGGTCTCGCAGTTCACCCTGGCGGCGGACACCTCGCGAGGCAATCGGCCGGGCTTCGGATATGCGGCGGAACCGGAACGGGCGCGGGCGCTGTACGAACACTATGTCGGCGCCATCCGGGAGCGTTGGCCACAGGTTGCCACCGGCGTCTTCGGCACCGACATGCAGGTCAGCCTGGTCAACGACGGACCGGTCACGATTCTGCTCGAGGGCTAGTGTTCCGTCAAGCTCAAATATGCGAGTGTAGCTGCGAGGGATTTTTGGTTCCTGGCGAGGCGCGACGACG
>JAPOYI010000156.1 GCA_026706665.1 Gammaproteobacteria bacterium | reverse complement strand
CTGGACGGGGCGCGCCATGGACGCCAGCATGCCACGTCCCGATAGTAATGTCTACCTATTATAGAGACGGTACACTAGTTGCATACGTCACGCGCGTAAACAACGACTCCTGTAACAGCGCTCGCCGCAGCAATGCACACCGCCACCGCGCCCACGGTAGTAGGCGCGGCTGCCGTGCACACCGCAAGCCCCGCGAGCCCGCCAGCGGCACTGTACAATGCCACGCATGCGTAAGGCAACGTTTGGTCCACCGTCTGGACAAACGTGCACATCCTGTCCGACATGCACTTGAAGCTGTCGATGCTGCACCCCGGTTCGCAGGTCACATATTCTTTGCAACGGCGATTGTACAAGCCCCCTGACGTGTCCACGCCGTAACCCTCAATGCACTCTGTCGGCTGATTAAGGAACTCGTGGCAGGCCGTCGCCAGCGGGTCCGTTTTGCAGTGGTATCGCCCGTGGACAAACATAGGTGACGCCGGCACCAGAGTAGCCGATCCCCGTGTTGGTCGAAAAGTCATAACTGTAGGACCATGAAGGCCAGTGGGCGGCGTACCGGGCCGCCTGTTGAGCCTTGATAACGTCTACCGGGCGGCATTCTGTCTCCCCCAGAATTCGATACGAGCCGGCGCCCGAAGTCCCCGGAACATATTTGAGGGACGCCGCGAATGTTGCGTCGCCCGAACAGTCCCTGGTGGTGTACCAATACAGCGACTCCGCAGAGGCTGCGGTACCCGCGACCAGGCAGAACAGCGCTAAGGCTGCTTGGAACGCGGCTGGCTTGGATAGGTGTTTCTGCTTCATGGGCTCCTCCACGTAGGCGCAAAGGCCAAAGATATATTTGGTTAACTCGCGTTAACCGATGCGGAGAGATGTAGAAATGACTTTTGGATCAATGCCCCATGCCCGACCCGGCGACCCGATTCCCCCAATCCGCGAACGCGGCGGCTTGCGGCCCTTGCTGCTCGTCTTCGTTCGCGGCGTCGCGAGACGTCTGGAGAGGAACCCGCGCGGCGTGGCGCGAACCCTGGCGTGCCTCGACATAGGACTGGCGATCCGTCAGCTTCACACCGCGGCCCTCGCATCCACTACCCGCAAGGCGTACGTTGGCGCACTGCGGCGCTTCGACGGCTGGCTGGACGGACGACCTCCCAACGACAGTTTCCTCGCCGGGCACCTCGACGAGATGTTCCGGAGGGGCCTGGCCACGTCCAGCGCCGCCCTCGCGGTCGCCGCCATTCGCCGCGCGGTCCGAGATCTGGCAAGGGCCGGATACCGTTGCGAGAAACATCCTGTCGGACCCGTGACGCTCGAGCGTCTTGCGCGATACCGCCGGGAAGCCAGCGACCGGGGACGAGGACAGGCCGGTGCCCTTCTCTGGGAGGACGCCGACAGGATGAGCGAATGTGCCGAGGCCCAGGGCGACTCGCGCGGTCTGCGCGACGCGGCGCTCGTCGGGATCGCCTCCCACGCGCTTCTCCGCGCCTCGGAGGTTTCTCATCTGGACGTCGGGGACGTGTCGCCGCAACGGGACGGCTCCGCACTCGTCAAGATCCGTCGGAGCAAGACGGACCAGTATGGAGAGGGCGCGGTTCTCCATGTATGCAGCGACGCGGCCGGACGCCTGCAGCGGTGGATGGCGATGGCCGGCATCGAATCCGGTCCGCTGTTCCGTCCCGTAAAGGGCGCCGCCGTCCAGGCCGCGCGACTGGGAACGGGCGCCGTCCGCGCGGCGATCAAGCGCCGGGCGGCCGAGGCCGGAATCGCCCGCCGTGTGTCGGGACATTCGCTCCGTGTTGGGGCCGCGCAGTCCCTGGCGGAGCGCGGCGTGTCGCTGGCGGAGCTGCAGGTGATCGGCCGCTGGACATCGCCCGCCATGCCCGGTCGCTACGTGCGCGGGCAGGAAGCCTCCAGAGGCGCCGTGGCCCGACTGAGAGGCAATAGAAGAAAAATTTGCAGAAATCGCTTGCAAATCGAGAAAAGGTAGCGTTAGGATCGGTTAACGCGAGTTAATTCACTACATTTATTCGCTATTGCGCGAACAATTGACTCTGGCAGCGCGTCCCACATCCAAGGTCACGCACGACCCTCGCATTATCTCCAAGCGACCTCAGGGCCGATAGGAATCCCGAAGTGTCACGATCCTGTTGAAGACAGGTGTGTCTGCCGAATGTTCAACCGGGTCCTTGTAGAAATATCCCAACCGTTCGAACTGGAACCGTGATGCCTCGGCCTCGACGAGCGC
>JAPOYI010000043.1 GCA_026706665.1 Gammaproteobacteria bacterium | reverse complement strand
CGGTGCTGGAGGCCATCGCGCCCGACCCGCTGCGGCTCGGCCGGCTGCGCGAGGCCCAGGGACGGACCGAGGAGGCTGCCGCCGCGTACGACGAGGCCGGGGCGTCCCGGGAGGTGCTGCGCCTGTGGCGGAACGCCGGCACCTGGGAGCGCGCGGTCGAGCTGGCCGACGGCGAGATCCGCGACGACCTGCAGTGGCTCATCGAGCTCGACGCGCTCGTCGCCCGGCGGCCCGAGCAGCAGAACCGGCGACTGCGGAACGGCGAGCGCGACCGCCTCGAACGCCTGCTCGATATCGTGCAGAAGCGCCGGCCGCGCAAGTCAGGCGGGTAGGACGCAAGTGAACCGGTCGGATCTCCTCGAACTCGTCGCGGGCGGCGAGAACTCCGGCGTCGAGTTCAAGCGGGACGGACCGACGCGCTCGCACTCATCGACCTGCGGCCGTCGATCATCCAGGGCGCGTTGGGCCACTACCGGAAACGCAGTCCCTCCGCTCGGAACATCTTCAAGGGATCGACGCACGGGACGCCGACGGCTTCGCATACGTCAGGAATCTTGGGGCGGCGCAAGCTACCGGTGCTGCGTTCACTGGAGAGGACAGAGCATCCGCGGACCTGCGCCAGCGCGATGACAAACGGATCGGCGCCCGACTTGTTGCGTCGCGTATCGAGCATGCGCTGATGGTCGCGGAGGAGACTCGTGACGGCGTCCTGAATGGGGCCATCGATTGACACGATGGATGCGGGCCTCGCCGCGACCCACTCATACGCACCGTCGTCCTTTCGTCCCAACTCTTCCACGACTTCGTCGATGAAGAGAATCTGACCCTGAGCAACGAGGCTACCGATTTGCTCCCAGACCCCGGGGAACGTGTCGGGCGGATAGTGCCGAATCCATGCATCGAGGAAGGAGCTGGTATCGCAACTGTAGACCGCCATCTGCGATCACGGCACCCGCCGCATGTCGCTGCGCACCTCTTCCAGGTGCTTCAAGCGCATACCAAGGAAGTCCGCGACATCGCTGGCCGAGATCCTCTCCCGGTCGAAGCCCTCGAGGACGAGCCTCACGAAGGTCCGGCCGAGTGCCGCCATCGACACGCGGTGCGGTGGAACGAAACCACCCTGTCCGGCGTCACGTTCACGCTGATCGGTGTAGCGCTGCCGGAGATGCTCCCGCCGCTCTCGGTAGAAGTGCTGCGTAGTCAGACCGAAACGGACCATTCGGAGCAACAGCGCTTCCTCGCTCGCTCCCCCGAAACGCCGGCTCAACCCGGACAGTTCCTGTTCCGACCAGCTGACGCCACGTCCGTGACGGATTACCGTCTCGGACTCGCGGAGGTCCGATTCGGGAACGAGGATCGCTGCGGCTACCCGATTGCAGAAACCCTCTGCGCCCCTGTCGACATCGTCGACGTCTCGTTCATCACAGAGGCCGTTTTCCCGCAGCAGGATGTGGACAAGTTCGTGGAGCAGCGTAAAGACGCGGCCTCTGGGAGCATCCTGGATGTTGGCGACAGCGATCGGGAGGGGGCGCTCGGCGATTGAGAAACCCCGCATCTCCCTGAGAGGAACGCCGATGGCCTGAAGCGCAAGAACGCCGTGCGCCTCCAGGGTGGTCCGCCACCCGTTCAGCGCTGCGTGAGGGGCTTTACCCCACTCCCTCTGCCGGCCGGGCGAGACTCCAAGCCACTGTCGTACGCGTGTGGCCGTGTCTTCGACATTGTCGTCCAGGGTCACGGCGACCGGGACTCCGGCTGGCTCTTCGTCGAGGTCAGCCAGGAGCTCCAGTGCGATATCCCGTCGCTCCCAGGCCCTTCGGATCTCCAGCCGCAACGCGGGTGATTCCGTAGGCACGGCGCCCGGCAGGTGGCGGAAATCGTGCATCGCCCGGAAGCTGCGAGGTGGCTCCGGGAGGTAGAAGAGGGCCAGCGGGCGGCGATACATAGCCGCGATCTTGCGAAGCTGGCCAAGCGTGGGTCGGCGGACGTTCTCCTCCCAACCCCTGACACGATCTTCCGAAGTTCTCAGTCGCCGGGCAACGTCAGCGAAGTCGTATCCAGCACTCTCCCGCGCCCACTTGAGAACGTCGGGATTGGGAGTGGCCTCGACCCTGGGCATCTGTCGCAAGCTCGATCTATCGCCGGTCCCCGGGCGGCCGCCCTTGCCGGCGCTACCGCGCGGTCAGCAAGGGCGGCCGCCCCGCCGGCAGGTGTTGGTCGAACGCGATCAGCAGCGTCGCGTCGGCGACGTGCCCCGCCATCAGGTCGACGAGGTCGACGAGGT
>JAPOYI010000055.1 GCA_026706665.1 Gammaproteobacteria bacterium | reverse complement strand
CGGGGATGATGTTCAACTCGCACCGCCGGAGCTGCAACGCGCCGTCGTTCATGCGACCTACGGGCGGCGTCGACCAGGACAATCCCGAGTACGCCCGGCCCGGCCCCGGCGGCGCCACCCCCAACTCCACGCCGACCACCGGCACGACCGTCGCGGCGTGGCTCCCGGGAGGCTTCCGCCGGCCCACCGCGGAGCAGGAGCCGTTCGTCTCCGTGTCCGGCCTCCCGCGCATCGACGGCCTGCGGCTCTACAAGCCGATGGACAACCAGCTCACCGCCTACCGGATGAACACCGGCGAGAAGGCCTGGTCGCTGCCGGTCGGCGAGACCGCGCAGGTCATCCGCGAGAACCCGCGCCTGGCCGGCGTCGACATCCCGAACGCGGGCGGAGCGGGCTTCTCCATCCAGTTGGTGACGGGAGACCTGCTGGTGCAGACCCGCTCGCTCAGCGAGGGGACGCGCCAGATCGTGCCGGACGCGCCGCTGCTGCTCCACGGCCGCGACAAGTACACGGGCGAGATCCTGGGCAGCGTCGAACTGCCGGCGCCCGGGCAGTACGGCATGATGACCTACCTGCACGAAGGCAAGCAGTACATCGTCGTGCAGATCGGCAGCATCCAGAGCGGCTTCCCCGGCTCCCTGGTCGCCTACGCGCTGCCGTAGCAGTTCGACTTCGCCGCTGGGCAACGCCTTGCTCCCGCGAGCATCCCGGCGGAGGTGACGCGAAAGGCGCAGTCGGGACGACCAGACTGCTCATGCCCCGGTCGGGTCAGGGCGACCTACGACTGCCCCGACTCCGCAGGACGATGCCCATCGCGCCATCCCCATCAGCCATGGCCGCCAGGAGGATGCGTCACGTCACCGCGATCCATCGGCCGGCAGAAGCCATAGCCCCGAAAGCGTCCGGCGCCGACCAGCACAGGCCCGCACACCGGCTCGTCGAAGGTGAGCACGGCATGGGTGTGGCTCTGGCGCCCTCGGTCCCGCCGTCGGACGAGGCGCGGAAACTCGCGCGCGTGGGGGACACCCTCGACCAGAGAGACCGGATGCAGCAGGACGTCGCGTGGGCGTGGGAGTCCGATGTGTTCGCATGCCTCCTCGATGCTCTCCGCCGCCCGCTCCCACCGATCCTTGCCGTCGAAGTGGCGATTCAGGACTACCGGCGTCACGCTCGCCCAAGTGCGAGAGGGCCCGATCCAGATGCGCGGACTGAGACTGGCTGGAGGACGTTCGCGCGTGTCGAGCTCTGCGGTGACCTCGAACCATTGGCCGTCAAACAGGCGGTACTCGCGGGGTACGCCGGTGTGGGGATCGTGCAGGATGGCGCCGAGCCCCTTGCCGGCATCTTCGGGGTCGAGATCGCGGGGCAGGATCAGCGACACGCCCATGATCCGGCCGTCCGCATGCCGCGTTCCGACGAACGGCAGCGGCGCGATCGCCAGATGAGGATCCCGGGTGGGCCGACCGTCCGGGAGATGGCCGCTGAACCACTCGGGCGGCGGTTGCCGGGGGCACTCGCGCATCAGGAATCCGCGTACGGCTGCCGTCAGCCTGAGAGTGGTGGGCAGGGACACCCGTCGGCCCCTGACGCCGAGGACGACGATGCGTGGGTCGAAGACCGAGCGGGGGGCCGAATCAGAAGGTAGATGCGTCTGCCGGCGTCCGTATCCCTGCCACTTGCCGTCGCCCGGTCGCATGCGCGCTCGCGGCTTGCCCTCGGGAAACCGATCAGCCAGACGCGCCTTCAGGTCCTTGATGTGGCTTCGCTGCTCGCGAAGACTTCGTGTGCGATGTCCGCCGCCTCCTTCGCGCATCGCCGCAGCAAGTCGACTTCGGATCGTGTCAGCATCCGGGGAGCGGGTGAGGTACCTAGCCTCCGATTGAGCAAGGCAATCGAAGGCGTGGCCGAAGTACTCCTGCCACCACTTCTCGAAGCTCTTTCCGTGTTTTTGTCTGAGTTCATGAAGTTGCTCCTCCTTTGGATTCAACCTGGCCGAGTACGGCTTGCCGGTCAGGCCGACCGCGCCTATGACTCTCCCGCCCTTCTTCTCGATCCATCCGCGCAGATTGGCGAGCGTGCCGCCCTGACCGATGAAGTCATCGACCATCACGTATTCGCGGCCGTGCTCCACCTCGCCGCCGAACGCAGCCTGCCGGGCGAGACGTCCGTAGCCGTCGGCGCCGGTGTGGCCGACGATGTTCGTCTGGACGATGTTGGTATCGAACGGCGTCCCGAGGCGTTCTCCGATCAGTCGGGCCAGCGCCGCCGGAATGGCATTGAACCCGTCGCGCTCGTAGGCGTGGGCACTCGCCAACACCGACGATCCGCCGGTCGCCCGATCGAGCAGGGCGCGCACGGCCGCGAGCCCCGATTCCTCGACAAGGGCCTCTACCAATCTCCCGGCCGCGGCCGCGTTCCCGGACTTCGCGGCGGCGTACTCGGGATGTTGTCGGGTTTGCGGCTCGGGCGCCAGCAGCACGGCATCCGGGAAACCGCCCCAGGGGACCCTTGGCGGCGGCCTCATCGCCTTCAGCTCGACCTGCGCATCGACGATCTCGTCACGAAGGTCGTGCCACTCAATCCACCGGTCGCGGTTGCAGCGCCAAGCGAGTCGATCCAGGCGGCCCTTCGAGGGGACCCGAAGGCGGTGGATGGCCGAGCTTGCGGTCGGCTCCCACGTCGCCGGAGGAGCGCGGTGCTCTTCCACCCAAGCCTGCACCAGGGATGCGGAGTGGCCGACGTGCGTCACCTTGGCGGCCAGACCCGCCAGGGCGTCGCGATGGCCGTCCAATGCTCCACACCAGATCAGGTGCACCGTGGAATCGTGTGGGACGGCAACCGGGAAGCCGCGGGGCTGTCGTGACCGATGCTCCGGGAGGTATGCCAGTCCTCGCTTGCGCAGCCTTGCCAGTACCGTCTTGGGATTGATCTTCTTGTGGCCGTCATCGTTGACCGGCACATACCTGACGACAGGCGCCCGGCGGGTCGCGTCGGACGCAGCGATGGCCGGAGGCGGCAGGCCTTCCAGCCACCGAAGGGCAGCCTCCTCGGCAGCATCTTCGCCTGTCTCGAACCATGCTGCCGCCAACGCCATGAAGACGCGATCCGGGTGCGGGGGCCACTCCGGCCGCTCTTTCCCGGCGCCGTCCGACGCGGCCATCGACCACCCGTTCAGGTAGTGGATGCCGAGCGCGAACATCAGGCCTGCTCCGATCCGGCCTCGCTTGCAAGCTCCTGGCTGCGGCGCACCAGCTCGACCAGCTCCGGCGAAGGGGTGAGCTCGATCACGCCCTCCCAGGGCAGCCCGGCGCCTCTGGCCTCCCGGACCGCCTCGTCCAGAATACGGAGCGCCGCATCCGAGTCGAGCGCGAACTCCTCTGGTGTCTGACCGGGACGGTCGAGAAGCTGCCAGGCTGATGGTCCCTCCGCGAACAGGTGACAGCGGGATCGAAGGTCCACATCGTTGCGGGCCAGCGTCCCGGCCGCGAGCCCGAGTGCGGCAAGCGCCGTGCGCGCGGCCAGGTCTACCTCGTGCTCGGACTCCTCGGCGCCATCCAGTGGAAACCGGAGGCGCCGCAGAACTGCGAGCGACAGGGTGGTGGTTTGCTTCGCGCCCGAAATCGTAAAGCCGCCATCGGACACCGTCGGTGTGATGTTGCCATGTACTGCAGCCGAGGGCTTGCCACGGGTTTCAGGGTTCTTCCCGAACGATTTGGGAGTGCTGTTGCCCTTGGTTTCGACCGACGAGGCCAGCTGTGGGTCCAGGGTCCAGGTCGGCTTCTCGTCGTCGTCGGTACTTCGTTCGTACAGTGGTCCTGCGTCGAGTCTGACCTGGGCCGAATCGATGCGGCTGGATGTCCTGGCGCCCACAACGGCGTCATAGCCGACGATCTCCGACACCAGCGCTCGCTGGAACTTCGCGCCCTGTCCGCCGCGCGGTCCGGTCGAATCCCACAGGCCGAACACCAATGCGGTCGGACACAGGCCGAACAGTCCGGCGGCATTGCGGATGTCGGCCTTGTCAAGTATGCGTCCCGTTGCCGACCGCCGGAAGATCACGCCGCCCAACAGGCTGTCCCGGAACAGGGCATCGGCGATCCGGTGCGGGGCCTCCAGGCTGTTGACCGTGAACTTCTTCGGCAGGTCGTCCTGGTCGAAACGCGTGACGAGAAGCGGCAGTTTCACCTTGTCCGCGTGATGCGCTTCCAGCAGGGCCAACTCCATCCGGTTCGCCTGAGACTGCACGGAGTCCAGCAGGACGCACTGCCGCGTCTCGCCCGTCGCGGGTTCGATCCGTTCCTCCGTGGCGTACTTTCCTCCGTCGTAGGTCGGCGGGAATACCTTGTCGCCGGGGCCACCCGCCGGCTGATAGTCGGTTACGCATCGGAACGCCGCGGCGGTGCCCGCCACTGCGTCCCGCAGAGTCTTCAGGTCAAGTGCGCTCGCCATGTTCCACCTGTTCGTTCACGCCGGATGGGCAGGGGTGAAGTTCCGGTACTTGTCATTGCTGATGCGCCGGCTCCGGTAGACCTCGACGATTCCTCTGGCCCAGAGCATCGTCCGGTCCGGCGCGGGGGCCTGTATAGCGCCCAGGGCGAGCAGGGATCGGATTACTTCAACCGGGAGCGCGCGCTCCCAGATCGGCCACGCAAGGTACGTGGCCCGGTCGCGTCGAGTGAATCCGGTCGTCTCGAGCCGCCGGCCAACGGGGACGGCCGGAAGCAGCGGAAGCGCCTCGACCGCGAGCCGGTTGGCCCCCCGCATCGTGGGCACGCCGTCGCCGCCGGACGGATTGTCCCAGCGCAAGGCGTATCGACGATCCTCTTGGGGGTCCCAGCGAAGGCCAAGCTTCCTGTTCTTGTAGGTCCAAGACTCGAACAGCGATTCGTACAGGTCCCGATCGTCCGTGTCGTGCACCAGTTGTTTCATGGTGGCGATGAAGTGCTGATGCCCGGCGCCACTCATGGTCCGCAGTGCGGTGTCCTGGATCTTCCCGTCCCTGGTGGTCAAAGCCTCGCAGCCGAACGACGCCATGAAGTCGGCGTAGCGCCGGTCGCGGAGCGACGCGCAGCATTGGGCGCTCCTGGCTGCCTCGCCGAATCGCTCGGGGCTGACGGCAAGGTTCTTGTCGAAACCGAACTCGGGCGTCGATTCGGGTCGGAGAGCCGGCATCAGCAGCGCGACCAGCTCTTGCCGGGAGATGGCCCGCACGGCTGACAGCTCGGGAATCCAGGTTCCCTGTCGCTCCAACCACTTCATCCGCCAATCGGAATCCGGTTCGGCCAACGTGGCCGTTCGGACCGCGCCGACAGCCGCCAGGAACCCCAGCGGATTGCGGCCGTCCAGCCCGGCGAGCACGAGCCCCGGCTCGTCAGGCCTCGGCATCGTGTGCCTCCTCCCACTCGCTGCGGCGCCAGTCGGCGAGGCGAAGCAGGGATTCGAGCCAGGCGAGGCCCCACCATCCATAGCGGCGCGTCAGGCGCCAGAAGCGATCCGTGACGCCGGAGTCGAGACGATCGAGGAGGGTCGGCCCGGACCAACGCATGCGGTACCGCACACCGTTGTCGAGGAGCTCCAACGTCGACGCTGGAGCGTCGTCGCCGGGTACGACCGGCGCAAACGGGCGGCAGTACCCGTGGTGGCTCGCGAGGAGATGCAGGAGCAGGTCGCGGAGATCGGTGTCCGATGGCAGCAGGCTCGGGTCGGATTCTTCGGCCAGACGTACCGTCAAGAGTTCGTGCCTCGTGCCCCTGGGGTAGCCGACGGTCTCGCATGCGCGTCGCCACGCTTCCCGCGTCGCCGGCATCTGCGCAGACTTGGCGAGGTCGGCGCCGGCGACCCATGGAGAGCCTGCGCGCAAGAGACGCTGGAATCGGGGGTCGGCCTTACCGATGTCATGAAGCCACCCCGCACGGGCGATGACCTCCGTCAAGTCGTCCGGTAGCCCGCAGGCGGCCGCATGGCGGCGCGCGAACGCCTCGACTCCCTTCAGGTGCGAGCGCAGCAGCACCGGCCTGCCGCTGCGTTGCGAGGTACCGGAGGCCGAGGTGTCGTCCTCGTCGCTGAAGGCGTCAGTCCGGCCGAGGTTGGCGATACGGCGGCGCCCGGCGAGCACCATGCCCTGCGCGCCCACAATCCGGTACTCGCGACGCAATCTCGCGGGCCTCGAGAACTCCTCCCGGAGCTCTCGGGCTGCTGTCGGCAGCCAGACCCATCCGGCCATTTCATTGGCGGACGCATCGGTCGCCGCCAGCTCGCCGAGGAGTGCCCAAACGGCATCGGCTATCTCGTCCGGATCGTCCTCGTACCGTTGCTCCAAATCCTCCAGCAGCGCGAGCGCCGCGGGCTTGGCGGCCAGTGCGTTCGGCCAGACGGACACCAGCTTCGGATGCAAGCGAATGATCGGTCTGGCGCGTGCAAGACGATGGGACCGGTCGCCAACATCCAGCGCTTCGGAGGAGCCGCTCTCGTCGGGCAGCAGTACGTCGCCGAGCCGACGCCACGGACCGGGGTGGCCCGTCGGAATCACGATCACGTCGCCCGGCCGGAGATCTCCGGGTGTCGCCGTGACCTCGTCTCGAGACGTCTGCGCACCGCGCCACCGGACGATGCGGCGGGTCGTCGCTGCGTCGGCGGAGTCGCTCCCGGTTCCGTCGCCCGTGTCCTTCTCGCCCTCATCCTCGGCGTGCGGTACGTCGGCGCTCGCGTCTTCGGCTCCGGTTCCCGCCAGCCAGCGCCGGAACACGCCGATTGGTACCGGCAGCGTCTCGCCGCTGCTCGGTGGGCAGAGCGTGAGGGACTCGATGCCATCTTCCTGGCTGTCCTGCCCCGACAGATCGAGATCGGCGCGCCAGCAGACGTGAACGTCCGGCACTCCGGTCTCCGGGCCACGCAGAAAGAGCGCCACGTCCGGCGACGGCACCGGCTCGGGAGAGGTTTGCGCCCAGCAGTCGACATGGGCGGGCAGCATCACGGGGGCCGACCCGCCCTGCACGTTCAGGTCGGCGAGGTCGTCCTTACCCTTCGGGAGCGCTTTCAGCAGCGCCTCCATGGCGGCGATGCCGAAGTCCACTTCACCGGCGACTTCCTTGCCCTTGCGCCCGGCTGGCCGCTTCTGCCGTGCCAGCCAATTCCAAGTATTGGTCAGAGCCCTGCCGTAGACCGGGTCGTCCTTCCCGTCCCGTCGTGCCCTGGCTTGATCGCTCCGGACAAGGATCGCGGCGCGGCTCTCGACATCGTGCCGCCCCATCCGGTTCAACCGCCCGAACCGTTGCCGCAGGGCGTCCAGGCTCGCGCACTCGGTCACGAGGCCGTCGAAGTCCAGATCGGCGCCCACTTCCAGGGTCTGCGTCGCGACCACGATTACCGGCTTCTCCAGTGCTCGGCCGGTGGATCGGCTGGAGTGGAGATCCCATCGGGCCATTCGCTCGGCAACCACCTCCCGGTCCACTGCTCGCATCCGCCCCGTGAGCAGAATCACCTCGGTTTCCGACCCCTCCGACCCTCGCAGCAGAGTCCTGGTCTTCCGGGCTGTCGCGACGCGGTTGGCGAACACCACGACGGCCCGCAAGCCGGCGTGCACCAGACGCCGCGCGGCGGCGGCGAGCTCGCGCGCCAGCCGGTCGACGGCGATTGCCTCGCGAGCCGACTCGTCAGCCCCAATCTCGTGGGCGACCTCGACCACTCGGAGGTGGGCGGGCTTCGGTACCAACTGACGCCTGCCGAGCGGGTGGTCCGGATCGCGACCCTCGCCGGACGAATCCCTGAATACATCCTCGATGTCGGGCGGCGGTGTGGCGGACATCACGACGGCGTGGAAGCAGCGCCCGAGTGGCTCCTCCGCCCACTCCCGATACTCCCTCACCGCTCGCAAGGTCTGCAGGAACGGCTCGGAGCAGTGCGCCTCGTCGAGCAGAACGAGACTGTCGTTGGCGATGAGGCCCGCGTATACCGGCCACGCGCCGGTCCGTCCTCCATAGGCCCGGAAGAGAAGTCGGGACCCGATCTGATCGACGGTTGACGCCACGACGGTCGGCTGAAGCGGATTGCGCGCCCACGTCTCCGAGCGGTACGCCCCTCCGCGCAGCGAGTGCACGACCAGAGGCCGTTCGTCGCCGAGGCCGGCTCCACCGCCGCGAGCGAGATGCCGAAGGCGATCCGCGACCATCCTCAGAATCCCGTCGTGCGCGGATTCGAGCTTCTTCGCGAGACGCCGGGCCCGTTCATGGGCTTCGTCCACGATGAGCCGCCGATCCACCACGAAGAAAATGCGGCGCGGCGCCGCGGAAGCATGGTCGTCTTCAGGACGGGTGGCTTGCGCGGCGAGCGCGAACACGGCGATGTCCAGGCACGCAGTCTTGCCGGCACCAGTCGGCAGTGCGATGGCCTCCGGCCACGGTCCGTGGGAGCGGCGTTCCGACGCCGACGGCGGTCCGTCGGGCGCGGAATCGGCGGCCACTCGCCGAGCCAGTTCCAACTGCCAGGCGAAGGGCGTCAGACCCCAGAGCGCAGCGAAGTACTCGGGGAAGTGGCGATGGTCAAGCGCCGCGTCCATTCGGCCTCCCTCGGCCGCAGACGGTCTCACGAGCGCCCGGGACTCCCGTTGTTGCTGCGCCGCGGCTGCCAGGGGTTGGGGCGTGACTTGCAGACGGCCAGCCCGCCCGCGGCCGCAACGGCGACATACTGGACGCCGTCGGCGACGTTGGGGGTTGCGCGCCGACGCAGACTCCCGACGCGCCGGTCAGGGCGCGTTAGTATAGCCGCTCCCGCCGGCTCTCGAGCGAACCGCCTCGAGACGACGACCGTGCGGGTCCATCCGCTGGAGAGCGCCGCGTCGCGGAGCCACGCCGATGACCTTGGAAGATTGGGCGAGGAACCAACAGGCCGCCGTCGGTTCGACGAAGAGGCCGGACGTTTGCGAGTGGAAGCCGCCAGAGGCCTTCAGCGCGGAGCCGGCAGCCCCGGAAGCGCTCCAGACCTGCGCTCGAGCGCCTCGGACCCGACGCCGGCCCCTGGAGGATCGGCGGGGGCACCGTGCTTGCGGCCCGCTGGCAGCACCGGGAGAGCATCGATCTTGACCTCGTCGTGAACGCCGGCACCGCCATGCCCGCTCTGTTCGCCGGACCCGCAACGACCTCGATACCCAGTTGGTACAGCGTGGCGGCTCCTCCGTCACCATCGATCGCGATCGGTGTACCGTCCGATTCAGCACCGGCAAGCTGGACCTGAGCGCACTCGACCGAACCCCGAGTGCCGGTCACGCCGAAGCGCTCGTCGACGGCGCGGCGGCCGTGGTCCTGAGCAACGCCCAGAGATCCTCCGCGGGAAGCTCCAGCGCGCCACGCGCAGCCCCGTGCGTGACGTCTTCGACGTCGTGGAGGCTCGACCCGCGTGCCCTGGCCATTGCCGCGAACACCAGAACCGCGTGCGAGGTGGAAGCGAGGCCGCGCGCATCGACGAGACGTTCGAGGCCAGCGGATTGAATCACTACCTGCCGCAGACCGGTGTGCGTCCCGTGTACGTCCGCGAGCGAATACGCGCGGCATGGCGGGAGGGAACGGCGTTCGTGCACGACACCGGGCCCCGCGAGGCCGATTGACCGTTGCGGGAGGTGTACTGCTCCGCTGACTCCGGGGTTCGATCGCCGACGAGGCGAGCGGCCCGCCGCCGGAGCCCACCGTCAGGACCGCTTGACGCCGTAATCGTGGTCCGCGCCGCGCGCCGTCAGGGAAGCCGGAAGACGAAGAGCATGTTGCCGCGCGGCGGCTGGCGGATCTCCGGGGTGACGCCCCGGTAGTTCATGCCGCCGCCGGCCGCGATGGCGATGTACTGCACGCCGTCGTGCATATAGCTCACGGGGAAGCCGCCGGCGCTCGAATTCAGAATCTGCTCCCAGAGCACGTCGCCGGTCCGCGCGTCGAACGCCCGCAGGCGGCGCGCATCGTCGGTCACGAACACGAGCCCGCCGCCGGTGGTCAGCACGGAGCCGCCGATGCCGGCCCGCTGGCGGTGCTCCCAGAGCCTGCGGCCCGTCGCGAGGTCCATGGCGACGAGCTGGCCGACCTGCCCGTCGACGTCCGGGGCCACCTCGGGCACTCCTCGCGCAGACCCGTGATGGGCGCCGGGGCGGTTGCGGAACTCGTTGAGCGTCAGGTTCATGCAGACGTTGTTGGTCGGCGCGTAGAGGGCGTTCGTGCCCGGATGGTAGGACGTCGCCTGCCAGTTGATGCCGCCGATGTAGCTGGGGCAGACGTAGACCGGCTCGCCGACCTGCGGGAACTTGAGCGACTCGTTGAGGATGACGCGGCGGCTCTCGGCATCGACGTCGACCACCACGTTCTGACGGCTCGTCGGCTCGGCCCACAGGAACGCCCCCGTCGCGGCATCGAGCGCCCAGACGATGCCGGTCTTGCCCGGGATGCCGGTCACGATCTTGCGCCGCGAGCCGGGCGTGATACCGCCGTTCACCCAGTCGACCGCGTCACGGTCCGGTGAGACCTCGGTCTCGACCACGAGCCGGGCGTAGGGGTGGTCGAGGTCCCATTCGTCGTTCGGGATGTGCTGGAAGTACCAGACGAACTACACGCACAGTGTCTCTCGGAATCCGAGACGCTCCCGTTCTGTACACCTAAAGTGTTCATCTTCTACTGCTTACGGAGATTCTCGCGTCCCGATCACTTTTAGGGCATCCACAGGAATCGCGCTGAAAACCCGACCCGAACGTGGTATGGTTCGTGGAGGCCATCGGGTCGCGGGAGGTGCGATGAAGCTGACCCAGAGGCGGATCGGGACGTTGCCCGCCGGCCGCCACGGGGACTCGGACTGCAAGACCCTGTTCGTCGTCGTGCAGCCGTCCGGCTCGCGGGCGTTCGTGCAGCGGCTCACCGTCAACGGCAAGCGCGTCGACCGCGGCCTCGGTGGATGGCCCCTGCGGACGCTCGCCGAGGCGCGGGCCATCGCTTCGGCCAACCGCCGGGCGGCCCGGCTCGACGGCCGTGACCCCTTCACCGCTCCCCACAACCTCAAGCCGCTGTTCCGGGACGCCGCCGAGGCGACGTTGGCCGCGAATCGCGGCCGGTGGTCCGAGAGCAGCGCCCGAGCGTTCATGCAGCCGCTTCGGGGCTGCAACGTCCTCAGGGTGCTCGGCCAGCTTCGCGTGAACGCCATTCGCCGCCAGGACATCATCGCTGTGCTCAAGCCCGTCTGGACCTCGAAGCCGGCCGAGAGCCACAAGGCGCTCCAGCGAGTTCGCGCCGTCTTCGACTGGTGCCTGGCCCATGGCCACATCTCGGAGAACGTCGCCGCCAACGGCGGGATCAAGGCGGCTCTCCCGGTTCAGGAGCGCGTCAGGCGCCACCACGAAGCGGTGGCCTACCGCGATGTGCCGACCGCGTACCGCACCATTCTCGCCGGTCCCGCCGCGGATTCCGCCCGGGCCTGCGCCGCCTTTCTGATCTTGACCGCCACCCGGTCGGCCGAGGCTCGGGGGGCGCGGTGGGACGAGATCGACTTGGGCGGCAGGACCTGGACCATACCGGCCGCACGCATGAAGAGCAAGCGGGCGCACGTCGTGCCGTTGAGCGAGCCGGCTTTCGCGATCCTCGACGAGCGACGCCGGCTGCACAAGGGAGGGTTCGTGTTCGCCTCCGAGCGCACCGGCCGCGCCCTGTCGCAGATGGGGCTGACCCGGACGGTGCAGAACATCGCCGGAACGATCCACGGCTTCCGCTCATCGTTCCGCGATTGGGCGTCCGAAGAGACCGCCCACGACTTCGCCGTCGTCGAAACGGCCTTGGCCCATGCGGTGGGCTCTGGGGTCGAGCGGGCGTACCGTCGCGGCGACCTGCTCGCGAAGCGTCGCGTGCTGATGGACGCTTGGGCCCAGTTCGTCGTCCTCA
Source organism: Gammaproteobacteria bacterium (assembly GCA_026706665.1). Lineage (GTDB taxonomy): Bacteria > Pseudomonadota > Gammaproteobacteria > Pseudomonadales > Azotimanducaceae > VXNE01. The sequence goes on along the minus strand of JAPOYI010000055.1, from coordinate 10,285 downwards.
AGACGGTGCGGTGATGTCTCGGCAAGCCTATGGTCCGCAGTACGCGGTTCTCCGCCAGTGCACCCCGGGTCCGGGGAGGCGGCAGCGACCTGGGGCGCCAGAGCGGTGGCGACCGGCGAACAGGACCAATGGACTATGATTAAGAAGATCGGAGAATGGGTCGGGCGCCCGCGGCGAAATGAAACTGGCGACTCCCAGCGCAGGGAGGGGGGCGCGTTCGCCGGTGACCACCCCAACGAACCGATCGGCCGGATCGTGCCTGTTCGCAGTGACAGTCCGATTCGACGGCTCGAAGACGACGCTTTGGGCAGAACGGAAGCGGCGCGGTCTTTTGCTAGGGACGTTCTTACACTTGATGCCGCAGAGGGCGTCGTCGTCGGTGTGCTTGGGCCGTGGGGCTCGGGAAAGACGTCGTTCGTCAACCTCGCCAGGACGGAATTCGAGCGGCTCGGTACGCAGGTCCTCGACATTAACCCGTGGATGTTCAGTGGGACTAGGCAGCTCGTTGAATTGTTCCTTTCTGAATTGTCGGCCCAGCTTCGGGTCCGACCCGGTCTATCCGCGGTCGCCAAAGGCATTGCGGAGTACGGCGAGGCTCTTTCCGCGATGGCGTGGCTTCCCATGGTCGGGCCCTGGATTGAAAGAGGGCGAGTAGCTACGCGGGTACTCGCGCAAGTACTCCCGCGGCGCAAGGAGGGATTGGCCAGCCGCAGAGGCAGGTTAGAAGAGCTACTTGCGAAGCTGGACGAGCCCATTGTGGTTGTGTTGGACGACATTGACCGGCTTTCAACATCCGAGATCCGCGACGTGTTCAAGCTGGTGCGCTTAACGGGGAGCTTCCCAAACATCGTCTATGTCGTCGCCTTCGATCGCAGTCGTGTGGAGCAGGCACTCTTGGAGCAGGGCGTACCGGGGCGAGATTACCTGGAGAAGATACTCCAGGTCGCGGTTGACATCCCGGCTGTCTCGGTTGAGGTACTCAGTCGTCAGGTGTTCGCGGCAATTGAGGGGGCCCTTAAGGGTATAGACAAACCAGGTCCGTTCAGTCAAACCGATTGGCCGGATCTGTATGTTGAACTCATCAGACCCTTTGTCAGGAACATGCGAGACGTCCGTCGGTACGCGATGGCTGTGAGAGGAACGGTGGCGGCACTTCGCGGTCAAGTAGCGTTGGCCGACGTGCTTGCCCTTGAGGGGATTCGAGTATTCGCGCCTGATCTGTTCGCGCGACTTCACGGTTCCGTGGCGGCCTTGACCACCACTTCTGAATCCGTTGGTGAGCATGAGCCGGCTGACCTGAAGGTACAAGTAGAGGCTGTGATGGCCGCTGGCCGGGACCAAGCCAACATCGGTCGTTCGATGATCAGGCGGCTTTTTCCGGCGGCCGAAAGACATCTGCCGGGAGGAAGTCTCTATGGCTCCCAGTGGGAGCGTGACTGGTTGAAGGAGCGTCGTGTTGCACATGAGGATGTTCTGCGCTTGTACTTGGAACGAGTCGCGGGCGACAGCCTGCAGGCGTTCTATGAGGCGGAACGCCTATTCCGGGTGCTCGGAGATCGTGGCGCCGTTGAGGCGTCCTTGCGCGCAATCGACTTGAATCGCGTTCAGGAAGTCATTGAATCGCTGGAGAACTACGAGGAGCAGTTTACTCCTGCACACGTGATTCCGGCGGCCACGGTTCTTCTCAACCTCGTGCCGGACCTGCCCGAGAAAGAGCTTGGCATGTTTGAGTTCGACGCGGCTACGGTTGTTCGCCGGGTCGCGTATCGCCTCCTCCGGGCCCTGAAGAGTCCCGAGGCGGTTCTGGATAGTGTGCAGCGCATTCTCCCGGAACTCACGACGTTGTCGTCCAAGTTGATTCTGATCACATTGGTAGGACATCGAGAGCGAGCTGGTCATCGATTGGTGTCTGAGGAGGCGGACAAGGCACTATTGAAGTCGTGGCGGGAAGAAGTCCGAGGTGCTCCGGTGAAGCAGCTTGTGGGAGAGTGGCATTTGTTGCAAGTGCTGCAAGCTGCAAAATTCGAGGCTGAGGCTTCTGAGCCCACCCTGGACCTAGCGGAGTCTGGATGCATGACTATCGCGGTACTGCGAGCGGCGCGCGGTGAGGCGTCCTACCAGTCGCTGGACAGTCGGGCCGTAAGACGGTTTCCGCGTCTCGATTGGGATGTTCTTGTCGAACTCTATGGAGACGAACATACGCTGGGCCAGAGAGTTGACGCGGCCAAGGCGGTCTGCCCGAGCGAGACCAGTGACGTAGCCGTAGTTGATCTCGCGGAGAGATACCTGAGCGGTTGGCGACCCAAGGAACTGGGCGACGATTGAGAGTGATGCCCATGCTGACCTACAGAGATGCACGATATACAACTATAACGGCAGCGGATCTGTACAAGGGAATATTCACACGGCTTCAGGAGCTCCGTTGCGAACCTAATGAGTCTGAGGAACCTGCAACGATAGAGTTTGACTTTTGCGGTACTCGACTCGGAGAGATTGTCGTCTTCACATACGATGACCCAAGAAGGGTGGACGGAGCGGAAGAGCACGTCGGCATAAGGATGGGTGCCGCTGGACGGAGTACGGAGGCGAGGGAGTTCGCCACAAGGCTTCGGACCGCAGTGGAGGATAACGAGCAGAAGGAAGTGCAGGGGAACACGCCGGTTTGGGTGCTGGGACGTGAAGAGCGCAGCGAGACGGGTATTCGTGGAGTTCACAGGGAAGGCTCAACGCTGGTAGTCGATACGGTGAGGATCGAGAATAGAGCATTGAGGATTGTTCAACCGGGGGAAAGACCGTACTTCATGATTCCCGTACGACAAGAAGAGGACCAGACCATCTTTCAGAGAGAGACGGTAATCGGCGAAGCACTACACCTTCATCAGCTTGCGCTCCCAATAGCAGGGGCCACGGTAGACGATAACTGGAGCAACCATGGGTACTGGATGCAAGCACGGTACGTGCTGAGCGCGAGCTGCGTGATGACGACTTCGCTGACACACGAGGCGCTGCGACACAAGGTAAACGTCACGCGGAAGGAGCCGAGAGACCAAGAGGAGGTGATGAAATGGGCCGCGTTTGGGCAGGCGTTCAAAAAGGTGCGAGGCGGAATGGAGGATGTCGTATGGGCGCGGTTGAATGGGCGAGACAAGCTGGTGTGGCTCGGCCTGAAGAGACTGATTGAAATGTGGATTAACCTGCGGGCGCTTCGCGCGGGTGGAGAGGGCGCCATCAAGGCAGTGTGGGATAGGGACAAGGCGTTGATCGTCCACGAGCGTGGGGCGAAGCTTGTCGATCATGGGGTGCAACTGCTAGGCGGAGATGCCGCGACACCGGTCCAGAATGCAGTGAGCGGGGCGTTCAAGAGAATAGGGGAGAGGGATCCGGAGTGGCTACGAAACCGGAACGCGGATTTCTGGTGGATACCGGAACTTGGAAGAAGGAGGAAGACACTGCGCGAGGTGTACGAATGGACGAGGAGGAAGGGCATAGGAAGCGCACTGGATGGGGACGGGCCACTGGCAGGGATTATGGAGATGGCGTGGTACATGTGCAACTACATCTCGCATGAAATGAGGACCCCCATAGATACGCTAGAAGTGGCGGCGAGGCGAGGGCGGGAGCGGTTGAGGTCGGAGCACGCTGTGGAGGGATGGGAGATGATGATTGCCCATGGGATCGCGATAGATGTGCACAACGTCGTTACCGGACTGCTGGGGTTCGAGGCTCGTGGCACAAGGGAAGTAGTCGGTGCACTGCAGGAGGATGTGACGGACTTGGTGCTCGGTGGGACCGGTGCCGAGTAGCGAGGGTGCGGGCGTTCTAGCCCAAGACGTCTTGGCCTGGAACGTCTCGGGTGGGGAATGGCTGACTTGGATCGAGAGGCGAACCTCGTCTGCGAGTTGCTGAAGTTCGCGGCCCTTGCACGTCCAGCGCAGCGGCGATGTCGGGTCCCCTCGCGCCCGCGGGTCCAGCAGCGCTTCGAGGGGCCGCCAGAATCCTGGTTGCGTCCGCTGAACTTCGGGTCGTCCGGAGCCGGGAGCCCGAATCCGACCCGACGGTACCTCCCGCGGGGCGATCTCGCGGCGTCCTTCCGAATTGTCTCTCGAGCCAGATCCGTCGCCGACGAGACCAACGCGTCGCCGCCAGACCCAACCGCCAACGACTCCGCGGCCGCCAGTTGCCGCGGACTGCGCTCGTCCAGCGCGGGCGCTATCGCGGTGTATTTGCAACAATGGTGGCTTCCAACTCCAGGTCGCGCCTCGCACGAACGCAATGGACTTGATGCGTCGAAGCCGTGCGCGGGGCGATCTTCACGCGGCCGCCGGCGACGCCTTCGGCGGTGCCGCGGAGCTGGTTGACGATTGTTGCGGTGGTTGTCCGGCAGCAGGGTCGATGAAGGGTGTTGCGGCCGGGCAGGAGCACGTCGATGTTGGCGCTGATGCGGTGCTTCCAGCGGGCAGCGAGGATCGTATCGCCGCCGAGGTGGGGGGGGAATGCGCCGGCGGAGCATCTCGGGCGGTTATCTCGTGAACGATGCCGCGCTTCGCGGCCCACAGGCCGGCTGCGGGCTGGGAAGCGTCGGGCTTCCATCGGCCTTCGAGGCGAGGAGGGGCGTGGGGAAGGCGTTGATCAGGCGGATCCGCGGTGGTGGTACGGCGTCCGGGCGCCGGGCGGCCCGGGCGAGTTGCCGGCACCGTGAAGGCACCCTCCGTGTGGACGTTGTCGAGTTCCTCGAAGGAGGCCTCATTGATGAGCACGGTGGCGATAGACGGTTGGCGTCTGGTGGGGTTGTCGGCGGGCAGGGCGTGGTCCGAGCAGTCGCCGGACGGTCAGGGAGTGCGGCCCGGTGGCGTCGAGGTGGGCGTCGAGACGAACGGCAGCAAGGTCGTCAGCCGTGGCGGACTCGTCAGGGGAAGGCGTCGATCGGGGCGAGGGTGGGCTGCGTGGCGGCAGCGTGTCGCCGACGCTGGGTCTCCGCCTTGCTCCAGGCCGAGGTCGCGGTCTTGGGTGGGTCGGCGGTTTCCGGGGGAGGAGGTCGCGGGCGCCGATGTGTTCCCGGTTGTTCGAGGGTTCCCGCTGGTCGTGTCGGCAACCGGGCGGTGGGTGGGTCGAGAGCGCCTCGCGCCCGCGGGGGCGGTGCGGGTCCGCAGGCCGGTCGCTTGACGGTGCCGGTGGCCATCGGGTCGATCATAGAGCGGGCAGACTTGGAACGGGACGACGAGCACGAGAAGATCTCGGAGAGCGACGAAGGCGATCCTGGGTCGAAGAGCAGGCGGCACGATCAGAGCAAGGGGTATGCCGGTTCCTCACGAACTGGTAGTGAGGCGCCGGCATACCCTTGTGTACACATGGGTGGCGGGGGTCCGCCCAGGGGTCCTCCCCTCGACCCCCGGACGGAGACACGGCGCGACGCCGCGCGGTGTCGGACCCGCCGCCAATGCGACCGTCGCCGGGCCGGTCGCGAGCAGGAGCATGAGCGCCGGGCGAACCCCCGGCGTCCGGTAGCGCACGGTCGGCCCCGGCCGTCAAGCCCTGGCGTCGCTCTTCCGATTGGCCGTTGGGGGGACTCCCGGTCGGGCTGGTAGGTCCAGTGCGGCCGCTGGCGGGGTTGGCGTCTGGCAGGGTCAGTGTCAGGCATCGTCGGACAACTGCCTGCCCGAAGCGCGCGCGGAGGCGGTGTCCAGGCCGAAGCCCCGCGAAGCGGGGGCGCGAGCGGAGCGAGTGTGCCTTGACGCCGGTGCGCACGCGCGAGTGCTCTGCCGGCCGACGATGCCTCCGTGGTGGGCGCTCACGACTCCGACGTTGAGCACACGCCGGCTCGGGCCCTGCGGTCGAGGATCCGTCACGGCTAGCGTCAGCCCGTGATATGGTTGGCTCGACCAGTCGCGGCGCGAAAGTTGGGCGACGCGAGTGCTGTCAGGATCCGAAGCGGTCCGGCGCGTCGCGCGTGCCAGCGTTTCCCTGTGGCGCGGCACCTGGATCGGAATGCCACGATTCCGGACGCCTTGGGGCGAACGAACAGATCGCGACTCCTGCCGCCTGGCGCTCGAACGTCAGGGCTGAGCGGCCGAGAGGCCCAATTATCCGATGGTTCAACTCGATCCTTCCCAGTCGGAGTTCTGCGCGTCTGCGAGCCGTAACATCCGCCTACTTGCTCCCGCTGGCTGCGGCAAGACGCTGTCGCTGCTACACCGTTGCAGCCAGCTCTTCAAGCGCTCCGGGAGCCACCCCCGCTTTCTGGTCGTGACCTTCACGAAGGCGGCGGCGGCCGAGCTCAAGGAGCGCCGCGACCGCGATCCCGAGTTCGCATCCGTCGCCGACCACGCCCGGATCACGACCCTGAACGCCTACGGCTGGCAGCGTATTCGCGATCAACTGCGTAGCCCGAATCTGCTCGTCAATCAAGCCGACTACCACTTTGCCATGCTTCGCCAGTTGCGTCCGGTATGGGAGGGCAAGCCGCGTATCGAAGAAGCCATCAACCGTCACAAGAACCGTGCCACCCGGACACTCATGAATGTCATGGACAACCTGAAGTCCATGGGCTTCGATCACACTCGCGACACCAATCGTGATCGTGTTCGGGATCACTTCGCTGCTCTGGAACAGCAAGGACTGTCCTGGAGGATCGCTGAGCAATTCGATCTGCTCATGGACATCAATGTCCTCGAACCTTCGCGCGGGAGTGATGACGCGGAGGGAGCAGCGGTCAGCATCAGGCAGTTCTACGACCGATTCTTCGTGTTTTGGCGCGAAGCCACACACCGCCTGCTTGAGGAGTCCACGTTTACCTTTGAGGACCAGAAGTACTGGACGTATCTGGACCTGAAGCCCCGCGGTCCGGAAGGGAAGGCGAAGTCTCAACTCCACGGCGCGGCCCGCTACAACCATATCCTCGTCGACGAGTTCCAAGACATCAATCCGCTGGATCTGCAGCTCGTCAAGGTACTCGCCGAACGGAATCAAGCGACGCTGACCATCGTCGGGGACGATGACCAAGCTATCTTCGAATGGCGCGGGGCGAGCCCGGAGTACATTCTCCGGCCGGAAACGTACCTCGGGGCTTCGTTCGCGGACTACGTGTTATCAGTCAACTACCGTTCGCCCCGCAACATCGTCGACCTGTCGCAGAAGCTGATCGCCCACAACCAGAATCGGCGGGCCAAGAAGACCATAGCAGCTGAGAACGCAGACACGGCTGAGATTCAGAGAGTACGGACGGCCAGTACTGCGGAGCGGCTGGGAGTCGTAACGGAGATTGCACGGTCGGTCGAGACCCCCGGGAGGGTAGCGGTCATCGGCCGGTTGCGGCGGCAGTTGATTCCGTACGAGGTCTACTTCGCGGCCGATGGAGCACCATTCAAGACTGCTACGGATTTAGATGTGTTCTTCAGCAGCAGAGCATTCGACAAGCTGATCAAGTTGCTGGATATCTGGGGTCAGTCGGTCGATATCGTGCGTCCGCAGCAGGCAACGGATCGGGTCATCGATATCTGCGACTTGATCAAGCTGTACCCGCTGAACAAGCGCGATCGCTCCAACCTGAGCCAGTACTTTTCCCGCGTACGGCCGAAGAGTGTCGCTCAGGCCGTTGCGGCAATTGAGGACTATGGCGGAGCCAAGCTGAGCGGCAAGACCCACCGACAACTGCACGAGATTGCCGGCGACTTCATCGGGGCCGACAATGTCGCGGCGGCGCTCCGGTCCATCGCCAAGGGATTCTCGGGTCTGCGGTTCGACAGCGATAAGTCCGAAACCGATCCCTGGTACATCGCTCCGCCACTTGAGCAACTCGCACAGATCGCGGAGGGCGAGGAGATGGGCGCTGATGATCTCATGGATCGGCTTGAGACGGCCAAGAGCCGGCTGCGAGAGTACCAGGCAATCGAGGAGAGCGGAGATGATTCCGGGGAGTCCGTCAGTGTTCTGGAACGACCGCTCCACCTGATGACTGCCACAAGGGCGAAGGGGAAGGAGTTCGACACTGTCATCCTTCTGGACACCGTGGATGACATCTGGCCGTACCCCAAGAGCACCAACGACCCGCGGAAGCTGGAGGCCGAGCGTCGGCTGTTCTACGTGGCCTTCACTCGCGCGCGGCGGAAGGTCGTCATGCTGACCACCGAGGACGCTCCTATCAGCCGTTTCGTGACGGAGATGGGGATCGAGTTGTGAGTTGGGATCGTTCTCCGGGCGACGAAAAGGCCGGGCTGTCCCGACACGATTCCTGCGGTCCACCGGATTCCGTTACCGAAAGAGGGAGCGAACCCGGGAATTGGGGTCGGTGAGGGAAACGGAGGCCGCTTATCGAGGGGGCACCAAACGTTCGTCTCATCAACGAGGCCGCATCGACTACTGGTCCCGTTCCGCTGTCGTCGGGCCTGGTGGCGCCTCCTCCGCAGACGAGGCTCTGGTGGCCTCCTCGAAATCGCCGGTCTCCGGAGGCTCCATCCGGAACCAGTCGTGGGCGAACACCCTCTCCCGATCCCGATCCACGTTCTCGAGCGTCGTCAAGCCGGAGCCCGGCTGGCCGGTATCTTGGTTGACGACTAGAACCGTCAAGGGAGGGAGTTGCTGCTCGCGGCAGTAGTACATGACAGGGCCGAGGAACTGCGCCATTACCCCGGCGCCGCCCATGCCGAGTGCGTCCGCGAGATCGCCGTAGGTGTACGTCTTGCGGTCCCTGGCCGCGCAGACCAGCAAGGACCATATCTGTAGTGCTCTCTGGTATCGCGTCATTGATCGAGCCCGAACGCGCCGCAGCCTCGGGTCCATGGCGCGGGTACGGAGTCGGCGTCCTCGACGACCTTCATTCCATGATACCGCGACGCGCTCCACCCGGTTGAGCAGCCGGGGGACTCGCCCGTGCTACAGCAGGCGACGGAAACCCCGGATCCCGGTTCGCTCGCGGTTGGTGTCCTTGGTTCGCTGGAATCCGTTTCAGAACGATGGGCGCAACGAGGGGAACGCGTACGGGCGGCATTCATAGAGCCATTGTTATCCGTGCTCTATGATACTTCCGTGTCGGAGTTTCAGGTTGTTGCGCCAGTCGGCCGCCTGCCTCGGGCTGCGCCAGTCGGCCCGCTTCTGCTCGATCACGGTGATGACGGCCTCGGCGAACGTGGGCTTGCCCTGCAGGCGGGCGCTTGTCGGCGAGGGGTAGCCGCCGGTGCGTGCGAGCTTTGGCGCCCGGCCCGGTTTCCGTTGCTGGCGTTCGGCCGGTGTCAGCGGTCGTACCCGTGGTCGTTGTTGCGGGTGCGGGCTGGCGCCTGCCCGGGCAGTGTCGGCTGTGGCCGTCGGAGAGCGACAGGGTCGAGCCGGTTGATCATGTCGATGCTCGATCGGCTCGCGGAGTCGAGGATCGTGCGTTCGCCGCCGGAGTTGACGGCAGCCCGGATGGCGGCGAGGACCTGGGGTGCGGTGACGGGGCCGTTGTTGTTGGGTGGGTGGCCACGCCGGACTGGGCGAGGGCTCTGCCGGCGTGGCGGGCTGCGTACGGCTCGGGTTGGAGGGGACCTGCGCAGATGGTCTTGCGGATGGAGAGCGTGTTGCTTGGAAGTCGATCTAGAGGCGGGTGTAGCGGTGGGCCTGGAAGGCAGCGGCGGCCTCGGGCCCGAGCCGGGTGGCGGCGGCGCGGCGCGCGACTCGGATCGAGTCGTGGAAGTTGTCGGCGAGCATGGCGGCGGCTTCGCGCTAGGCGCTCTATGAACGCGGCCCGTTGCCGGGAGACCATGCCGGCGGTGGCTGGAGAGCGGCGGGGTGCTCGTCGTCGTCGGTCAGGAAGTCGAAGGCGTCGCGGACGAGCATCTGGTCGACGCGTTCGAGCCGGCCGCACAGGGATCGGGTGGCTGGAGAGGACCATCTCGAGCTGACCGTCGACGATGGCGATGGCGTCGCCGTATGGGGTCGGGTCGGAAGTTGGAGATGTCGAGAAAGCCGTGCTCGAAGGCGATCTGCACGCGGCCGCCGGCGGCGGCTTCGGGGGTGGCGCCGAGCTGGTCGACGATGTTGTGGTCGTTGTCCTGCAGGAGGTCGATGAGGGTGTTGCGGCCGGGCAGGAGCACGTCGATGTCGGTGCTGATGCGGTGCTTCCAGCGGGCTGCGAGGATCGTACCGCCGCCGAGGTGCGGGGGAATGCTCGAGCGGAACATCTCGGGCGGAATCACGTGAACGATGCGGCGCTTCGCGGCCCCACAGGCCGGCTGCCGGTTCGGGAAGCGTCAGGGTCGAGATGGGCTGTCCGGGCGCGGAGGCGGTGTCGCGAAGGCGTTGATCTGGCGGATCC
>JAPOYI010000016.1 GCA_026706665.1 Gammaproteobacteria bacterium | reverse complement strand
CTCACTTTGCGTTGGAATCGCATCTCAGCTTTAGGCTCATCTCGCGTTGGACAAGACTTTGACTATGGCGTCGTGCCGTGGCATGGGACAATAGGGACCAGGAGGGATGCTAGAAGGCACGCCGATGGCCGAACGGGAATTTAGCGAGTTCGTAAGGCGCAAGGCGGAGCGGGCACAGGCCGAGTCCTGAGAGGTCGTCGACTGGGCGAAGCGCTGTGCGGACTGGCTCGAAGAACTTGACCCGTTAACGGCCCGCGATATCGCGAACCTGTCGGTAGGGCCTTGTCGCGAGCGGCGTTGCCCCGGCAGGGATCGTCGCCGTATAGTTCGGCGATGGCCGGAACCGAACGGTTTGACCCGGAGACCTTCCTCAAGTCTCTCACGACGAAGCCGGGCGTCTATTGCATGCTCGATGCCGATGGCCAGGCGCTCTATGTCGGCAAGGCGCGCAACCTGAAGGCGCGCGTCACGAGCTACTTTCGCGCTTCGGGTCTATCGGCCAAGACCATGGCCCTGGTATCCAGGATCGACGACATCCAGGTCACCGTCACCCAGAGCGAAACCGAGGCGCTGCTGCTCGAGCAGAGCCTGGTCAAGGCGGAGCGGCCGCCCTACAACGTGGTGCTCCGGGATGACAAGTCGTACCCCTACATCTGCCTGACCGGCCACGCCGAATTTCCGAGGCTCAAGTTCCACCGGGGAGCGAAGCGGCGGGATGCCCGGTACTTCGGGCCGTTTCCGAGCGCGTACGCCGTGCGGGACAGCCTCAATATCCTGCAGAAACTGTTTCAGCTTCGCTCCTGCGACGACGGGTTCTTCCGCAACCGGTCGCGGCCGTGCCTGCAGTACCAGATCAAGCGTTGCAGCGGCCCCTGCGTCGGTCTGATCGACCCGGCGCAGTATGCGGAGGACGTTCGCCTCGCGGTGCTGTTCCTGGAGGGTTCCAGCCAGTCGGTCCTGAATGAACTCAAACGCAAGATGGACGCCGCCGCTGCGGGGCTCGAGTTCGAAAGGGCGGCCAGGTACCGCGACCAGGTCGCGCACCTGCGGCGCGTGCAGGAAGCCCAGTACGTGCATGGCGCCGCCGGGGATGCGGACACATTCGCCATCGCCGTCGAAGGGGGCTTCGCCTGCGTCCAGGGGCTTTTCGTGCGGGACGGGCGCGTGCTGGGTCAACGAACGTGGTTCCCGAAGAACGAACTCGACGTCGGACCGGGCGAACTGTTGTCGGCGTTCCTTTCGCAGTACTACTTCGGTGGCGTGGAGCGCGAAGTCCCGAAGAGCGTGATCGCGTCGGAGCCGCCGGAAGACCGGGACGTCCTGCGGGACGCGTTGGCGGCGCGCGCAGGACGCAGGGTGGAACTCTCGGTTCGCGTCCGCGGGCAACGGGCGCGCTGGGTCGAGATGGCAAGGGAGAACGCATCGCTTTCGCTCGGCGCCTATCTTGCCGACCGGAGAAACGTCTTCGCCCGCTTCGTCGACCTGCAGGAAGCGCTCGGCATGGAGGACCTGCCGCAACGGCTCGAGTGCTTCGACATCAGCCACACCGGGGGAAACGAGACGGTGGCGTCCTGCGTGGTGTTCGACACCAGCGGTCCCCTCAAGTCGGACTACCGCCGCTTCAACATCGAGGGTGTCGTCTCCGGGGATGACTTCGCCGCGATGGAGCAGGCCCTGCGGCGGCGCTATCGACGGGGCTCCGGACGGGGGAGCGCGAAGGAGAGTGCCGCGGGTCGGCATGACGAAGCGGTGTTTCCCGACGTTCTGATCATCGATGGAGGCATCGGCCAACTCAACCGCGCCGCGCGGGTGCTTGAGGAACTGCAGATCGACGGCGTGCGCCTGCTCGCCATCGCCAAGGGGCGATCCCGCAAGCCGGGGCTCGAGCGCGTGTTTGCGGTGGGGGAGGGAGTGCTGACTTTGCCGCCGAGCGGGGGCGCGTTTCATCTCCTGCGTCACATCCGCGACGAGGCGCATCGATTCGCCATCACAGGGCATCGCGGCCGCCGGCAAAAGCGCCAGCGCAGGTCCGAGCTGGACGGCATCCCCGGCGTGGGAGCGAAGCGCAAGCGCGAACTGCTCGCGCACTTCGGCTCGGTCGCCTCCGTGAAGGGCGCAAGCGAGGAGGAAATCGCGAAGGTCCCCGGAATCAGTCGGCGGCTGGCGCAGAATGTCTACGCGGCGCTGCACGCTGGATAGGGGAAGGCGGGACATCGCGCACCCGTAGAGGGGGCGACACATTCTTTCGGTTTCACGCCGCAGATTCGCCCGTTCAGGCGCGCGGGCCGGTAGAATGTGCGACCCATGGAAATCAACCTGCCGAACATCGTGACGGGCGCGCGGATCGCCCTCATTCCAATCTTCGCGATGGTGTACGTGTTCGCCGACACCGGCCACTGGCTGGCCGCGCTGTTGTTCGCGGCCGCCGCCTTCACGGACTGGCTGGACGGCTACCTGGCCAGGCGGCTGGACCAGACGACGCCTTTCGGTGCGTTCCTCGACCCGGTTGCGGACAAGCTCATCGTCGTCACGGCGCTGGTATTGCTGATCGGCAGCCATGCCAACCTGTGGCTGACCATTCCCGGCGTCGTCATCATCGGCAGGGAGATAGTGATCTCGGCGCTCCGCGAATGGATGTCGGAAGTCAATCGCCGCGGGCTGGTCGCCGCCACCTGGATAGGCAAGCTCAAGACGGCCCTGCAGATGCTGTCGATCGTTATCCTGCTCGCCAACCCGCCGATGCTGGGACGCCCCTGGGTCATCATCGGGTACATCCTGCTGTACGCAGCGGCAATGATGACGCTCTGGTCGATGGTCTCCTACCTGCGCGCCGCGTGGCCAACCTTGCTCGACGGCCTGAAGCACGACCCGACGGCCTGAATCGCAGGGCCGCGTGTTAGTATCGCCGCGCCCGCGCTCGGCACGGCTGGATGGCAGAGTGGTTATGCAGCGGACTGCAAATCCGTCTACGTCGGTTCGATTCCGTCTCCAGCCTCCAAGACCCTTGGCCCGTACACGTTCCCCGAATACTGCCGCGAGCTGTTTTCTTGTTCGTTCGGATGCTTGTTCGGTTGCCGGTTGGCTCACGGGCCACAGCACAGGTAGCCGACGGACTCGTGTCGGGCACCTGAGCCGTCGATGATCGTAGAGGCTTTCGCTACGACTGCGGGAATAGACGATGGTCCCAAGGTACGGGCGTTTCGGGCCCAACGACGAGGAGGGACGCTTCCGGGTGGGCCGGATTGATCAGGACGTTACGCTCAAGAGGCGCTACGGAGCTGGGCACCAGAGCTACTGGTGCGGAGCCAATCCGCTCCAATGGCGCGAGCAATTGCGGGATCATCGGTATCCCAGCCGATTGGCAAGTCTTCGTCCGTCCACTCGTGCCACGAAACCGACTCAGGTATGTTGTCTGGACGAAGTGCTGGTTTGGCGGAAGGCGTAGCGTGTAGACAAGCTTCTCGACCAAAGCAGTTGAATAGTGCTCCGAAGCGTAGATTACCCGCTGTCCTGCCGCGTTCCAGCGTCCCGGATAGACTGCGGCACCAGCTCCGCTGTACACGGGAAACCGGCCAGCGGGGTCGCCGATGCGGTACGCAGCGATCGGGCGGGTTTGTGGATCGTCAGATGGCGACGCCCGCCTCCGCTTGACCAATCATTCGAATGACGAGCGCCGAGCCTTCCGGAGACTCCAAAGCGACTTCCCGAGGCGTTTTGCCAGATAGAAGGGGATGTGGCTGGTCTACTTCAACAGGCGCCTCAGCAATGCGTGGGTGCGCGCGAATGAACCCCGGCTGTCATCACCGGATGGGTACACGCTGGCGATGACTTCCGTGGCGCCCGCGTCGAAGTAGGCGGCCAGGGATTCGGACACCTGGTCCTCGTTGCCGACCACGGCCATCTGCCCCGCCTGTTCGAGGCCTTCCGCGTCGAGCTGGCGCCGGTAGTTCGGCAGGTTGCCGTAGCCGGCGAAGATCTGCTGGGCCCGCACCGTCGCCTGTTCGCGGTCGTCATGCACGCAGACCGGCAGCCCGACGATGATTCTGGGGTCGGGACGGCCAGCGGCGGCTGCTGCTTCCGTGATCCGGGGCGCGGTGTGACTGGCGATGGTGTTCCTGCCCACCATCCAGGTCACCGTGCCGTCGGCCACTTCGCCGGCCGCCTGCAGCATCAGGGGGGCAAGCGCGGAGACGACGATGGGGAACGGTTGGGCGTCGGGGCAGGCGAAGCCGGTCTTGATGCGATACATGCTGCCTTCGAAGTCGACGCTGCCCTCGGCGGTCAGAGACCGCAGGATTGTCACGTATTCGCGGATGTGCCGCGCCGGGCTCCTGTATTGCAATCCGAGCGCTTCGATGCCCGGCGCGTGGGAGGGTCCGATACCCAGCACCAGGCGGCCGCCGGTCAGCGCGTTGACCGTGGCTGCCTGCTGGGCGAGGGCATTGGGGTGGCGGGGATACGTCGGCACCACGGCCGTGCCGAGCTCTATCGAGCTTGTCTGTTGACCGGCCAGGGCGATCATCGTCAGCGCGTCGAAGGTTCCCACCTGGGGCATCCAGTAACTGCTGAACCCCGCGTCCTCGAATCGAACGACCTCGTCGACGAGGCTGGTGAGTGCCGCGTTGCGCCTGACGTTGCCGCCATAGATGCCGATCTTCATGTCTGCTTGCCTCCCTTGGGCCGAGCGCTGGATTGACAGATGGGGGTTTTTACCAACACGCGCCGTCGATTGCTATCGGGAACATGGACATTTCAGTGCGTCGCGCGACCACCGCGGGTCGGACGCCGGCCCGGCGCAACCGATGTATGATGCGCACCGCCCCCTTGCGGTTGCCCGCAACAACACCGACTTCCATGCGACGCCTGATCATGAGCCTATCCAATCGCGACGACGACCTGACGATCACGCTGGGTATCGAGGAGGAGTTCTTCCTGGTCGATCCCGCTTCGGGGGATTTGCTGGCCGACCCCGACCCGCGCATCCTTGAAGCGGCTTCTTCCCACGCCGGCCCGCAAAAGGTCGTGCACGAGTTTCTCCGTGCCCAGATCGAAACCAACACGGAAGTGTGCGACTCGGTGGCGGCGTTGCGGGACGCGCTCAAGGGAACGCGGCAGGTGGTGACCGAAGCGGCGCGGAGCTGCGGCGCCGAGGTCATGGCGGCATCGACGCACCCGTTCGCGGCCTGGCAGTCGCAGTTGCCGACGGCCAGCCAGCGCTACGAGGACTTCGCCGTCACCTTTCAGGACACGGTCCGGCGGCTGGTGGTGAACGGCATGCACGTGCATGCCGGATTCGGCGACCCGGATAGCCGCATCCGCGTCATGACGGCGTTGCGGCGCTATCTGCCCCTGCTGAACGCGCTATCCGGTTCGTCGCCGTTCAACGAGGGCCGGGAGTCGGGGTTCAAATGCGGACGGCTCAACCTTTTCGAAGCCATGCCCCGCACGAGCATTCCCGGACCGCTCTATTCCCGCGCCGAGTTCGATGCGCTTGTGGGCGAATACCAGCGCATGGAATTCATCGGCGACGGCAGCGAACTCTGGTGGGACATCCGTCCGTCGAAGGCTTATCCCACGGTGGAAATGCGAATCTGCGACGTCTGTCCGCGGATCGAGGACGCGCTGTGCATCGCCGCCGTGTACGCCTGCCTGATCCGGATGCTGCTGCGCCTCGACCGTGACGATGTCCTGCCGGCCGAACCGCCGACGGAGATCATCGTTGAGAACAAGTGGCTCGCGCAGCGCTTCGGCATGCTGGCCTTCCTGGGGGATACCCGCCGGGGTGGCCGGATCGATATCGCGGAAGAGTTCGATGCGCTGGTCGAGACGCTTAATGACGATGCCCGGGCACTCGATTGCGAGGCCGAACTCCGTCACTGCCTCGAAATCGTGCGCAAGGGCGCCAGCGCGGACGAGCAGATAGACCTCTACCGCCTGCGGCTCCTCGAAGGGGACAGCCAGCAGGAAGCGTTGCGGACGGTTGTGGACCTGGTGGTGGAACAGACCGGGGCCAGCCTGGACTAATCGTCACAGTGACCGGGTTGGCCACTGCGGGCGGTCGGGAGGACCCTTATGCGTCTGCGTTGGCCTTCGCCGCGTGGTTGGGATCAGGCTGCCCTTCGCCGGTCGGCGCATGCAGCCAACGGGCATGTTTCGGGGCGCGCTTGGTACGTGTCCACTCTTCCAGCATGTCTTCGGCAACGGCGTGCGCCCGCGCCCGGTCCTCGTCGCTTCCCTTGTTGGCGGCGATCTCCAGGCGATGGCCGTTCGGGTCGAAGAAATAGATCGAGTCGAACAGGCCGTGGTCGACGGGACCGATGACATCGATGCCGGCGGCCTGGACACGTTGCCTCGCATCGGCGAGTGCGTCCGCGTCGGCGACCTCGAAGGCGATGTGCTGCACCCAGGCCGGCGTGTTGGGGTCCTTTCCCATGGGCGGCGCGCTCGGCAGTTCGAAAAAGGCGAGCACGTTGCCCATGCCGGCGTCGAGGAAGACGTGCATGTACGGGTCCGGCGCCTTCGTGGAAGGCACCGTGTCCTCGGCAAAGGCGAGCTGGAATTCCATTCCCAGCACGCCGCGGTAGAAGTCGACGGTTTCCTTGGCGTCGTTGCAGCGGTAGGCGACATGGTGGATGCGTTTCAGGTTCATGCGGATTCCTTCACGGTGGGCCCGTTTGCCAGGTGGGCTGCGGGCGCTTGTGCGGTGTCCTCCCGACGAAGCTGGTCCCTTTCGATCGCCTCGAACAGCGCCTGGAAATTGCCCTCGCCGAAGCCGTCGTCGCGCTTGCGCTGGATGAACTCGAAGAACGTGGGCCCGATCAGGTCGGCCGAGAAGATCTGCAGCAGCAGCCGCGGTCCGTCATCCGTGGAGCCATCCAGCAGAATCCCGCGTTGCGCGAGTTCCGCCACCGGTTCCCCATGCCCCGGCAGCCGCTGGTCCAGGGCCTGGTAGTAGGTGTGAGGCGGCGGGTCCATGAACGGCAATCCCCGTTTGTGAAGCCGGTCGCAGGTCGTCAACAAATCGTCGCAACCAAGGGCGATGTGCTGGATGCCTTCGCCGTTGTGGCGAATCAGGAACTCCTCGATCTGGCCGCTGCGATGCGACCTCGCCAGCGCGACCGCTTCCTCGTTGAGCGGGATACGGACCTTGCCGTCCGGCGCGGCCATGGCCCGGGACACCAGGCCGGTTTCCTGGCCCTGGATTTGGAATCGTCGTATCTCGCGGAAATTGAAGAGCCTCTCGTAGTAGTTGGCCCAATGGTCCATGCGGCCCCGGTAGACGTTGTGCGTTAGATGGTCGATCACCTCCAGGCCGACGCCCGGAGGGTGCCGGTCGGCGTCTGGCAGGAACGAGAAATCGATGTCGTAGATGCTGCTTCCATCCTCCCACCGGTCTATCAGATACAGGGCCGCGCCCCCGATGTTCCGGATGCTGGGCAAACGCAGTTCCATGGGGCCGCATGGGTTGTCGATGGGCTCGGCCCCGAGCCGCAGCGCGCGGGCGTACGCGCAGCGTGCATCCCGAACGCGGAAGGCGAGGCCGCAGGCGCAGGGGCCGTGTTCCCGCGCGAAGTACCAGGCGGCGCTCTTCGGCTCGTAGTTGATGACGAAGTTGATGCCTCCCTGTCGCCATAGCTCCACGGCCTTGGACCGATGCAGGGCGACCCGTTCGAATCCAAGCATCCTGAAAACCGGTTCGAGGACTCCGGCCTCCGGGGCGGAGAACTCAATGAACTCGAAGCCGTCGCCTCCCATCGGGTTGTCGACCGTTCCAGCGCGTTCATGTGCGTCCATGACGGTATTTCGATTCGTGGCCATGGCTCTGATCGTAGAGTATGCGGCAGGCAAAAATTCTCCTATTTCGTCCGTCATTTGAGGTAATCAGGTGTATTCTTGCTCTTTAGGAACGTCATTTGAGTAAATCTTCCAATGGCGCTGGATCGAGCCGAGAGACAGATTCTGACGGAATTGCAACGGCAGGGGCGCCTGCCCAACATCGAGTTGGCCGACCGGGTGGGGCTGTCGGAGTCGCCGTGTTTTCGCCGGGTCAAGAACCTGGAGCGCGATGGCGTGATCCGGGGCTACGCGGCCAGGGTGGATCAGCGCGCACTCGGTCTGACGGTCACGGCCTATGTGCATCTCACCCTGGAGAAGGGCCTCGAGCGGCGCACCGACTTTCACCGGCGCGTGCAGGACGAACCCCACATCGTCGAATGCCACGCCATGAGCGGTACCCACGACTACCTGATGAAGGTCGTCGCGCGCGACATGGACCATTTCTCGGAGCTCGTCATGCGCGACATGCTGGGGTATCCGGGCGTGTCGAATCTGGAGTCGAGCTTCAGCCTCTCCGAGATCAAGCAGTCGGGGCCGTTGCCGGTCGGTGCCTGACCTGTAGTGGGTCAGTTTGGAATCTAATGGGCATGGTAGAAATCTCGCACGGAATGCAGCCAGAGAGTACATACAAAGCCAATACAACGAGTGATATCATTGACTTGCGGGCCTGGTCCTTGACACATAGGCCGAGCGCCGTATATGGCGAGGCCATGGCCCCGTCCGCGGACGAGGGTGCGGAATCGAGAGGCTGGACAACGACAAATGGCTATAGATTTCGACGGTCGGAATCGGACGCTGACCGAAACTGACGTTCAGGCCATAGCGAGTGCTACGGCGGCGGCGGTAGTCAACAACCCCGGCCTGATCGAACTGGTAAGCAACATCGTGGACGGCGCGTTGGACGAGAAGCTGAAGCCCGTGAACGCTCGCCTCGAGACTTTGGAGCGGGGCATTGGCACTATGCAGCGAGGCATGCGCTCTGCTGGCGACGGCCTGCGTATTGCGGGCGGTGTGCAAGGGGTTTAGCGGAGTATTCGACCGCTAGGACCGGTGGCTCGCGGATCTGGGTTTCTGGTCGGCGCGCTGCCGACCATGGTTCTTTGGTCCATCGACGGGGAAAAGTCGAGGGACGCTGGCACAAAATCAAAATGACGCACGTTCTTGCGGCCCATACAAGAAGCGTGCCGCGAAATCTGATGTTTCAGACTGACCCAATACCGCCTGACCGTCGGGCTGGCTTTGTCCGGTCGTGTCGCAGTACGCTTTGACGCAACCGGCATTGCAGTACGGAATCCGGTCCCACCCGCATACCCTTTGAGGACGAGCAAGAAACATGGCTGACCGCAACTACACGGTAATGGTCCAGGGGCAGGCCGGCCCCGCGCACGACGGGGCGGAGTCTCGATTCACCTTGGAACGGGACGCGCTCGACCCGATCGGCGCCGAGATCGTCGAAGTGCCGGCCCAGAGCGACGACGAGTTCATCGAGGCCGTCAGGGACGATGCCGACGCGCTGATCGCTCGAGGCCGCTACCTGAATCGCCACATCATCTCCAACCTGAACAAGTGCGTCGTCATCGGGCTGGGCAGTGTCGGAGCCGACACCGTCGACGTCAATGCGGCCACCGACCACGACATCGTGGTCACCAACGTCCCCGATGTTTTCATCGACGAGGTTGCCGACCACACAATAATGCTGTTGCTGGCAGCCCACCGGCGCCTCCTGCTGATGCACCAGATGACCAGGGACGGGCGCTGGCGCGAGGGGCGGCCATACCACGACGACATTCCGAGAATGTGGGGCTGCACGATTGGCCTGATTTCGTTCGGCAATGTCGCCAGGGCGGTAGCTCGGCGCTGCCATGTATTCGGATTGCGCGTCATCGCCTACGACCCCTTCGTTGGAGAGCTGGAGATGACGAAGGCCAACGTGGAGCCGATAACAAGCCTGTTCGAACTCCTGGAGCGGTCCGACTTCGTGTCCATGCACGCCCCGCTCAACGCCCAGACCCACCATATGCTGTCGGACGAGCATTTCGCGCGCATGAAGACTTCGGCGCTCTTCATCAACAACGGACGTGGCAAGACGGTGGACGAAGAAGCGTTGATCCGCGCGCTCGAATCGAAGGCGATCGCCGGCGCGGCGCTGGACGTATTCGAGCAGGAGCCGGTTTCGACCAGCAACCCCTTGCTGCACATGGACAACGTGGCCTGTACGCCGCACATGGCCTCGGCGTCGGCCCGCATGGGGCCCGAGTCGCGCCGCCGGCTCGGCAGGGAGCTGGCAATGGTATTGCAGGGTCTTTGGCCCCGCAGCGCGGTGAACCCCTCGGTATTGTCCCGAACGAACCTGCGGCGTTGGCAGCCGCTCTCGTAGGTGCGGGGACCGACCGGCTGAACTGACCGGCCCGGCATCCATCCTGGCTCCCGCAGGTTTTGATGTGCTGTGGGTACATACAGTATTGTCCGTCTTGTGCAGAGGTGGCCGGCAATCGTCGCGCACGCGGACATGGACGCATGACGAAACTCTGGGGCGTGGGAAAGAAGACGGCGCCGCGCCTCGAGGCACTCGGCTACAGGGTCATCGGCGACATCGCAAGCACCGACATTCGCCTGCTCCGCCAGCAGTTCGGCAGTGTGGGTGGGCGCATCCACGATCTGGCGCACGGGTCGGATTCGCGTTCGGTCGAACGGGCGAGGACGGCCAAGAGCATTGGCTCGACGCGGACCCTAAGGGCGGACGTCTCACGGCGGGAGGACATGGAACTACACCTGCGCCGCGCGGCGGACCGCATCGCCCGGCGCGCCAGGTCCAAGCGCTATGTCGCCGGCGGCGTGCGCGTGGTGCTGAAGACCAGCCGTTTCGAGTTGTTGACGCGCCAGCGGACGCTCGACAAACGAGTCGATCTCGCATCCGAGTTCTTCGCGGTCGGTAGAAGGCTGCTGAATGAATTCGATCATCCAGGGCCGTTTCGACTCGTCGGCATGGCGGTATTCGACCTCGACTGGAGAACGGGGCCACGACAGCTCGACCTGTACGAAGACGCCCAGCGCCGTAGCCTGGAGACGACCGTGGACGACGTGGTTGCCCGCTTCGGCCGTGGTGCGGTGGTGCGCGCGCGGGACCTGGGTCAACCAGGAACAGTCATGGACGGTGTGAATCTGGACTGTCCGAATGCTGACGAACGGTCGGCATCCGCAGCTTGACGAAGCTCTCGCCCTAGTTCCGGATCGCCCGCGCCGCCGGACGGCCGCTGACGCCGCCGACCAGGTCGCGGCCCTCCCGGCTCGGCGGCTTGGTCGGCTTGAGGCGCGCGGCGAAGTTGAACGGCTCGGTATCGATCTCCTCAAGCTGGATCTCGCGGTTCAGTACCGCAGTCTTCCAGGCCTCCTGTTCAGAATGGCGCCCCTGGAACTGTGGCATTACTTTTTCCGCGAAAAGTTGAAGACTTGCACATATATCTTCATGTGAATTCTTGCCCGCCTGGTTGAGCAGGATGACCTGGTCGACGTGTGCCTTTTCCAGTTCGCGCAGGCGCTCGGCGATGGTCTCCGGCGAGCCGATGAGTTCGCTGCCCGACCGTTTCTGCCCCGCGGGTGTCTTTTTCCACCCCTGGTAGCGTTCCCAGAAATTGACGCCGCCCGGCTCGAACGGACCTTCCTTGTTATAGAGCTGCAGGGCGAACTGAAAGAACGTCCAGCCGTCCGCCTTTTCCCAGGCCTCCTCGTCTGTTTCGGCGCACATGAAGCCGGAGACGACCGCGATGTTGGGGTTGGCCTGGTATTCGCAGAGTTTCTCCTGGTCGTGCACGTAGGTGTTGTAGTAGGCGTGCACCCAGGCCTTGGCCGCGTCGAGACTTACGAACTTGAAGCAGAGGCATCCCATGCCCCGGTGCGCGGCATAGCGGATGGTGTCGAGTTGCGAGCAGGCGACCCATAGCGGCGGGTGCGGCTTCTGCAGCGGTTTCGGCACCACCGCGCGGTGCGGGAAGTGAAAGAACTCGCCCTCGTACTCCCAGCCGTGGTTCCAGAACATCGGCAGGGTGCAGCGCACGGCGTCCTCCCAGATGAGGCGCTTGTCGCGAAATCGCAGGTTGAAAGGGTGTAGTTCTGTGACCGAGGCGCCTTCGCCGAGCCCGAGTTCGACGCGCCCGTCCGAGATCAGGTCCAGCGTCGCCACTCGCTCCGCCACGCGTGCGGGATGGTTGGTGGTGAGCTGCACGATCCCGTGGCCGAGCCGGATGTTCCGGGTGCGCTGGCTGGCGGCCGCGAGAAAGACCTCGGGCGCGGACGAGTGCGAGTACTCCTCGAGGAAGTGATGCTCGACTTCCCAGGCGTAGTCGAACCCCAGCCGGTCGGCCAGTTCGATCTGGGTGAGTGAGTCCTTGAACAGCCGATGCTCGCTGTCTTCCTGCCAGTCCCGCGGCAACTGGTGTTCGTAGAAGATTCCGAATTTCACCCGTCCGACTCCCTCCGGAAATTTCTCACATTGGCAGTCCGGTGACCCGCCCGCAAATGTGACACACTACGGGAGAGACTCGCGTCTACGCCGATTTGAAGTGGCAGAATACCCCCGATTCCGTTGTGCCCGCTTGGATTCACCTCCCACTGGGATGAATTGAAGACAGGATTCTGTTCTTCCGACCATGGTTCACCATATTTGGTGACCAACACACCCTTGAGCCGTTCGAAACCGTCAGGATCGTTCTTCGTTTCCAATGTGAGACCGATCCGACACACCCCAGTGGTTCTTGTCCCATGCACAACCATCTTGTTGAATCCGGGAGGCGCCGGAATAACGTCATCGTAGGGAAGCTCACATCCGCCTGCAAATCTTGTTTTGCCACCGTTGCCCTCGACCGGGCTTCCCATCACTATTCCGAACGGCCCCGATGGTACGGTCGCTTCTCCGGCCTGTATCGACCCCACGTGCGATGCGCGACTCCGCATACCGTTGTGCTTGACCTTCCCGGTTCTCGCAAGGTTCTGAAGTCCCTTGCGTATCCGTTCGTCCGTGTGGCCGACGAAGACGCCACCGTCACCACGGTGCTTTTCCACAACTGGGTTCGCAACATCTTGCCTTCGCTACCCTGTCGCCCGGTCGACGGTCCTCGACGCGGGTGTCAGTGCTCTTCGCAGGCGCTGTAACAGTTGCGGGAAGGCAGCACTGCGCGCCGCGGACAGCGGATCGTTCCGCAGAATTCATCGTCCACCCAGCAGATCAACCTGGCCAGGTCCCGATCATGTAGTGTGCAGTACAGGTTGTACGGCCAGATCGGGGCACGGGGGATGCACCGATGGCACTGCTCGACCCACGCGGCCTCGGCAAGCCGTTCGCCGACCATGTCCACCGCATGGCGCGAGACGTCGAATACCACCAGCGCGTCTGCTCCAAAACCGGGCGAGCCATGGTGCGCGGCCACTCCCATGCTCGCGATCAAGCCTTCGTCCAGCAGACACGTCAGCCGCTCAATGGCCTGCGCCTCGGAGATGCCGGCCCGTTTCGCCGCCGCCGCGTAGGGGCGCTCGACAAGCGGCAACCCTTCCTGGATGGTCGCCAGGAGACGACTGTCGGACGCATCGAGGGGCGGGTACCGTCCCGGTGCCGTTTCCGTTGCAGCACAACAGATCCCGGGCGATGTCTGGCGAGGTGTTCTGAGTTCGACATCTCCCCGATAGTCCCGCTCGAGGCGCAGGTCGAGAACCTCGACGCCCGTGCGCCGGCGAATGTCGGCGACGGCGTCGTAGAGATTCCCCGCGTTCGGAGCCGCCAGCGCAAACCAGAGGTTGAACTCGTGCTCGCGCTCGCAAATGTGGTCGACACCTCGATAGCGGATCACCGCTTCCCTGATCGAACGGAGCCGCGCCTTCGGGACCGCCATCGCCACCAGGGTGATCGCACCGACGGGTTCCGTCGCGGTCACAGGACCGATCCAGTTCACCACGCCGCACCGCTCAAGCGCCTCGAAACGCCGGAGCACCTCGTCCGTCCGGCTATCGACGCGGCGCGCAATCTCCTCGAAAGGCCTCTCGCAGACCGGGAAGTCGCGTCGGCAAGCGTCGAGCAATTGCCAGTCCAGCCAGTCGGGGGCCGGTGCCTCGTGCGCGACCGAGGCGGTGCCTGCCATGCGGATTCTCTGCAACTGCCTGGGCGAACTCGACCCGCGATTCGGAACGTTGCACGGGGTGCACTCCGTTGTGCAGGATGAAACCCCGTTCGCTCGCCTGGACCGGTCGCTTCGTGACCCGTTCCGCTTGGCCTGGTACTGGGCTATGCCACTACCTCCGCCTGTCGTTGACTTGCTGGTCCACTATAGGCTTGTGGTCGGCATGCTGTCTTTCCGGTCCCTTCCCTACGTACAAGTACGGATTGGCGCGTGAGCTCTTGGCCGCGCGAGGCTGCAAAAAATACCGGCTGCATCCCCTTTGCACGATGTCGGAAAACCGCAAAGTCCTCACTGAACCGCGTGCCACTGGGGGTGTCGCCTGAACTGAGCGATTCCGGCCAGGAGCGTCATCCGCACATGGAAGAGGCGTTCCGCTCGCATGCGCGACGCAGTCGGAACCAGCATGAGGCCGTTGCCGCTCAGGTGCTTCGAAAGTCGGCGAGATACCGCTGTATCTTGGCGAGATAGCGGTCGGCGGCGGCGACGAAGTACCGGTTGTTGCGGTTGCGGTACCCGACGTTGTACGAACGCAACGCGCATGCCTCGGCCTCCGTCGTTCTGTGCGCGCAGACCTCGACGTAGTGCGCAAGGATTCGGGCGGCGCAGTCGATGTTCTCTTCGGGCTCGGCGAGGTTCACGCCGCACCAGGCTCCCCACAGGTCGGGGCGAACCTGGCCGGGACCGACTGCGCCCATTGCCGAGCGGACATCCTTGCGGAACGAACTCTCCGTCATGACGAGGCTGGCCAGAAGTTCGGGTGGCAGCGCCTGGCGCGTCGACGATTCGAGAATCCATGCCGCGAACTCGTCCGCGACGGACGGCTCGACATGGAACGCTTGCGCCAGGCGCGCGGCAAAGGCTTCGCGTTCCTCGGCCCAGGTCGCGCGGCTGTCTGGCTGGGGGAGGGCGACGGCGAGGAAGGTGCGACGCTCTTCGTCGGCCCGAGTGGCTGTACAGGCAACGGCAACAGCACACATGGCAGCCAACAGGAGCAGCGCCATGCGACCCAGGTCCGCGCCCCCGGGTCGCCTCCGGGTCGTCTCCGATTCCGTCCCGCGCACTCCGGCGTCCAACCAGCCGGGAACCGGCGATCCGCGACCCGGGACGCATGGCGGAGCCACTTCCGCAGTGCAGGCTGAACTCCCGTTCACTTGTTGTGATCGGACGCTTTGTGACCCGATGCGGACGGTCTCGCATTGTGAAATTCTCGGCGCCATTCCACTATCTCCGCCTGTCGTTGACTCACAGCACCGAATCATAGGCGCGCCCCGGACCTGCTGTCTTTTCGGTCCCTTCCCTAAGTACAAGTACGGATTCGGAACGCGGCCGGAGCGGCCGACTCTGGAGAAAACGACGCAAGCCCGGCCCTACGGGCCGGGACGCCGCAGGTCCTGCGTCGGGCCGCGTCTCAACCGCCGGCGTTGCCGACCGGATCAATCCCGGCCACGAGCGTCATGCGCACCAGGTGGGAAAGGCTCTCCGCGCCCATCTTCATCATGACGTTCCGGCGGTACACCTCGATCGTGCGGGGGCTGACTCCCAGCTCGCGCGCGACGAACTTGTTGGTCCTTCCCAGCACGAGCCGTTCGAGCACCTGCCGTTCGCGCTTCGTCAGTTCCCGCAGCCGGGCCCCGATCTCGGACCGCTCGCGCCGGTCCTGCCGGACGCTGCGGTCGATGTCGACGGCCCGCGCTACGCTCTTCAGCAACCGGTCGCGGCTTGCCGGCTTCTCCAGGAAATCGACCGCTCCGGCGCGAATCGCCTGCACCGCCATGGCGATGTCGCCGTGGCCGGTGAGAATGACCACGGGCAGCGTCTCGCCGCGATCGTTCAGGCGCCGCTGAACTTCCAGCCCGTCCGGCCCCGGCATCTTTACGTCAAGCAGGACGCACGCCCCACGGCCCAGGTCCGGGCATTCGAGGAACTCGGCGCCGGACTCGAACTGGACTGTCCGATAGCCTGCCGTCTCCAGGAGCGCGTGAAGCGCCGCGCGCACGGCATCGTCGTCGTCGACCAGGAATATCAGTTCGCCTGACATCTCATCGAACCGATTTGTCGAAGACCGGAACCGAAAAGCGGCACGCCGTTCCGCAAGCCGTGCCGGCATCGAATGCAATCATGCCCCCGTGCGCCTCGATGATCGTCCGGCAGATGCTCAGCCCGATGCCGATGCCGTCCGGTTTGGTCGAAACGAACGGCTCGAACACCCGCTCCCGGACTTCCGCGGACAACCCCGGCCCATTGTCGCCGACGACCACTTCGACCGCCTCCCGGCCAAGCACCGTCTCGACGGTGATCGCGGGCGTTTCGCGATCGCCCAGGGCGTCGATGCTGTTGCGGACCAGGTTTAGTACGACCTGCTGGATCTGAACATGGTCGATCAGGACCGGCGGAAGGTCGGCGGCGAGGTTCAGCTCCAACTCGATTCCGTCGGCGGCCGTTCCCAATGTCGCCATCCGGCAAGTCTCTGCGATGACGATGTTGATGTCCTTGACGGATCGCTCGGTGTCTCCTCTGGCCGTGAACTCGCGCAGCAGCCGGATGACGTCGCCAGCCCGCAGGGACTGGGCGACAGCCTGGTCCATGTATTCGCGAACCTTGGCCGGCATCTCGCCGCCAGCCCGGTCGATCAGCGCCGTGCTGGCTTCGACGAATCCGACAACGGCGGACAGCGGTTGTGTCAGTTCGTGCGCCAGAGCCGACCCCATCTCGCCGACGGTGTTCGCCCGCGCGACCTGCATCAGTTCCGATTGCAACTCCTCGATGTGCGCGCGGGTTTGCAGCGTCTCCGTGAGATCGTGAAGCGTACCGACGAAGAGCGTGGCATCGGCATCGTCGCGCAGTTCGCCGACCGACAGGCGGATGGGAAACGTCGCACCGTCCTTGCGCCGCCCCGTCACGTCGCGGCCTTTTCCGATAACCCTCGCCTTGCCCGTCCGAAGGTAGTTCCGGATGTACGTGTCGTGGTTCCGCCGGTCTCGCGGCGTCATGAGCAGGTTGACGTTGTTGCCGAGTACTTCCTCCGCAGCATACCCGAACAGCCGTTCACACGCGGCGTTGTAGAGCAGAACCGTCCCCGCCGCATCGATCACGACCATGCCGTCGAGCGCCGCATCGACCACTCGGCGAAGCTTGTCCTCGCCGAGGATGGGCGGCGATTCGGAGGATCCTGTCGTCGGAAAGGAGCCCTTCGCCATCGGCGCATCATGGTTGAGTGGGCCGTCGATGTCCATTCCACCCCTGATTTCCACCAGCGCCCCCCCTTTCGGTCGCGCAATCGGCGCGAAGCCGTATTCACGGAGGATCGTTTCCCGTCCGGGAGCGTCATGGACGACCAGATGGCGATCTCCGGCGTTCCATCGGCCGATCCGCTCGCCGCTGTAGTCAATACGCATGCCTTGGCCGTTTTGACAGACTGTTTGGGTCATTTGGAGGAGACTCCGCGATTCGTTCTTTGGCCCGTTGTGCCACTGAAGATGCGCGCTGGCGTTGGCCCTGTGCCAGTTGCCGCGCCTTGCTTGAGCGATCACACAACCTGCCAGATGGGGCGGCTGATGATCCCGGCGCTGCGCAGTCCTGGAATGTCCCGAATCCTCTGAGGCGCGCCTACCCCGACGTCGCGGAGGGGCGCGAAAGGCGCGAGGCTGTGGATAACTATCGCAAGGCCTTGCGCTAATTGAAGTATTTCTGTGCTAGGCTCGCCGGTCCCTTGGGGAAGGAGGCTGGCGGCGGGCCTGTTCGACCCGTCGCCCGATGGCTTTTTGAGGAATTTGTCCTCGCTCCGCGCCTCTCGCGCGGGTGGGGGAAGGATGACAATCCGCAGCGGACCATGCGCTGAATGCGTGGTCGGGTCGGGGCTCGAGCGGGCGGGTCTGGCGGGCGCCCTCATGGTCGCGCTGGTCGTCTGCGTGTTCGCGGCGGCGCCTTCCCGCGCGCAGGAGACACCCGCAACCGTGGACGACGTGTCGATCACGTCCGACCCACAAACGTACGCGGTGGGCGACGACATCGAAGTCACGTTGACGTTCAGCGAGGTTGTCCATGTCGACCAGACTTCCGAGGAGCTCGTTCTGTACCTGACTATCGGCGAGCACTCGCGCGGCGCCACATTCATCGAAGGCAGCGGTACGACAGATTTGAAGTTCCGCTACACGGTGCAGTACGGCGACGAGGACACGGACGGAATCGCGATCGGACCGGGTGTGACCTGTACCCCGCCCGAAGACGAGGAGGACGAAGAAGAATGCGTACAGGTGTCCCTCCAGGGAGCAACGATTGTCGATGCGGTAGGTGAATTGGCCGAGCGGAAGTTCGACGGCATTCCGGCCCAGGCCATGCACCGGGTGGATGGCGTTAGCCCGATGATCGCCGCGACGGACGGCGTGAAAATCACTTCCAGTCCCGAGGGAACGAAGTACGGTTTGGGCGAGGACATTCTCGTCGAGGTGACCTTTGACGAAGTCGTGCATGTGGACGAATCGATCAGCGAGCTGGCGCTGGTGCTCTCCATCGGCACGAATTCGCGCCGGGCGGCGTTCGCCGACGGCAGCGGAACCCGCATGTTGACTTTCCGCTACGTCGTGCAGTCGGACGACAAGGACGACGACGGCATCAGCATCGGCCCGAGCGCCCTGCGCGGCGGCGTCATCGAGGACGCGGCGGGGAACCCTGCGAATCGGACGTTCGCGGGCGTCGCGGCCGACGGCAAGCACCGGGTCGACGGCACCAAGGTTGACGATGACACGGATCCCGGGACGCGGGCATTCAGGATCGTCTCGACGCCGATCGCGGACGGGACTTACGGCCTGAACGAGAAGATCAGGGTCGCGGTCGACTTCGGCGAGCATGTGCACGTCACCGGGAGTCCGTCGCTGTCCCTCTCCATCGGGGAACACTCGAGGGCCGCGGCGTACGAGGGCGGCAGCGGGACCGGCACGCTGACGTTCGGCTACGTTGTGCGGTCGGACGACCGTGACACGGACGGCATCAGCATCGGGGCGAACGCGCTGACCGGGGGCGTCATCGAGGACACCAAGGGCAATGCGGTGGACCGCGCGTTTCCGGCCCTCGCGGCGCGGGACAGGCACAAGGTGGACGGCGCCACCGAACCGAGACCGCGGGCCGAGATCAAGTCGGGCGGCATCTACATTCTGGGCGATGAAATCATGGTCGTGGTCGACTTCGGCCAGGAGGTGCGGGTCGGGAACGCGAGCGATCTCGCGCTTTTCGTCACCATCGGCGCGCGCTCGCGCGGCGCGGCGTACGTAAGAGGCAGCGGGACGCGCGAGTTGTCGTTCGTCTATAGGGTGAGGTCGAACGACGAGGACGGCGACGGCATCAGCATCGGCCGCAATGCCCTGCAGGGAGGCGTCATCGAGGACGCCCAGGGGGGCGCGGTGGATCGGGCGCTGGGGGCGTTGGGCGACGACGAGAATCACAAGGTGGACGGCATCGCGCCGTCCGTGGCCGCGGTTCGAATCGTTTCGGCGCCGATCCGGGAGGGAACCTATGCTCGCAACGAGAAGATCAGGGTCGAGGTCGAATTCGACGAGGACGTGGATGTCCGCGGGTCGCCGACGCTGACTCTCTCGATCGGCGAGGACTCGGAGGCTGCGGCGTACGAGAGCGGCGACGGGACCGACACGCTGACATTCACCCATGCGGTGGAGGCCGGTGATTCGGATATCGACGGCATCAGTGTTCCGCGCAACGCGTTGCGGGGCAATGGCATCATGGACATCGCGGGCAACCCTGCGGATGTCGCGCTCGCGGGCATCGAGACCGCCCGGGGGCACAAGGTGAACGGCGGGCTTGCGCCCCGCAAGCAGGTCCGCATCGTCTCGACCCCGCTCGCGGGCGGAACCTACGGCTCGGGCGAGGAGATCAGGGTGGAGATCGACTTCGGAGAGGTCGTGGATGTCGCGTCACCCACCTCATTGGAGCTGTTCCTGACCATCGGCGAACACTCCCGCGAAGCGAGACTGGATGACGGCAGCGGGACCGACACGCTGACGTTCCGCTACACGGTTCAGTCGACCGACCGCGACAGCAACGGCATCAGCATCGCCGCCAGCGCACTGCAGGGGAGCGATATCGACAACGCGACCGGAGAGCGAGTGGACAAGACGTTGCCGAGCCTCCCGACCCAGGCCGGCCACAAGGTGAACGGCAAAAGGACGTCTCAGCCGGCGGTTCGCATCGTCTCGGCCCCGCAGCACGGCATCTACGCCCGAGACGACGCGATCAAGGTCGAGGTCGACTTCGGCAGGACGGTGCAAGTTTCAGGATCCGTTTCGCTCATGCTCTCCATCGGCGAACACTCCCGCGAAGCGAGACTGGATGACGGCAGCGGGACGAACAGGCTGACGTTCGCCTACACGGTCCAGGCCGGGGACCAGGACGACGACGGCATCAGTATCGATTCCGATGCCCTCGGGGAGGGGGGGGCCATTCGGGACAATGAGTCAAGTGAGGAGGTGGATCGCGAGTTGGCGGGGCTTGCCAATGCCCGGGAGCACAAGGTGGACGGCGTCAGTCCGTCTGCGACGGCGGCTCGCATCGTTTCCACTCCGAGCGCGGGCGGGACCTACGGGTTGAGCCAGGAGATCAGGGTCGAGGTCGAGTTCGGCGAGAAGGTGTACGTCACCGAGGCCCGCGGCCTGTCGCTCACGCTATCCATCGGCGAGCACTCGCGGGAGGCTGCGTTCGTGGGCGGCGACGGCACCGATACGCTGACGTTCCGCTACGCCGTGCGGTCGGATGATCGGGACGATGACGGCGTGAGCATCGGTCCCGACGCCTTGCGGGGGGGCGTCATCAGGGATTTCGCGGGGAACGAGGCGGAACGCGCGTTCGGGGGCCTAGCGGCCGATGCGGCTCACAGCGTGGACGGGAGTTCCAGCGCGCCTCGACCGGTTCGCATCGTTTCAAGGCCGGACTCTGGCGGGAAGTACGGCCTGAACGAGGAGATCCGCGTTCAGATCGACTTCGGCGAGGATGTGCATGTCACGGGCGACCCGTCGATGATGCTCGCCATCGGAGAACACCTGCGCGCGGCGACGCTCGCCGACGGCAGCGGCACTCCCACCCTGACTTTCCGCTACGTGGTACAGGACGACGACCACGACGACGACGGTATCAGCATCGGTCCCAACGCCCTGCGGGGAGGCGTCATCGAGGATTCGGCGGGAAACCCGGTGGGACGCGCGTTCGCCGGCCTCGAAGCCGATAGCAGGCACAGGGTGGACGGCGTTCGGCCATCGCTGACAAGGGTCCGCTTCGACTCGACCGCCGGGGCGGACCGAACCTACGGGTGGGGCGACGAGGTACGGGTGGTGGTCGAGTTCGACGAGGTCGTGCATGTCAAGGGAGAACTGGTCTTGGTGCTCCGTATCGGCGAACACGAGCGCGACGCGACTTTCGTCGGCGGCAGCGGCACGGACGAGCTCATGTTCCGCTACGTGGTGGCCGCCGACGACTACGACGACGACGGCATCAGCATCGGCCCCGGCCCCGACTGCCTGCAGGGGGGCGCGATCATTGATGCCGCCGGGAATCCCGTGGACCGGACCTATCGCGGCCTGGACGCGGACAGGCGGCACAAGGTCGATGGCGACAGCCTGCCCGAGGTGAGCGTCCGGATCGCCTCGACGCCGGTCGCCGACGGCGTCTATGGCTTCGGCGAAGCGATCCGGGTGGGGGTCGACTTCGGCAGGGAAGTACACGTCACGGAAGACGGGGGAGCGCTGACGCTGACACTTTCCATCGGCGAGAACCTGCGCTCGGCGACGCTCGCCGGCGGCAGCGGGACCGACATGCTGGTGTTCCATTACGTGGTGCAGTCGGACGACCACGACGACGACGGCATCAGCATCGGCGCCAGCGCCTTGCGGGGAGGCCGCATCGAGGACGGCGCTGGCAATGTCGCGGAGCGCGGGTTCGCGGCTCTTGCCGCCGATGCCGGCCACAAGGTGGATGGTGTGCGCTCCGCCGTAGTCCGGGTCTCGATCATCTCGACGCCGGACGCCAACGGAGTCTATGGATTCGGGGAAACGATCCGGATGGAGGCCGACTTCGGCAGGGAGGTGCATGTCACGGAAGACGGGGGAGCGCTGACGCTGGTGCTTTCCATCGGCGAGAACCAGCGCTCGGCGACGCTCGCCGGCGGCAGCGGGACCGACACGCTGGCGTTTAGCTACGTGGTGCAGTCGGACGACCATGACGACGACGGCATCAGCATCGGCGCCAGCGCCCTGCGGGGAGGCCGCATCGAGGACGGCGCCGGCAACGTCGCGGAGCGCTCGATCGCGGCACTTGCGGCCGATGCCGACCACAAGGTGGATGGGATCAGCCCCGCCCTGGTCCGGGTCGCAATCGTCTCGGCGCCGGACGCCGGCGACACCTACGGGGTGGATGAATTGATCAGTGTCGAGGTGTTCTTCAGCGAGGAGGTGCATGTCACGGAGGACGCGGGCCTGTTCTTCGTCATTGCGATCGGCGAAGACCTGCGCCGGGCGACGCTCATCGACGGCAGCGGGACAGACACGCTGACGTTTGGCTACGCGGTGCAGGAGAACGACTTCGACCACGATGGCATCAGCATCGGTCCGAACGCGCTGCAGGGCGGCGCCATCGAGGACGTGGCGGGGAACGTGGTGGTTCGCACGTTCGCGGGTCTGTCGGCGGATGCCGACCACAAGGTGGATGGCGTCAGCGCCGCCATAGTTCGAGTCACAGTCGTCTCGACGCCGGCCGATGTCGACGCCTATGCCGCGGACGAACTGATCAGTGTCGAGGTGTACTTCGGCGAGGAGGTGCACGTCACGGAGGACGGGGGAGGCCCGACGCTGGTCCTTTCCATCGGCGAGAACCTGCGTTCGGCGACGCTCGCCGGCGGCAGCGGGACCGACACGCTGACGTTCCGCTATGTCGTGCGGGAGGACGACCGGGACGACGACGGCATCAGCATTGGTCCGAACGCGCTGCAGGGCGGCGCCATCCAGGACTCGGCGGGCAACCCGGTGGATCGCGCGTTCGCCGGTCTCGCTGCCGACGCCTTTCACAAGGTGGACGGGCGCGTGGACAGGGTCGTGCCGGGGATTCTGAGCGTCGCCATCACGTCCGACGCGGGATCGAACGATTCGTATACGACGGACGACGTCATCGAGGTCGAGGTCGAGTTCAATGTGGCCGTGTACGTGACCGGGGCGCCGCCGGTGCTGGAACTGTCGATCGGCCCGGCGTTGCGGGAAGCGACGTTCGCCGAGGGCAGCGGCACCCCCGCGTTGAGGTTCGAGTACACGGTGGAGGCTGGCGACACCGATACGGACGGCATCAGCATCGCCGC
The DNA here is from genome assembly GCA_026706665.1 of Gammaproteobacteria bacterium. GTDB lineage: Bacteria > Pseudomonadota > Gammaproteobacteria > Pseudomonadales > Azotimanducaceae > VXNE01. The sequence goes on along the minus strand of JAPOYI010000016.1, from coordinate 80,363 downwards.
CAACTCGTTGACGGGCGGCATCACCGACGTCGGCGGAAACGCGGTCGATCTAGCTTTCGACGCCGTGCCCGCATCGCCATCGCACAAGGTCAGCGCCGAACTGCTGCTGTTCCCGCTGTCACTGACGCTCGTGGTCGGACAATCCCACACCCTCGACCTGCTGCGGGAACTGGAGCGCCTGGGCGTCCAGTATGTCGGGGGATTCGAGTGGTCGTCCGACGACGAAACGGTCGCTACGGCGGCATTGTCTGGCACCGTGCTGACAATCACTTCCGTGTCGGAAGGTGCGGCCAGGATCGCCGTGTCCGCGACGGATGCCGCGATCTTCCTGTTCTTCGGGGTCACGGTGGAAACCAGCGCCGCGGAGACCGCGGTGCTTGAAGGTGCCATGGCGGCGGTGGGGCGCGGCCTCATGGCGAGCGCCGAGAGCACGATCGGCGCGCGACTCGAGATGGCCGAGTCGAATCCACCGGACATTTGGAGCGGGCTGGGAATGGCGCCTTCCTCGGCAGCGGTCGCAGCCTGGCCTCAGTGGTCCGCGTTCGATGTCGCCCATCATTGGGGAAGTCCGGTCGGCCATGGGCACCTGGGTGTTGACGATCCGTACCTGCGGCGTTCGACGGGATATGCGCCCGCGCAGCTGCTTCGGGGCCGCTGGTTCGAAATGCCCTTCGGCGGTTTCGGCAACAGGATCAATTCGTGGGCGGTTTGGGGCGCGGGGGATTGGCACGCCTTCGAAGGCTCGCCGGAGGACGGCATCTATGACGGCTCTCTGGCGTCGGCTTACCTCGGCATCGACGCGCGGGGACACGGATGGGTTGCCGGCGCCACCATCTCCCGCTCGCTCGCCGAAGCATCCTACGAGTTCGCCGGGGCCGCGGCCGGAAAGGGACGCCTGGAGACGGAACTGGACGTGATCCACCCGTATGTTCAGTGGGCGCTCGGCAACCGGGGGAAGGCATGGGCGATCCTCGGCCTCGGCACCGGCGAAGCGACCGCCGAGCGGGAAGGCGATGCGGCGGCCGAACCCGGCGACCTGTCGATGCACATGGGCCTCGGCGGATTGCGGTACTCCTTTGGGCGAGTCGGCTGGTTCGACCTGGCCGTCAGGGGCGATGCCGGGTATGCGCAACTGGAGACGGAGGAAGGTCCGCGGGCGATCGAGGGTCTCAGCGTGAACGTGCAGCGGGTGCGGCTGGGTGCAGAGGTGTCGCTGCCGATGGCCCTTGCCGGGATTCCGGTGTCGCCTTTCCTGGATGTGGCCGGCCGCTTCGACGGTGGCGACGGCGAGACTGGCGGCGGCGTGGAACTGGCGGGCGGCTTCCGCTACCGGGGCCCGTCCGTGGGCCTGGAGGTCAAGGGACGGACGCTGGTGACGCACTCCGCGGAAAGTTACTCGGAAGAGGGCCTGAAAGCGACGCTTGTCGTCGGACCGGATGGCAGAACCGGATTCCGGCTGATGCTGACGCCCAGGTGGGGCGGCGCCGCCGAGGCCATGGACATCTTCAGGTACCGGGGCCACCCGTTCGCTGGCGCGCTTCGCCGCGAGAATCGCGGTTGGGGTCTCGGTACCCGCATCAGCTATGGCTTCGACATGCGGCGGGGGCCGGGCACGATCATGCCGTACTGGGAACTGGACCTGTCGCGCGACGCCTACCGCCAGGCACGCCTGGGCGTCAGCTATGAACTGGCGAGCGCCTTTGCGGGAATGCCGCATCGCCTGGAGCTTTCCGGCGAGAGCACGGAAAGCGATCGCCATGGCAGCATCATGCGGTTCCTGCTGTCAGGCCAGGCGCACTTCTAACTTGACTGACGGAGTTTCGTCCGCCCGGGCGGCGGAGTACCGTCAGCTTCCCCGCAGCGCTTCAAGCACCTTCTGCGGGTGGTCGGCCGCTCTTGGCACGCGGCGCCAGTGCCTGACCACCGTGCCCTCGGGATCGATCCACACGGTGGAACGGATGACGCCCATGACCTTCCTGCCGTACATCATCTTTTCGCCGTAAGCCCCGTAAGTCTCCATCATTCCCCGGTCGGGATCGGAGAGGAGCGTGAACGGCAGTTCGTACTTGTCGACGAACTTGCGGTGCGATGCCGCCCCGTCGGGCGATACGCCGAACACGACCGCGCCGGTGTCCTCGATCTCGCCCCACAGGTCGCGGAACCCGCATGCTTCCTTGGTGCAGCCGGGAGTGTCGTCTTTCGGATAGAAGTAGACGATGACGTGCTTGCCCCTCTGGTCCTTCAACGCCACCTCGTTGCCGTCGGTGTCGGAAAGGGTGAATTCGGGTGCGGCTTTTCCTTCTTCTATCGCCATCAGTCGCTCCGGTACGTGTTCCGGGCACCATTGTGCAGACGCGCGCCGTGCAATCAAGCACGGCAGACGCACAGGTGTGCGTTACGAACCGTAGCTCACACCCATGCCCGCCCGCGCATCGTTGTTGACGCCGTACGGCGCGATCGGATAACGGAGACCGTTGCGGGACAGGTGGTCGAGGCCGTCAATAACCTTGGGCAGGAAGCCGGGCGGAATCGCCATCAACAGTTCGTCCTCCATCACGCCGCCGTAACGCCGCTCGGCGAAGCAGGGGATGGAGAGGCTGGGTTCGCCGGTCCTGAGCGCCCGGCCCCAGGAGTCCGCGCAGGCGGATTCGCCGACGCAGCTCCAGTTCAGCTTGTTGAAGCCCGTCCACTGCAGTCCGTTGATGAAGATGATCATTTGGGCGGGCGTTGCGTAGATGAGGGCGATGTCGGGCGGATCGAGACGACCGTTCGCAAGCGGACTCACCGCCATCGCCTCGTACCTGCCGTAGTCCACGACGTCCATCTGGTGCTGGTGACGGCTGGAGTCCTCGACGGTCTCGAACCAGACGCCGGCCATGTGTTCGCCGGACAGCCACTTGTCGTTGCGCGGATGCAGGCCGATGACCGTGGAGCACTGCGCGCCGACCAGGTCCTCGGCGGTGATCCCCACGGTCCAGCCGTTGCGGCACGCCTGTCCCACGATCTGGTCGGTGGTGTGTATGGCGCTGGGGCGACGGATGCGGGGGACCGCCTCCATTTCCGCGACCAACTCGAACATTTTCATGCCGATGGGCGTGGTACGCAGCCGCAGGAAACGGTTGAGGCCGTCTACCAGGGCAGGCCAGTCGGTGATCGTTCTGTCGGATGCGATCTGTCTGCTCATGGACGGCGTTCCTCTGCCTGGCGGGAGCGACCAGTTTACGGCTGTTGCTGTTTGGCAGTTCGAATTTCGACTCCAACGGCTGTCGCCACAAACGGCTGTCGCCACGCTTGACGGCAGCCGCGGCGAAACCTATGGTCGATGGATCGGAAGGGGAGATCCATCGCATGGCCGAATACCATCTCGCAAGTTCCTATACCTGACCCTGGGTACAGCGCGCCGTGATCGTCATGCGCGCCAAGAACGTCGACTTTGAAGTTACCTACATCAACCTGCGCGATAAACCGGACTGGTTTCTTGAGCTATCGCCTCACGGGAAGGTTCCGATGCTGCAGGTGGATGGGCGTCCCCTGTTCGAGTCGAACGCGATAGCCGAGTACCTGGACGAGAAGATCCCGCCGCGGTTGCATCCGGAAGACGCTTTCCAGCGCGCCCGTCATCGCGCGTGGACCGACTTCGTGCCCCTCTTCGCTTCGGGCCTGGGTGGTGTCTATGTGAAGGAACCGGAGAAGCGGGAAAAGGCGATGGAGGTCGCGCGCCAGCATGTGGGCAAGCTGGAGGATGCGATCTCGGTCGAGCGCAATGGAGGAGAGGGCCCGTTCTTCAGCGGACCCGATCTGTGCCTCGTGGACGCCGCCTATGCGCCGTTCCTGCAGCGCTTCAGCATGGTGGAGCCAATGATCGAAAGCGGACTGATGGCGGACTTCCCGCTGGTTTCCGGATGGATGGACGCGTTGGTCGGCGATCCCCGGGTGCGCGACTCGGTCCCGGAACAGTTCAACGATCTCTACATGGAGCAGATGGCGAAGCGTTTCGACGAGGCGGCTTGACCGCGGGTGCCACCTGAGGCCGCGTACCACAACCGGACCCATATGAGGGAGGAACATCGATGGCGGAAAGACTGACTGACGACGCGCTGCAATCCGCGCTCGCCGGACTCGACGGTTGGGCGCTCGACGATGCCGGCAACGGGATCGAGAAGACGTTTGGGTTCGACGACTTCAACGCGGCGTTCGGTTTCATGAGCCGGGCCGCGCTCAAGGCCGAACAGATGAATCACCATCCCGAGTGGTTCAACGTCTGGAACCGGGTGGAGGTGCGCCTGTCCACGCACGACGCCGGGGGCGTCACGTCGCTGGACATCGAACTTGCGGGATTCATGGACGGCATCGCCTGACGTGAGCGGCGGCGAGCAGTGGTCGCCGCATCCATTTCGCTATAAGGCGTCACGTGCCCGCGGACCAGGGCCTGTCCGCGGCTTCGTGCGGCCAGAGAAACTCGAAGCCGGCTTTCTCCGCAGGACGCTTGTCCAGGTCCTCGCGGTCGCCGATGTGGTAGTACACCTCGGCCTCGAAGTCGGCCTTGACGTCTTCGAGCATGTGTTTCGATACGGTGAAGTCCACCTCGATGCCGTGACGTTCCCACATGGCGCGCTGGGCGCTGATGGGTCGGTCGGAACAGCTTCCGACGAGGTAGCCCTGGCCTTTCACTTCGCGAACGAAGTCCATGGTCAGGACTCCCGGCGGGTCGCCTTCCTCCAGCGTCCCGTCAATGTCGAAGCTGATCAAGATCATCCTGTTGTTTCCTTCCATCAATAGTCCGGCGTGGCGCTCCAGCAGGTGAAGTTGCCGCCTGTCGGCATCGGGCCGCCCGACACGCCGATCACGGGTTCGACACCCGTCACCTGGCGTTCGCCGGCACGGTGCTGTATCTGCTGGATGCAGTCGGTGTGCATCCAGAACCGGCTGCGCCCGCTGCCGATGTTGCCGCCGCTTGGCGATACCGGGTTGGGACCGGTGATGCTGATGTCCGTCTGGTAGAAATCCAGCGCCTCGCCGGGCTGGATGCCCCGGTAGCGGATCCCTTCCATGTGGAACTGGTGGAACTGCGGAAACCCGTCGTAGAGGTTCTCGAAGGAGACGTCATCCACGGTGATGCCCGCGGCTTCCAGCAGCTTGCGGCCGCTCTCGGCGCATTCCGCCTCCACTTCGTCCAGCGTGGGGATGAAGCTGCGCGCCTGCCCCCGGCTCGACGCGTGGCCCAGGATGTAGACGGGCTTCTGCTTCATGTGCCGGGCCCGCTCGGCGGTGGTGAAGAGATACGCGGCGGAGCACATGATCGGTATGTCGTTGTCGAACAGGTTCGCGGGCTTCGCGATCCAGCGCGCCGCCTTGTAGTCCTCCGTCGTGATCTCCTCCGGCCGGTGCTGCGCCCAGTAGCCCTCGGGGAACCTGAGCCCGTTGCGCCTCGAGTTCGAGATGAACGGCGCCATCATGTCGTGGTTCTTGCCGTACTTGCGGCAGTACTCGGCGAACTGGATCGCCGTGCCGTAGCACGCGGGGGCGCCCCACACGGAACGCAAGGCGGCGGTTCCCGGTATCGCGTCGTCGGCGTTGGCGCCGGTCTGGTAGTAGCGGCCCGGAAGGTTGTGCCAGGCCTTGAGGACGAGGCAGGTGTGCGCGAGGCCGTCGCCGATCGCCTGGGCGGCGACGACGATGGCGTTCGACATGCAGCCCGGCCCGTACATCGTGAACCTGTTGCCCGCGAGTTCGGGCATGTTCTTGAGGATCCATTCGGCGCTCAGTTGGGTAATGCCGTCCAGCGGCGCGTCCGTGGTGTTGTAGGCGTTGATCACGTCCCAGGGCAGCTCCTGCCCGCGAGGCCAGAATGCGCCGGTGGTCGTTTTTTCGTCCATCACGAGCCCATCGATGTCGCCGGGATCGACACCCGCGTCTTCGATCGCTCTGCGCAATGCAATGAGGCTGATGGCACCGAGGGACGTGTCCGGCTTGCCATCCCAGCGCCGGGATGTCGGACCATGTCCGATCCCAACGGCCGCGACTTTCCCGCGGTGTTCCCATACCCCCAGGCCCTCGCGGGAGCGGTACATCGATTGGGGTGCGTTCTCGGTGCTCATGGATTCTCTCCTGCCACGGGCCGCTCGGGAGCTTCCGAGCGGGGCTGCGGTTTTTGGGTGCCGGTCGCTTGTCTCAATAGTTCGGGGTGGCGCTCCAGCACGTGAAGTTGCCACCTGTCGGCATGGGACCCCCGGACACGCCGATCACGGGCTCAACGCCCGTCACCTGGCGTTCGCCGGCGCGGCGCTGAATCTGCTGGATGCAGTCCGTATGCATCCAGAACCGGCTGCGCCCGCTGCCGATGTTGCCGCCGCTCGGCGACACCGGGTTGGGTCCGCTGATGCTGATGTCCGTCTGGTAGAAGTCGAGCGCCTCCCCGGGCTGTATCCCGCGGTAGCGAAGTCCTTCCATGTGAAACTGGTGGAACTGCGGGAACCCGTCGTACAGGTTCTCGAAGGAGACATCGTCCGCGGTGATGCCCGCCGCTTCGAGCAGCTTGCGCCCGCTGGAGGCGCACTCCGCCTCCACTTCGTCCAGCGTGGGGATGAAACTCCGCGCCTGGCCCCGGCTGGATGCGTGGCCCAGGATATAGACCGGCTTCTGCTTCAGGTGCGGGGCGCGTTCGGCGGTGGTGAAGAGATACGCCGCCGAGCACATGATCGGGATGTCGTTGTCGAACAGGTTGGCAGGTTTCGCGATCCAGCGCGCGGCCTTGTAGTCCTCCGGCGTGATCTCCTCCGGCCGGTGCTGCGCCCAGTACCCCTCGGGGAACCTGAGGCCGTTGCGCCGCGAGTTCGAGATGAACGGCGCCATCATGTCGTGGTTCTTGCCGTACTTGCGGCAGTACTCGGCGAACTGGATCGCCGTGCCGTAACAGGCGGGGGTGCCCCACAGCGAGCGCATGGCGTTGGTGCCCGGTATGGCGTCGTCGGCGTTGGGACCCGTCTGGTAGTAGCGTCCCGGGAGGTTGTGCCAGGCCTTGAGAACGAGGCAGGTGTGCGCGCGTCCCTCGCCGATCGCCTGGGCTGCGACGACGATGGCGTTCGACATGCAGACCCGGCCGTACATCGTGAACTGGACCCCGGAGAGTTCGGGCATGTTCTTGAGTATCCACTCGGCGCTCAACTGCGTGATCCCGTCCAGCGGCGCATCGGTGCGGTTGTATGCGTTGATCACGTCCCAGGGCAACTCCTGACCCTGGGGCCAGAAAGCCCCCGTGGTCGTGAGTTCATCCATCACGAGTCCGTCGATGTCTTCCGGATTTACGCCGGCGTCTTCGATCGCCTTTCGCAGCGCGAGGAGGCTGATGGCGCCGACCGAGGTGTCCGGCTTGCCGTCCCAGCGCCGGGATGTGGGGCCATGTCCGATACCCACGGCCGCGACCTCGCCGCGGTGTTCCCAAACACCCAGTCCCTCGCGGGCCCGGTACATCGATCGGGGTGCGTTCTCGGTGGCCATCAGTTGTCTGTGACGACCCGCCACTCCGGGACTTTCTGCCCGTTGGCCGCGGTATCGAACACGAGTTCGACGGCGGCTCCGACCGGCACTTCGTCCACCGGCGTGCCGGGCAGGTGGGAGTACATCTGGATGCCGGGATCCTCGTCGAGGTTGATCACGGCGCAGTTGAAAGGCTGGTCTTCCTGCAGAAGCCGTATGGGACAGTCGTGGACGACGCCATAGTGGTAGATGCGACCCCGACCGCTCATTTGTTTCCATTCCAGCGCGGCTCCCGATCCGCACTTCGAGCAGGTCTCCGCCGGCGGGTGCTGGAGGCGATCGCAGGCCGTGCAGTTCTGGATGACGAGCCGCTCCTCGTTAGCGGCTTCCCAGAACGGTCGCGTCAAGTCGTCGGGATTAACGCCCTGTTTCATTCCCACCCCATTTTTTTGCGCACAAACACTGCATTCAATGCGAGAAGGGCGGGGAGGTCAACCACGTCGCGCGACTTCGGCTCCGGCGCTAATGCAAGGCCTCGAGGCGTGCCAGTTCGTCCTGGAGCATGCCCGCCAGCCGGTAGACGTGGGAAGGAAACACGTGTCGGGGGCGTTCAACAGGCGGCGCTTCGACGTCCCTGGCATCCAGCACCAGGGTCAGGTAGGCAAGTTCGGAGAGCAGCGTGGTTGCGAGATCGTAGACATCCGCCGGCGCGATGTCGCGGCGCCGGAGCTCGCGGCGCAGGTTCAATTTGAGCATCGATATGCCGTGTTTCTCTCCGATCACCGTCGTAAGTTCGAGGCACTCCAGGACCCTGCGGTAAACATCGGCGGGCATCTTGCCGGGTTCGAACGGGGGCAGGCGCCCATAAGCCAGCTCGGACTCATGCTCGGTCAAGGCGCCCGCCACATAGGTCGCCGCAAGTTCCAGGCGTCCGTACACGTCCTCGGGCTTGAACTGTCGGTCAAGCAGGAAATTCAACTGGCGGCTGGCCTGGACGATCTCGCGCATAACGTCCCTGGGTTCCCTGCCGGGATCGAGATCCCGCGCCTCGGCCCCGTAGGTCATCCCCAACTCGTGGCGTACAGCGTCTATCTGGCCGCGTGCGAGACTCACGACACTCAGCACATTCGCCGGCGCGATCTCTTCCTCCAGCAACGGCGGCGGCGCAACGCGTTCTGCGGCGCCCAGTTCATCCGCCAGGCGATTCGCCTTCCGCAACAACGTCAATGCCTGGTAGAAGACGTGACGCGGCTGCGCGTCGATGACGACCCAGGGATCGGCACTGGCTTCCGGCCGACCCATCACCTCGCGGATCAGTCCGACATTCGCCGATAACTGGTCGACAGCCTGGTAGACGTGTGCCGGCGTGACCTCTTCGTCGGCGGCGGTATGGAATGCCATCACCGCCAACGCCAGCACCGCGACAATGATTCGGTTCTTCACGGTCATCCCCCATGACCCCACGTCAAGGCATCATATCGTGGAAATGTTGACGGGGGCGCAGTCTTGGGCAACCCTCGACACGGAACGAACAGGGGAGCCAGCCAAATGATCGAACGCCAAGTCGAAATCCAGACCCCGGAAGGGAGCATGACCACCTTCGAGTACCACCCGGAGGAGGGGGGGCCTTACCCGATCGTGCTGTACCTGATGGATGCGCCGAGCATCCGGCCCGCCTTGCGGGACATGGCGTCCAGGCTCGCGACCGCGGGCTACTACGTGCTGCTGCCCTTCCTGTTCTACCGCGTCACGCCGTACCACGAACTGGACCCCGACGAGGACCGGCGATCCCTCATGCAGAGCGTCACCCGACACGGGATCGTTCCGGATGCCCAAGCCCTGCTCGACTTTGCCGCGAAGAACGACAAGGCGGACTCCGACGGCAAGATAGGCGCGGTCGGTTTCTGCATGAGCGGGCCGCTCGTCATGGCGCTGGCGCAGACCTGGCCGGACAGGGTTGCCGCCATCGCGTCGGTGCATGGGGCCTGGGTCGTCACGCACGAGGACGACTCGCCGCACCGGCAGATCGACCGGATCAAGGTCGAGGTCTATTTCGGCTGGGCCGACGAGGATCCCACGGCCACCGTGGACGAAATGAAGATCATGGACCAGGCCATGTCCGACGCGGGTATCAACTACCGGATCGACTTCATGAAGGGCGCGATGCACGGTTTCGCGCCGCCGGGAGGCGACCGGTACAACCGCGAGGCGGCGGAGAAGCACTGGGAGCGGGTGCACGGCATGTTTCGGCGCAACCTGGGATAAGTGCCCCCGGAACAGCCGCTATATCACGCCGCCGTCGGACAGGCGCGCGAGTTTTTCAGGCGACAGCCCAAGTTCCTCGCCGAAGATCTCCTCGTTGTGCTCTCCGATGAGCGGCGCGCGGCGATAGATGCGCCACGGCGATCCGTTGAAGATGGCGCCGCTGCCGGGATAGGTATACGTGCGGCCGAGCTCGGGATGCTCCACCTCGGTCCAGAACTCCCGGTCTTCGAGGTGACCGTCCGAGAGTAGTTCATCGGGCGCGCGCACGGCGCCCCAGGGGAATCCGCGCTCCTGGGCCTCGTGGTAGACGTCATCCGCGTTGCGGTTCGCGATGAAGTTGGCCAGCACCTCCTCGACGATGTGTTGGGCGTTGTCGGCGATGACTTCGGGATCGCGGTAGCGCTCGTCCTTCAGGTCGCCCGCGAGGCCATGGGGGTCGAACCATTCCGCCAGGGTGCGCACGTAGGCCGGGTCCAGGCGCCCGCCGCCCGTGAGCGCGTTGACGTACTTGCCGTCTTTCGTCGGGTACTGCGTCCTCGGCGTCGGGTTGGCGGCGTGGTGGCGCCCGGTCTGCCGGATCACGACTTCATTGCGATATATCCAGGAAGCGACCGCGCTCTCCGTGGACAGTGCGCAGGCATCGTGTATCGATACGTCGATGTGCTGGCCCTCGCCGGCTGTGGTTCTGTGAACCAGCGCGGCCATGATGGCCATGTACGCATAGTGGGCGCCGGTATGCCAGGCATTGCCGCCTCCCGGCGCAATGGGTGGCGCATCCGGAACGTCGCTGTCGTCGTAACCGCTTGAGGCCATCTGGCCGCCTGCCGCCATGTGCAGCAGGTCGCTCGACTGATAGTCGCGCCAGGGCCCGGACTGGCCGAAAGGCGTCAGGGAACACATGATCAGCTTGCGGTTGGCGGCGCCGAGTGTCTCGTGCCCGAGGTCCAGGGATGCCAGGTACCCGGGTGCGAACGTCTCCAGCACGATGTCCGCCGTCGATGCCAGGCGCCGGAACAGGCCTCGGCCTTCGTCCGATTCGAGATCGAGCGTGACGCCCCGCTTGGACGTGTTGTAGTGCCAGAAAGAAAGACTGCGGTTCGGATCCGGGGTGTCGTCCAGGAACGGACCCACGGAACGGGTGGCCTCGCCGCCGGTAGGTTCGACCTTGATCACGTCGGCGCCGAGATCCGCCATGAGTTTCCCGCAGAACTGGCCCTTCTCGTCGGCGAGTTCCAGCACGCGGAGATTCGACAGCGGACCGCTCATTTCAGCATCTCAGTCATGTACGGATACCGCGGGCGGTTAACGGGCCAGAATGTGCCGTCCTCGTAACCGCTGACGAGGTCCTCGTGGGGAAGCCCCAGGATGTCTTCGAACACCTGCCGGTTGTGTTGCCCGATCAGCGGGCCGGGCCGATGGTTCACGGCCGGCGTAGACGACAACTTGAAGGGCGCGTTCTGCAGCTTCTTGGAGCCCAGCTCCGGATGCTCCAGCGCCAGGTACATATCCCGGTGACGAAGCTGCGGATCGTGCTCGACGCGGTCTTCGGAACTCTGCACCGGCATGGCGCGGACGCCGGCCTTCTGGCATCTTCTCGTCAGCGCGTACTTGTCCTGGGTCGATGTCCACGCCTCGATTGCGCGGTCGATCTGGGCCTGTTGGCGAAGGCGGCCGGCGAGGTCGGCGTATTCGTCGACAGTGGCCCAGGCCGGCGCGCCCATCAGTTGCACCAGGCGCCGCCATTCCCCGTTCGAGAAACAGGCGATCACGCACCAGTCGTTGTAGCCGCCCGGGTGCGTCCGGTACGCGTTGTGCGGCGCCGCCTGCGGGCCGCGGTAGTTGTACAGCACCGGCGTGCCTGGCCATTGGGTGCGGTTGCCTGGCGGGAAACCTTCCCGGCGCGAGGGCCGGCCGTTCACGGTGTGGTCGAGGATCGCCGGGCCGTTCAGCGTGATGCCGGCGATCATCTGGGACAGGTCGATATGCTGGCCCTCGCCCGTGACATTGCGGTGATAGATGCCCGTCAACACACCCATGGCGCCGTACAGGCCGCCGGTGTCGTCGAGGTACGACCACCCCCAGCCAGCGGGTGGTTTGCCTGGCAGCCCCGAGAGGAAGGTCAGGCCAGAAATCGCCTGTGCCACCGGGCCGAAGGTCTTGTAGTGATGGTGGCGCCCGGTGTGGCCGAACCCGGACATGGACACGTACACGATGTCCGGCCGCAGCGCGCATAGCTCCTCGTAGCCGAGTCCCCAGCTCCGCAGCACCCGGGAACTGAAGTTCTCTATGACCGCTTCCGAAACCGATACCAGGCGCCGGATGAGGTCTTTCCCCCTGGGCGACCGGACATTCAGCGTGACACTCAGCTTGTTGCAGTTCGTGTCGTTGAAGTTGCCGCCCGTATTGAAGTGCTGCTCATGGCCTCGGGGCGTGGTGTTCCCGCCGGACTGTCTGCCACGCTCGTTTTCGGGCCACTCGACCTTGATCACCTCGGCGCCCAGGGCGCCCAGCCAGCGCGTCGCCCAGGGACCGGCGCGGACCCAGGTGAAGTCCAACACCCGAGTTCCCTGCAGTGCTCGTGGCAGGGACATGGTTCCTCCGTGAGGTGGGAGATGGCTGTCATGTTACTTTTTCTCGCTACCTGGACAAGAACGGACAAGGCATGACGGCAACACCATTCAGGATAGAAATCCCGGACGCGGCGCTGACGGACCTGCGCGAGCGCCTGCAACGCACCCGTTGGCCGACGGACCTGATGCCGGACTGCGGCTGGAAGTACGGCACGAACAACGCCTATCTGAAGGAGCTATGCGCGTACTGGGCTGATGGCTTCGACTGGCGCAAGCAAGAGGCCGCGCTCAACCGCCATGACCACTTCCTGCGTGACGTCGACGGGTTCCGGCTGCACTACATTCATGCGCGGGGGCAAGGCCCGAATCCGTTCCCGCTCGTGTTTACCCACGGCTGGCCCAGTACGTTCCATGACTTCGACAAGGTCATCGAGCCGCTGTCGGATCCGGGGGCGCATGGCGGTGACCCCGACGACGCCTTCGATGTCATCGTTCCCTCCATGCCCGGTTACGCGTTCTCGAAGCGCCCCACGGTGACCGGGTACGGCCCGGCCCGTATCGCCGAACTATGGGACCGGTTGATGACGGATATGGGTCATGATCGCTACGGCGCGCACGGCGGTGACTGGGGCGGGCTGGTGACGGGGCTGATCGGCTGGAAGTACCCGGAGCGGGTCGTGGGCATTCACCGCCTGGTTGGCGGCATTCCCCGGTTGCCCCCGAAACCGGGAGAGACCGACGAGGAGCGCCGGATCCGGCTTGCGGATGGTGGCGGCTACGGGCATATCCAGAGCACGCGGCCGCAGACGCTGGCCTATGGGCTGACGGACTCTCCCGCGGGACTGGCGGGCTGGATCGTCGAGAAGTGGCATGCCTGGAGCGATTGCGAAGGAGACATCGAATCGCGCTTCACGAAAGACGAACTCCTGACCACGATCTCGCTCTACTGGTTTACGGAGACCATCTACAGCAGTACCTGCCTGTATCACGAGAACGCGCACAACAGCGTCAATCGCATCGGCGGCAGGATCGAGGTTCCCAGCGGCTATGCAGTCTGCCGGTGGATCAGGCAGACACGGGAGGAACTTTCCCGGGAATCCAATCTTGTGCACTGGACCGAGTTCGATCGGGGCGCCCACTTTTCGGCGTTCGAGGAGCCGGAGATGATGGTGGACGACATCCGGAAGTTCTTCCGGCCCCTGCGTTGATCATGCCCCAAAGACCCACGCTGGCCGCATTGGTTGCGGCGCTGCTCTCATTGACGGTGCCTGCGGACGACATCGTGATCGTCGATGTCGGCATGATCTCGATGCTCGAGCCTGGCGTACAGGAAGGGCAGAACGTGACCGTTCGCGAGGGCAGGATCGTTGCGATCGGCCGGGATGACCTGCCGGATCGACCACCTCGATGGGTACATGCAGGCAGTCACGCCGGATGCCGGGTCGTACCCGGAGTCCTACCTGACGTGGTTCGGCGAGGCGCTGGCACCGCACGTCGACCCCGGCCTCATCCCTCGCGCCGTCGCGATCACGAAAGCATCGGGTGCTGCAGTGGTACCCACGGAGACGCTGCTTGAGAACGCCGCGCACGCCTACGACTGGGAAGCGATGGCCCGGCGCACGCAGTTTGCCTACGTGCCGAAGGACATTCGTGAGCGCGACATCGGGTACCTGAAACAGATGGCACGGAACGCGAGCGCCGAGAAGGCGGCCCAGTTCCTGGGTGTCCGCAAGACGCTGATCAAGGCGCTCCACGATGGCGGGGTCCCCGTGCTGCTCGGTTCCGACTCGCCGCAGATACTCAACGTGCCGGGGTTCTCGATCCACCGCGAACTGGCGGCCATGGCGGCGGCGGGCCTCACGCCGTTCGAGGCGCTCGCCAGCGGCACGACCGCACCCGCGGCTTTCTTCGGCACATCCGCGTGGGGCGCGATCGAGGTCGGACGCGATGCCGATCTGGTGCTGCTGAATGCCAACCCGTTGCTGGACATCGCCAACACGCAGCGCATCGAAGGCGTCATGGTCCGGGGACGGTGGCTCGATCGGGCCGAACTCGACGCGGGCCTGAGCGACATCAAGGAGCGGTACCGGTAGCGACGCCGGTGGTAGCATCGCGCGCTGTTTCGTCTCGCCGGGGTATTCGACTCGATGTCTGACTATCGTTCAAGGGTCCCCTACTACACGTTCCCGGAGACCTTGGCGGCACAGGAAGAGACCCTGGCGCGACACCCGATGATCGAACGCCTCGCGCGGGCGCGCCGGGCCTTGGCGAGCGACCGCCATCGTCCGATCTTCCACTACGTGAATCCCGAGGGGACGCTGAACGATCCCAACGGCCTGTGTTTCTGGCAGGGCCGGTGGCACCTGTTCTACCAGGGCTACCCGCCGGAGGATCCCCGCCAGCATTGGGGACACGCCGTGAGCGACGACCTGGTCCATTGGCGCGACCTGCCGTACTGCATCTACCCGGATCCCGAAGATCGCTGCTATTCGGGCGCGACGCTGGTCGAGGACGACCGCGTGATCGCCATGTACCACGGCACGAAGGCCGGGAACATGGTCGCGACCACGAGCGATCCGCTGCTCCTGAACTGGACCAAGCTGGGCGGCGGGCCGGTGATTCCGATCGCGGGGCCCGGCGAAACGCTGCCGTACGCGGTGTTCGATCCGTGTATCTGGAAGGAGGGCGGCTTCTACTACTCGCTCTCGGGCGGAAAGCTCGCGGAAGGTCCCGGCGGGGCGCCGGTGGCGGCTGATTTCCTGTTCCGCTCCACTGACCTCCAACACTGGGAGTACCTGCATCCGTTCACCGAGGGCGACCGCTTCACGTTGCTCGGCGATGACGGCGCGTGTCCCTATTTCTGGCCCATCGGCGACAGGCACATGCTGCTCTTCTTCAGCCACATGAGCGGAGGCCAGTATCTGCTCGGCGACTACGACACGGACCGCCAGAAACTCGTCGTGACTGCGGCGGGCAAGTTCAACATGGGCCCGGTCGGACCCGGGGGCGTCCACGCGCCGTCCGCGACGCCGGATGGCTCCGGCATCGTCGTGATCTTCAACATGAACCCGGCCAAGCCCACTTCGGGTTGGGATCAGATCATGAGCCTGCCACGGCGGCTATGGCTCGGCGATCACGACGAACTGAAGATGGCGCCGGTCGCGGCGGTCGAGTCCTGCCGCAGGTCCCGATTGGGCGGAGATGCGCGCGAACTCCCGGCCAACCGGGAAGTCGTCCTCGAAGGCGTACGGGGCGACGCGCTGGAGATCCAGGCCACCATCGCGCCCGGTCGCGCATCGATGATCGAACTCGACGTGCTGCGATCCCCGGGCAGGGAGGAATTCACGCGCATCGCGTTCTTTCGGGACCGTGGCTACCGCGACCATGTGCTCGGCAAGCACCATATCGGGAGCCTTGTCACGCTGGACACCTCCTGTTCGTCCATCGCCGGAGATGTCCGTTCGCGCGCGCCGGAGACGGCGGGCGTCCGCCTTGGGCCCGAAGAGCCCCTGGAACTGCGGGTGTTCGTGGACAGGAGCATCGTCGAGGTGTTCGTCAACGACAGGCAGTGCGTCGCGGCACGGGTCTACCCGGACCGCGAGGACAGCGCCGGGATCTCGTTTCGCTCACGGGGCGCCTGCAGCGCGCTGACCCGGCTCGATGTCTGGGAGATGGATTCGATTTACGGGTAGGGCCCGCGCGTAGCCGACTCGAGCCCGCTGCGTCAGGCGGGCTGCGGCTGTGACTGGTCGTTGAACTGCAGCGAGAAGTCCGCGCCGCCGCCCTCCAGATTTCGCACGGAGACCTCGCCACCGTGCGCCGCCATGATGGCCCGCACGATGGCGAGACCCAGTCCATGTCCCTGGCGGTTGGGCGGGTTCTTGGCGAATGGCTCGAAGATCCGTTCCAGTTCCGAGGACGGGATGCCGGGACCGCAGTCGCGCACGGCGACCCGCCCGGTGCCGTGGACCCTCACCTTGAGCGTATCGCCGGGCTTGCTGAAGGAGATCGCGTTGTCGACGAGATTGGCGATGGCTACCCCCACGAGCCCGGCGTGGCCGTTGACGGTGAGCGATTTCGGCTCGCTCTCGAGTTCGATGTCGACGCCGCGATCGATGGATAGCGGGGCGCGCTCCGCCACGACGTCGCGTGCGACGGTGACGAGGTCGACCTGGTCGGTCAGGGCGCGGTTGGTGCGGATCTGCATGAGACGCAGCAGCTGGTCCACCAGCGATGACATTCGCCGGGTGTCGTCGCGCAGCGTCTCCTTCGTTTCCGAATCCGGCAGCTCCTCCAGCCGCGTTCTCAGCACGGCCATCGGCGTGCGCAGGTCGTGGGCCGCGGTGGCGAGGAACAACTCCTGCTCCTCGTGGGTCTGTTCGACCCGCTCGATCATCTCGTTGATGGCCCGGACCAGGTAGGCGACCTCGGTCGGGAGGCCTTCGACCGGCAGGAGCCGTCGCTCAGCCGTCCGCTCGTCGAAGGATTGCACGGCGCGGGTCAGTGTGCGTAGCGAACGGGCTGCCAGCAGCAGCACGACGAAGGCGATCAGCAGCACGCCGGCGCCTGCGATCAGGGGATTCCTGCTCGTGATCCAGAATGTCATTGGATTCACCGCCGTGAAGATATCCTGAACGCCGTCGACAGGGGTCGTGATACCGCCCACCTCGTAGTAGAGATCGCGGTCTGCCGATCGGTTGAAGTAGACCCGCGTCGTGGCGTCCTCCTCTTCGATTCTGAATCTCGTGGATGCCCGGTCAGGTTCGGTCTGCGTGGCCTCGAAGGACTCGCTGAGCGCCGTGGCGTGGGCGAGATACCGGGGCGCCTCGCCCATCCGGGCCTCTTCCGTCCCGTGGCGAACGTAGAGTCGAAACCGGTCGTTGATTGCCGCGACTTCTTTCAGGAGAGGCGAATCCGCGAGGGAGGCCAGCGGCACCTGGTCGTCGCTCGTCGCCCTGTATACCTCCTCCAGTGCACGGCCAGTGGTCATCGACAGCGGTTCCTGCGTGGCGTAGCTCCAGTAGGGGACGATGGCGAACCAGCCGATGGCGAGCACCAGGAAGACGATCGACAGGACCGTCATGCGGCCGATCAGGGATTGCGACAGCCACCTGAACCGATTGAGATTCATGCTTCGTCCTTGAGCATGTAGCCGACACCGCGGATGGTATGGATTGCGACTCCGGCGTCGGTTTCCGCCAGGTGCCGCCGCAGCCGCGAGACATGGGACTCGAGGGTGTTGGACTGGATCACGTCGTCGTAGCCGTACATCGCGGTCTCCAGCGCGTCGCGGGTGACCACCCGGCCGGCCCGGTCCATGAGCTTCTGGAGCAGCGTCATCTCCCGGCGCGGCAGCAGCACGGGCTCTCCGTCCTCGGCGCCGTTCGCAACGGTCACGAGGTCTCCCGTGGCGCCGTCCATGCGCAGGTTGCCGAGGCTCACCGTCCGCGCGGTGTCGGTCACCGGCCGCCGCGCGACGGCGCGAATCCGCGCGCACAGTTCGTCGGGTTCGAAGGGCTTGACGATGTAGTCGTCCGCCCCGATGTCCAGGCCCTCGACGCGCTCGTGGATATCGCCGAGCGCCGACAGTATGAGGAACCTGGTGTGCACGCCGTGGTCGCGGGCGTGGAAAATGAGCCGGGTGCCTTCTCCGTCCGGGAGCATCCGGTCGAGCAGAACCACGGCGTAGGGACTGCCGGTGATGGCCGCCTTGGCCATGCCCAGCGACTCGGCAACGTCAACGACATGGCCTTCCTTCTGCAAAAGGCGCCGTATCGCCTCGGCGAGGCTGGGATCGTCTTCAACGAGCAGGATTTTCACGGGCGCAGGAGGCTCATCTCGCAGGGAATTCCGGCAGTTTCGCTGCCACCACGTTATGGGGGATATCTTACCGAAAGCTGACTTGCCGGCGTCGCCTGGCGTCGATCCTTGCAAGGTTTTGGTAATATTCCGGTAAGGATTGCGGACCAACGTTCGCGTGGCGGCGGAGGGGGGCTCTACCCCAACCTGGGTGAGGCCGGAACACCCTTCCCGAATGCCACGAGGGAGCTCTTTCAGGGAGGGATGATCGAGATGAAGGAAGATCGCGAGCGAGATCGAATTGTGATGGTCCTGGTGGCCCTGGCGCTATCTGCGGCCACGGTAACAGCGCAGGAGGCGGAGGACGGGGACGATGCCGCCGAAGAGGTCGTCGAGGAAGTCATCGTCACCGGGACGCGGCTCGAAGGCGGCGATCCCACCGCCAGGGTGGACGTGATCACGGCGGACGACATCGCCAGGCAGGGTTTGACCACCGTCGAGGACGTGATCCGCTCGCTTCCACAGAACTTCTCCACTATCAACAGCTCGAACAGCCTCCTTTTCGGCAGTGATCTCCTCGACGAGAATCTGGGCGCCCTGGGCCTCGGAGCGGCCACTGCGAACCTTCGCGGCTTCGGCTCCAAGAACACGCTGGTGCTGCTGAACGGAAAGCGGCTGGCAGGTATCGCGAGCAACGCGCAACAACTGGCGGCCAACCTCAACGACATTCCCGCCGGGGCTATCGAGCGGGTGGAAATCTCGCTTGACGGGGGCTCGGCCGTCTACGGGTCCGACGCCGTGGCGGGGGTGATAAACATCATCACCAGGCGCGACTTCACGGGTTTGAGCTTCGGCGCCAAGATCGAGGACAGCAGTACCGGTGGTGATGCGCAGTCGGGAAACCTGTACGGCGGTATCGGCTGGGGCAGTGGCAACGCTTCGGTGATCTTCACGATGCATCAGTCCGATCCGGTGAAGTCCGCCGCGACCGGCTATACCACGAACGACTACAGCGCTCGTTACGGAGGGGACCAGAGATACAACTTCGTCGGCACGGGGTTCGCGAGATCCGGCACCGTGGCGCTCTCGCGGTGGGGCCCGGCCTCGCTCATCCTGCCGCCGGGCAACGACGGCCGCAATGCCCAGCCTGGAGATTTCGTCGCGCCCCAGCGTTCCGACTACCTGGATGTCATACGCGAGGAGGTCCACCCCGCGCGGGACAATCAGTCCGTCACGGCAAGCCTGCTACAGAATTTCGGTGCGCGGGACCAGCTCCAGTTTCGCGCGGACCTGCTCATGTCCGATACGGAGACCACGTCCGCCGTGTCAACGTTCGGCTTCAGTTCGATCCGGGTTCCCGCGAGCAATGCCTTCAATAACTTTGGCCACGACGTCTACGTCGGTTACTACGCGGATACCGAAACGGAGCTGGGCCTGCTGCCGCAGGTGGAGCAGAGGGATCTGCAGAGTGCCCTGCGCTACGTCCTGAGCGCGACCTACGCTTTCAACGACAACCTGCGCGTGGAAGTCGACTACACGAAGTCGGAGTCATCGTCGGAGGGCGATCAGTTCATGTTCGCGCCGCCGTCGACGCGCGTGGACGACCCGGCGCGGTTTCAACGCCTGACGGAGTTGATCGCAAGTCCGGACCCGTCGGTTGCGCTCAACCTGTTCGGCGACGGCACCGGACAGAACGCGACCATTTCGGAGTTCTACCGCAGCTACGCGAACGACCTCGACGATACGCATACACGCATTGTCGACCCCAGGCTGACCGGGGAACTCTGGAAGCTCCCGGGCGGCCAGGTCGGTTTCGTCGTCGGCACCGAAAGGCGCACCGAGTGGATCGAAACGCCGGGCGACGACTTCAACGAGAGCTACATAGGAACAGACCGCCCGACAGTTGAACTTACGGCGTATTACTTCGAAGGCACGCTGCCCCTGGTGGGGGAAGGCAACAGCCGCCCCCTGATGGAACGTCTCGTGCTGTCCGTCCAGTCCAGGCGTGACACCTACAATGTGGAAGGCTCGATCGAAAACGATGCCGCCGGGAATCCGATCCTCGTCCAGGCGGAGTTCTCCAACACCGTGACGAGGGTAGGGGTCGCCTGGCATCCGTCGGAAACGGTGATCGTGCGCGGTTCGCGTTCCCAGGCGTTCGCAACGCCGACGGTGACCAACCTGTTCGGCGGGACCAATCGCAGGATCGAGCAGACGTTCATCTACGATCCGCTCGCGACCCCGAACTTTGTCTTTGGCACGTTGAGCTTCGGTCCGAATCCGGACTTGCTGCCCGAGTCCTCGACCAACTGGACGCTCGGCGTGGAGTGGAACCCGAG
The DNA here is from genome assembly GCA_026706665.1 of Gammaproteobacteria bacterium. Lineage (GTDB taxonomy): Bacteria > Pseudomonadota > Gammaproteobacteria > Pseudomonadales > Azotimanducaceae > VXNE01. The sequence continues at coordinate 59,914 of JAPOYI010000016.1, read as the reverse complement.
CGGCATCGAAGGGCTGCGAATCCGGACGGCCTGGTCGAGCATCGACTTCGAAAACAAGATCGCGACAAGCTCGCAGTTGCGAGGGTTGCTGCCGGTGGAGGTGTACGGCAACCTGCCCGATTTCTTCGTGCGCGACGACGCAGGAAACCTGCTCGAGTCCATCAGCCGGCCCGTGAACATCTCGCGCCGCGCGGATGAGAGGCTGGACCTCGAGGTGTCCTATCGTATGAATACTCCCTTGGGCACGATCCGGCCTCGGGTGGTCTACCACCGCGTGCTCGATATGTTCGACCAGGCGGTGCCCGGCGGCGATGAGTTCTCCTTCTTCGGGGAATCCATCGGTGTCGACAAGTACAAGCTGGATGCCAACGTCAGCCTGATCTCGGGACGGACCACGGCGGACCTTTGGATCCGCCATCGGCCGGGGTACATCAACAACGATTTCGAGAACGCTTTCACCCCGCTTCCTACCGAACCGGTGGCCTCGTACACGACCGTGGACCTGACGGCCGCATACGAGATGGACAACGGCCTGTTGATCCGCGCGGGCGGGCGGAACATCTTCGACCGCGACTTCCCGTTCATGCTGAGTTCGAGCCGCAGGCCGTACGATTCCCGTCGGGTCAGCCTCCGCAAGCGGGTGCTGTTCCTGGAGTTCAAATACTCCCTCGGCGGCGGCGGATAGCTACTTCGCGCGCGGTCTGGGAAGATTGGTCATCGCCGGTGGAGTCGGACGGACTCCTCCGGAAGTCAGTGCTCAAGAATTGCCCATGTCGAGAGTTCTTGAGCCGTGAGGGTCGTACCTCTTGCAGCACTCGCGGCAGTTGCGGGTTGCGGCATCCTGATACCCCACCCCACGACGGTCGAAGAGTTCGAACAGTCCGTCAAGCAGATTAGCGATTCGGTCCGGCATTATCAGTTCGATGTGCTCTTCCCGGCGCTTACGGCCGCCACCGAGGCCGAGCGACAGCGTTACCACCAAATCTTGGTCGACTACGAGAAAGTCTGCGGTGCCGCGCCGCCGCACTTCGGGCGTCGGGAGTGGGACCGTTGTGTTGCGGGCGAAGCGCGGAGGGCCGCAGCCGAGCTTGGCATCGAGACGTTCGGGGACTATCTGGCCGGCAGGCAAGCGGAACGAAAGGAACTACTGCCGAGGACACCCCGAAAGAACTGATCCGCGCGGGGTCGGAACGTCTTCGACCGTGATTTCCCGTTCATGCTGAGTTCGATTGGACATCGCCGGTGGAGTCGAAATGGGCTCCACCGGCGATTTTTTTGCGGCAGACTCCTCTAACGCTCTGAGCCCTCTATCGGGGCGAGGATTTCGGTCTCGTTCAAGAGGTCCCGAGCCCCGCGACCGACGAGCACGGTGGCCGTCGGCGCCTGGAAGAAGTTGAAACCCTCCCGGTTCCGCCATTGCACGGGGCCGCCGAGACCAAGGCCCGCCCCCAGTGTGGCATCCTTGATTCGTGTCACCATGGCTTCGTATTCCGGCGACCCTTGCGCGAATCCCGAGAAGCTGAAGAGATCCGTCGCGGCGGTAAAGATGACGTCGACGCCGGAGACGGCGGCGATGCGTTCGACGTTCTCCACGCCGGCTGGCGACTCGATCATCCCGACCACCATGACGTTGTCGTTGGCGGTCTGGCGGTAGTTGCTACCCCAGAGTTCCCCGTATTGGCCGCCCCCGAGGCTGCGTGCGCCAACCGGGGGATACTTGGCGAACCGGACGGCGGCCTCGACTTTCTCCGGTTCCACCACCATGGGCACGATGACGCCCAGCGCGCCGATGTCGGTCGCTTTCTGGACATCGCCCTCGGTGGCGTCGGGCACGCGTATGAACGGTATGGCCGGCAGGTCGCGCCCCGCCCAGATCATCCGCGCGACCTCCTGGTAGGTGAGGGGGCTGTGCTGCATCTCGATCCAGATGAAGTCGAAGCCGGCGCGCGCCATGGCGCGGTAGATATCGGGGTCCGGCGTGTCGATGGTGCCGCCGATCACCTGTTCGCCGTTCGCGAGCTTCTGCTTGACGGTGTTGTACATGGCGCGTCCTGTGCGTTAAGGAAGATTGCATGGGAGGAACAACGGATGTTATGCGAATGGTCTGGGGGATGGCGACATCGGCGACATCAGCATCCCTTGACATCAACATCCGTCAATCTCCGAGCTTTTTGCGCCATTGGATCACCCCCGCCAGGTTCGAGAAGTCGTCGCGCCAGACGCGGCGAGTATCGGGATCCAGTGGTGACCAGCCTTCGCCGAGCGAGAGTTGTTCGAGGGTCTCGCCGTCCCGCGCGATGGCCACCCAACGCGACGGCGCGCTCGGCTGATCAGCATCGCCGCCAGGCTCGTCATGGCGACCCAGCAGCGCGGTATGGCCCAGTTCCCCGGCAATACCCGCTACGACGGGTTCCAGGTTGAGCATGCGGTTCGAGATGTGCAGCAGCAGCACGCCTCGGTCCTTGAGCTTGCGCATGTACATTGCGAGCGCTTCCTCGGTCAGCAGGTGCACGGGGATGGCGGCGGAGGAAAAGGCGTCGACGATCAGGAGATCGAAACTCCCATCCGGTTCCCGAGCCAGGGTGAGGCGGGCGTCGCCCAGCACGATGTCTGCCGATGGGTCGCGCGTGGAGAGCATGTCGAAGTAGCCGCTCTCCGCGGCCATCCATGCGACCAGCGGGTCGATCTCGAAGTACCGCCAGGTGTCCCCGGGACGCCGGTAGTAGGCGAGCGCGCCGGTCCCGAGGCCTACCAATCCGGTGCGTTGGCGGTCCATTGCGGCCTGCGTCGCAGCGATGACGGCAGCTACCGGGCTTGCCGAAGTATAGTAGTAGGCGGACTCGATGGATCCGTCGTCCTTCATCCACTGGCCGCCGTGATTCGTTGTGCCGTGTATCAGGCTGCGCGTCCGCGGGTCTTCCGATTCGACGATGCGGTACACGCCGAAGAAGCTGCGCCCGCTCCAGATCGTGTCGTCGTGGCGCCACGCCTTCTGTCCCCCAATCAACAGGGCTGCGATACAGAGCGCAAACCCCAGCGGACGAACCTGGCGGGACAGGACGAACAGCGCGAAGACCCCGAGCACACCGGCGACGACGATGAAGGGCAAGGGCAGATCCGCCCATTCGGTGAACCATCTGCCTCCCACCAGGACGGCGAGAATGAGTGCAGCGAGAACGATATCGCGTTCGAGCCAAAGGGTTCTCCGGCCCATACCGCGAAGTGCACTGTCTACGGCGGAGGCGGAACCCTGTGCAAGTGCCCCCTTCCGGTTCGGCAGCAGTGCCGCCGCCAGCACGAGGCTCAGGGGGTACTCCAGTACCGCATCGAACACCAGCGGTGCGACGAGGGCCACGAACACGCCCCCGACGAGTCCGCCGATGGCCACGAAGAGGTAGAACTCGGTCAGCAACCGGGCTGCAGGGCGGCGCCCGGCCAGCACGGCGTGACAGGCCGTCGCGATGAAGAAGAAGACAACGAGATGCAGCGGCAGGAATACGCTAGCGGGCTCTCGCCAGGGGAACAGGGCTGCCAGTATCACGAGCCCGAACGCCATGCAGCGAACCGCAAGCCAGGAAGGAATGAGCGGGCGGCGCGCGAAGGCATTGACGAAACTGAGCAGGTACAGCGCCAGCGGGACGACCCACAGCAGCGGCGCGGAGGCGATATCGGTACTGATGTAGCCGGTCACGCCGAGCAGCAGGGCCGATGGCACGGCGCTGTATGCCAGCCAGCCGGCACGGTGCCGCCAGCCTGGCGGGGAACCATCCCGCGCGGGCGCCGTTGGCTGTGTCTCTCGAGAACGGCCCCACATACTGGCGCCGCAACCTGCGATGCCGGCAGACAGGATGGCGAAACCGAACGTCCACGCAAGCGCCTGGCCCCGTGTCCCGACCAGCGGTTCGATTACGAACGGGAACGCCAGCAGGACCGCGACGCTGCCGAGGTTGCTCGCCGCGTACAGGAAATAGGGATCCGATGCGTGCGCGTGGCCCGTGCGGGAGAACCAGCGTTGAATGAGCGGCGCGGTGGTGGCGACGGCGAAGAACGGCGCGCCGATCGAGAGAACGAGCAGGCCCAGGAGCCACACCGACGGCGTCGCGTCCGGGTGGGGTTGCCAGCCCTCGGCGATGCCGATCGGCAGGGCGATTGCCGCCACGCCGAGCACGCAGAAATGCGCGATACATTGGCCGCGGGAACTGAGGTGACGCGTCAACAGGTGCGCGTAGCCGTATCCGCAAAGCAGCGCCGCCTGGAAAAACACCATGGCGGTATTCCAGACGGACGGCGAACCGCCGAGCAGCGGCAGGACCATCTTCGTGAAGAGAGGCTGGACCCAGAACAGGAGCGCGGCACCCACGAACATGGTTGCCGTGAACAGCCACAATTGCATGTGTCCGGCGACGCTGGTCCTGTCGCTATTCATGCCGGCTCCGGCTGTCATCGCGCGGTTTGCAGCGAATCACAACGGGTCAGGGCGGACCTGTGCGACGAGAATTACCGGGTCTGCGATGAGCCGCGAGCCCGACTGATTGTCCCGGACAACATGAACGCGTCCACGGGAATGAGGCGTCCGTTCACGGGATCAATACCAAGGCTGAAGATCTCCAGGGTAACGGCGCCGAGCAGCGGCTGTGCGCCCTCATCCCAGAACACGACCGGTGAGATTTCTTCTTGTCCCTCAAGCCGAATCCAGGTTCTTCCGAAACCCCGTTCAACCCGGCTGCCGTCGGCCAGGACAAAGGAGCGAACGCCGTGCGGCACCACGCCCAGTCGCTCGAGGACCGAAGCCGGCAGGACCGTGTACGTGGCCCCCGAGTCGACCATGGCCTCGACGGTCTCGTATTGATGACCTTCCGGATCGGCCACTTGAATCGGAACCGTAAAGGTACCCATGTGCTCCTGTTCTTGAGACAACGTCCACAGGTTGCGGGTGCGTGGCGCAACGCGCGGGCGTGAGACTACTACGCCCGGGGTGGCGCTCCAAGCAGGCTACGGCCGCGGTTGACCTCGTCAGAAGGATTCTGCTGTCATAGCCCGCGCGGATGCGGCCCGCGTACACCCGTTTTCTTAAAGGTTCCACACCATGCCGATGATCCTCAACGAAGAGCAGAACATGCTCAAAGACACGGCGAGGGAGTTCTGCACCGAAAGGGTGCCCATCGGCCAGCTCAGGAAGCTGCGTGACGATGCCGACCCCGACGGATTCGATCACGGCGTTTGGGCATCGATGGTGGAACTCGGCTGGGCGGGAATACCCTTTCCGGAACAGTTCGGGGGACTGGACTTCGGCTACAAGGGGCTCGGAGTCGTCACGGAAGAGACGGGACGCACGCTGGCGGCGAGTCCGTTGTTCGCAAGCGTCTGGGTATGCGGCACCGCGTTGAACATCGGCGGCAGCGACGCGCAGAAATCGGCGTTGCTGCCCCGGGTCGCATCCGGAGAGCTGCTGCTGGCGCTGGCGCTGGAAGAGTCGCATCGCCACGACCCGTACGGAATAGCGATGACTGCCGGGCGCGCCGGGAATGGCTATGCGCTGACGGGATCGAAGACCTTCGTCCTGGACGGGCACGTCGCCGACAGGCTCATCGTCGCAGCGCGCACTTCAGGTGCCAGCGGAGAGCGGGACGGCATCACGCTGTTCCTCGTCGCACCTGACGCTCAGGGCGTCGAAATCACACGCACGATGATGGTCGACAGCCGGAACGCCGCGAATGTCGCGTTCAGCAATGTCCCGGCCGGTGCCGATGACGTGGTCGGCGAGGTGGGGATGGGTGCGGACGTGCTGGATCCGACGCTCGATATCGCCCGCATCGGCATCGCGGCGGAAATGCTCGGTTCCACCCAGGAGTGCTTTGACCGGACCATCGCGTACCTCAAGGAGCGCGAGCAGTTCGGGGTGCCGATCGGTTCGTTCCAGGCGCTCAAGCACCGAGCGGCCAACATGTTCTGCGAAATCGAGCTATCGAAGTCCGTGGTGCTCGAAGCGTTGACGGCCCTCGACGAGCAACGCGAGGGAGAGGAGGTGGCGAAGCTCGCGAGCCTTGCCAAGGCGAAGGTCGGCGAGACTTTCCATACGGTCTCCCGCGAAGGCATCCAGATGCACGGCGGTATCGGCATGACCGACGAGTTCGATATCGGTTTCTTCATCAAGCGGTCTGCCGTGACGGAACAGACCTTCGGCGACGTCAACTACCACCGCAATCGCTACGGTGAGCTGGAAGGCTACTGAAACGTTGTTGGGGCCTTTCCTTCGATAGGTTCGTGGCTTCTCCTGATCTCGAGCGCCCGAACGGTGGCTGCGTCGCCGCGTTCATTCAGGGCTGGCAAGCTGGTGAGCACAAGACCGAGAATCTCCACTTCAGCCGCTGCGCCGTATATTCGCGCGGCCTTCTGCCCAAGTTCTTCCGGCGGCACGAGGTCGGGCCACATCATCTCGGACAGGCCTTCAATACGCTCGACGATCGGATCGAAGACCTCGTGCGGTGTTGCCCCCTTCGCCCAGGATAGAGCCACTTGCGTGAACCCGTAGGCGTCCTGGTATTCGTGGGCGTTCGAGAGCCTGCCGTCGACGATTCCGATCGCGTATTCGGCAGCGGCCTCGCGCAACAGCGCAGCGGTGACGTCGACGATCATCGACGGAGAGGTCTGAACCGCGGCTTCGGTCCGCGCGATCGCGGCAGCGAGCGTCGCGTACGCGGCGCTGACGGCGGCGCCGTCCTCGCCCTCGGAGGCCAGGGCATGGGCCGTGAGCTCGTTTCCGAATCCTGTCGTGTGCCGGGCCGCAAATTCGTTATCCATGCCCGCATAGAGTTCGTCGGTCGGGTGCTTGGAATGGCTGCGTGCCGCGTCCAGCGCGCCCTGCCCGTAGAGTTCGTGGCCGACCAGCAGGTGGCCGCGCATCAGGCCCAGCCGCACGAGATACTCCGTATCGGTCAACGCGGCTTGCGCTTCAACGGCCTGTTCCGGGGGCGCCTCCGGTTCGGAGGGGGCGACCGCTTCGCCGCAACTCCATAGCCCGATCAGAAGTATGGCCGCAATGGACCAGCGCATGGGGTTGTTCGGCATCAGTGAAAGGACCGCCGAGTTACTGCCAGCCGGCCTTGTCGAAGGTCTTGACCGCCAGCGCCTGGTTGGCGCCGAGCACGGAGGCGTTCACGGCGTCCTCCTTGAACATGCCGAGGCGAGCGACCGGTCCCGTTGCCTCGCCGACGACCGGATACTCGTTGTTGCCTTCCGCAAAGAGCCGTTGCGCGAAGTCGCTGGTCAGGTATTCGAGGAACCTGATCGCGTTTTCGCGGTGGGGCGCATGGCGCGCAACGCCGGCGCCGCTGATGTTGACATGGGTTCCGCGGTCATCCTGGTTGGGAAACAGCACGCCGATACCGTCGACCACGGCCTTGTCGGCAGGATCTTCGGAGGCCATGAAGCGGCCGATGTAGTAGGTGTTGGCGATGCTCACGTCGCACTCGCCGGCTGCCACCGCCCGCAACTGGGCGCTGTCGTTACCCTGGGGTGGACGCCGGAAGTTGGCGACGACGCCAGCCGCCCATTGCTGCGCGGCATCTTCACCATCGTGCTCGATCAACGAACCGAGGAGCGACAGGTTGTAGATGTTCCCGGACGAACGCATACAGACCTTGTCCTGGAGGCGCGCATCGGCAAGGTCCTCGTATCGGCTGATGTCGTCCGGCAGACCCTGGGCCCTGTTGTAGACGATCACGCGGGCGCGCTTCGACAGCCCGAACCACAAGCCGTCCGGTTCGCGCAGGTGTGCGGGCACGCGCGCCTTGAGGACGTCGGAGTCGACACTCTGGAAGACGCCCTCCCGCGCGGCCCGCCAGAGCCGGCCGGCATCCACGGTAATCAGCATGTCCGCGGGACTGAACTCGCCTTCGTTGACGATTCGCTCGATGAGGCCGTCGCTTCCGCCCTCGATGAGGTTCACCTTGATGCCGGTGTCCTCTGTGAAGCGCTCGTAGAGCTGAAGATCCGTATCGTAGTGTCGGGCGGAATAGACGTTTACCACCTCCTGCCTGGATGAATAGTCCATCCCGGCCATCGCGCCGAAGGGGTATGCAATGAGCAGCGAGACTGCCGAAAGAGGAAGCGCGCGCATACTGATATTCATTCGCATTTGGTAGTGATTCTGATTCTAGTCCAACGGTTGCCGAACGGGAACCGCTGATTTCTCCTGAAACCTTGGTCAGCCCGCAAATGCGCGTGCCGCCCCCGGAAGGCCGTGTCCCGGATTGCCTATCCGTCGCTTGCCGTGTAGACGAAGGTCCCGGATCGATCCAACTTCACGGTTACGGGGACCCCAACGCCGATGCCGTCCCTGTCCTCGATGCTTGCGCGCAACGTCTGGCCGGCCGACTGGACCAGGACGAGGTAGTGGTCTCCCAGGAAACGTATGTCCTCGACGCTGCCGGTCGCAGCGGATGGCTCGGAAATGCGTTGAAGCACGACCGCGTTCGGCCGTACCAGGACGTCCACGGTGTCGCCTGGTGACATGCCTTCGCACGGCCAGTCGAGCCGCCCGAATGCGGTCGCCACGCCGCCTGGTTCCACCGTGCCCTGGAGGTGCTGCGCCTGCCCGAACAGGCCGGCTACCGCGCGGCCCGCCGGCCGGCGCCAGATTTCGTCCGGCGTCTCGACCTGGACGATGCGTCCGTGGTCCATTACCGCGATCCGGTCAGCCAGCTCAAGCGCCTCCTCGGGGTCGTGGGTCACGATCACCGTAATGCCGCCGGAATTCCGAAGCGCCCGCCGCGCATCCTCGCGCAGGGCCCGGCGCAAGGTGGCATCCACATTGGCGAACGGCTCGTCAAGCAGCATCACGCGGGGTGCCGGGGCCAGTGCTCGAGCCAGGGCGACGCGTTGCTGCTGCCCGCCGGACAGGGTGTCCGGATAACGCGCGGAGAACCCGCCCAGGCCCACAGCATCGAGATTCGACTGCGCGACGGTTCGGCGTTGAGGCGGGTCCAGTTCGTGAAGGCCGTAGGCGACGTTTTCCAGTGCGGTCCTGTGCGGAAACAGCACCTGCTCCTGGAACACGAGCCCCACCGGCCGGCGTTCCGGTGGCGTGGCCGTGCCGGGATTGCTCAGCACCTCGCCGTCGAGACGAATCTCGCCGGCCTGGATTCGCTCGAGACCCGCGGCCAGGCGCAGCAACGTGGTTTTCCCGCTGCCGGAAGCCCCGAGCAGGCAGGTGATCTCGCCCGGCTCGGCGGTGAACGTCACGCGCTTGAGGACTTCATCGCCTCCAAAGCGGTGACTGACGCCCCGGAATTCCAAGCTCATGGCGCATGCAGTATACGCACACCGGCGGTTCCGCTCCGACTGGCGCGATCCGGTGAGTCGGGCCACAATCGAAGGACTCTTGTTTCCAACCGCGCGGATGAACCGAACCTGGACCATCGGCTCGTGGCTGGTCGCGTCACTGGTCGGCGCGCCGCTCCTGGTCGTGCTATGGGCGCTTCTCGCCCAACCGAGCGAGAACTGGCCGCACCTGCGGGAAACCGTTCTCGCCGGCTACGTGGCGAACACCGTGGTGCTCGCGGTGGCCGTGGGTTTCCTGAGTGCGATCATCGGCATTGCCTGTGCGTGGACCGTGGCGACGCGGGATTTTCCCGGCAAACGGATCCTGTCGTGGGCGCTGGTTCTGCCGCTCGCGACCCCGGCGTACGTCGTCGCCTATGTCTATACCGACCTGTTCGAGTTCGCGGGCCCCGTGCAGACGGCGTTGCGCGCCGTCACCGGATGGGAAGGCGGCGATTACAGTTTTCCGCCGATCCGCTCACTGGGCGGCGCCGTCGCGATGCTGAGCCTGGTGCTGTATCCCTATATCTACCTGCTTGCGCGAACGAACTTCGAGACCCAGGCGGCGTCCCTGGTCGACGCGGCCCGCGTGCTTGGCGCGAGTTCGACGCGGGCATTCTTTACCGTCGCGCTGCCGGCCTCCCGTCCGGTCATCGCGGGAGGTGTTGCGCTCGCAATGATGGAGACGGTGGCCGACTACGGCGTCGTGGAGTATTTCGGCGTATCTACTTTCACCACGGGCATTTTCAGGACCTGGTTCGCGCTCGGTGACCGCGGGGCCGCACTGCAACTCGCGGGCTGGCTGTTCCTCGCAGTCGCGGTCCTGATCGTTGCCGAACAGGGGGCGCGGCGCGGCGGGTACGGAAACCCGATTGCCCGCACCGCGCCGCCGGTCCCGAAACGCCTGAAGGGGTTCCGCGCGCTCCTCGCCACACTCGGCTGCGCCTTGCCGGTGCTCCTCGGCCTCGTTGTGCCGCTGATCGTACTGGCGCGCTATGCGGCTCTCGTCGGCGACCCGCTCCTCGGCCGCAGCTTCGCGGACTTCGCGGGCGCCACGTTCGGCGTTGCGGGCACGGCTGCGATTCTCGCCACGCTGCTTGCGCTCGGGCTGGCCTATGGAGCGCGGCTGGACCCGCGACCCGCAAACCGGTTTGCCCTGCGCTTCGCTACCCTGGGATATGCCTTGCCCGGGGCGGTGATCGCCGTCGGTGTGCTGGCGCCCCTGGCCGCACTGGACAAATCCCTTGCGCGATTCCTGAACACCCAGTTTGACCTGGGGGTCGGACTCCTGATGACCGGCACGGTGGCCGCACTGGTGTTCGCGTACCTGGTCAGGTTCCTGACGGTCGCCTACAACGCCTGCCAGGGCGGACTGGAGAAGGTCAATCGGCACCTGGACGACGCCGCAAGGAACCTGGGCGCCCGTCCCGGCAGGGTGCTGCGCGACATTCACTTTCCGCTCATGCGTGGCGCCGTCGCGAGCGCCGCGCTGCTGGTCTTCATCGACGTGACCAAAGAACTGCCGGCCACGCTGATTCTGCGCCCGTTCAACTTCGAAACTCTGGCGACGCGGGTCTATCGGCTGGCGTCGGACGAGCGCCTGGCCGAAGCGTCCACCGCCGCACTGGCCATCGTGGCGCTGGGGCTGTTGCCGGCCGTGCTGCTCGGCGTTTCCACCTGGCGCTCGCGCGATAAGATGGCTGAATGATCCTCGCCCAGCCCGATGCCATCGAGGCGCAACTCGCCGCGCTGCGCTTCGACAACCGGTTCGCCGGCGAACTCCCGGCGGACCCGGAACGGGCGAACTTCCGCCGCCAGGTGGCGGGTGCCTGTTACTCGTTCGCAAAGCCAACGCCCGCAAGGCGGCCGAAACTGATCGGCTGGTCACCGGAAGCGGCGACTCTGCTGGATCTGCCGGCCGACCCCGGCGATGGCGAGTCGCTTGCCGAAGTGTTCGCGGGTAACCGCCTGCTGCCCGGCATGCTTCCCGTCGCCACGTGCTACGGCGGGCACCAGTTCGGCCACTGGGCCGGCCAACTCGGTGACGGGCGCGCGATCAACCTGGGTGAGATCGTGAACACGCGCGGCGAACGCTGGACGCTGCAGCTCAAGGGCGCTGGCCCGACGCCGTATTCGCGAACCGCCGACGGTCTTGCGGTGCTGCGCTCGTCGCTTCGGGAGTTCCTTTGCAGCGAAGCCATGTTCCACCTTGGCGTGCCGACGACGCGCGCGCTGTCGCTCGTGTTGACCGGCGAGGAGGTCGTGCGCGACATGCTCTATGACGGCCATCCCGCGCCCGAGCCCGGCGCCGTGGTGTGCCGGGTCGCGCCTTCGTTCACCCGCTTTGGTCACTTCGAGATCCTGGCCGCAAGGCACGATGTCGAACTGATGCGACAGTTGCTGGACTTCACCATTGCCACGGACTTCCCGCACATCGGGGACGCCGACCAGAAGACCCGGTATCTCGAATGGTTCGACGAGGTCACGGCGCGCACCGCCGACATGATCGCGCACTGGATGCGGGTCGGCTTCGTCCACGGGGTGATGAACACCGACAACATGTCGGTGCTTGGTCTCACCATCGACTACGGTCCCTACGGGTGGCTGGAGGACTACGACCCGAACTGGACGCCGAATACCACCGATGCCAGTACCCGGCGCTACCGCTTCGGCCAGCAACCGGCGGTTGCGCAATGGAACCTGCTGCAACTCGCGAATGCCATATGCCCGCTGATCGGCGAGGCAGATCCGCTGAACGAGGTGCTGGGCGGCTTCGCGAAACGCTATGCGGAGGCCGCGCGGTCGATGACCGCCGCGAAGCTCGGCCTTGCGCGCTTCATCCCTGAGCACGACGAAGCACTGTGCGACGAACTGTTCGCGCTGCTGGGTGCGGTAGAGACCGACATGACGCTGTTTTTCCGAAACCTGGCGAGCGTCGATCCGGGCGATCCCAGCGCGGGGCCTCTCGAGGAGGCGTACTACCAGCCGGCGCAGCGCAACGCCGCCTACCGGGAACGGCTGGCCGCCTGGCTCTCGGACTATGGCCGGCGCGTGCAACTCGATGGACGCCCCAACGAGGTCCGCGTGGGGCGGATGAACGCCGTCAACCCGCGTTTCGTGCTGCGAAACTACCTTGCACAGTTGGCCATCGACAAGGCGGAGGCGGGCGACTATTCCATGATCGGAGAACTGCTCGCCGTGCTGCGCGACCCCTATGCCGATCAGCCGGGGCAGGAAACGTTCGCCGGGAAGCGGCCCGACTGGGCACGCCACCGGCCCGGCTGTTCGATGCTCTCCTGCAGTTCGTGATTGCGCCGACTCAGGTGATCAGGCGCGTTGCGTAGGCGATCGAGCCCGGCGTGAGCCTGCGCCGCCTCTCGAAGTACGACGCCGCTTCGGCGGGTGGCTGCCTCGATGTCTGCCAGGAGTTCAGCCCGTCGTACCAGGTCAGGAGCAGCATGCGGCCGCGCTCCGCGGAGCGGTCGCGCTGGCAGAAGAGCGCCTGCGCCTCGGCCCGGTAGTCTCCCGATCCTTCGAACGTCTGCCACGCGCGGGCGGACAGCGAAGCGATCTCCTCGACGTCGGCGTGCGCGACATCCAGGAAGCGGAACACGTAGAGACCCTCGCGCGTCAGCGGCGCGGTGCCCGTCGGCCGCGCGGTGGGTTTCAGCATCAGCGCCTCGACATGCTCCGCCTCGAGGCGGCGGGCCGTTTCGATGGACTCGGTTACGGCATCGTCGCTGCCCACGGTGACGGCGATCAGTTCGTTGGATCCAACGCCGAAGAGACCGTGGAAGGCACCCCAGATCTCCCGTGGCGCGAGATGGTTCGTGAGCGACTCGTGCAGGGGCTGCCAGCCACCCTTGGGTGCGGTGAGCCGGAGAAATGCAAACGTATCGGACATGGCGGTTCCATCGCGGCGGGGCGGTGATCGTATCAGGTCGACCTGTCGGGTTGTCGCGGGCAGCCGTCGCGGTGCCTCGCCGTGGTAGGCTCCCGCGCGCCCGAGCTCAAGAGGAGTGTCATGAACGGTGCGGAGAGCCTGCTGCGGACCCTGGCGGCACATGACGTGGCCGTGTGCTTCGCCAATCCCGGAACCTCCGAGATGCACCTCGTGCAGGCCATCGACGCAACCGGCGTGATGCGCAGCGTGCTGTGCCTTTTCGAGGGCGTGTGCACCGGCGCCGCCGACGGCTACGCGCGAATGGCGGGCAGACCGGCGATGACGCTCCTGCACCTGGGCGCGGGTCTCGGCAACGGCATCGCGAACCTGCATAACTGCCGGCGCGGCGGTGCGCCGCTGATCAACGTCGTCGGGGATCACGCGATCCACCATGTCGCCTACGACGCGCCCTTGACGGCGGACATAGAGGCGGTTGCGAAACCCGTTTCTGCGTGGATCAGGACTGCGAGGACCCCGGAAGGGCTGGGTCTCGACGCGGTCGATGCGGTACGTGCGGCAAGGTCGCCGAACCCGCAGCCAAAAGGCGGCATCGCGACCCTGATCGTTCCCGCGGATTGCGCGTGGGGAGCGGGCCGACCGCGGGACCGGGATCCTGCCTTCGAGGACTCCATCCGACCGCCCCGGGTCGGCTCGGATGTCATCGAGTCCCTCGTGCCGCAACTCGACGAGGACACCCTGATCCTGATCGATGGGGATGGACTCACCGAGGACGGGATTCGCCAGGCAGGACGAATCGCGGCTGCCCGGGGCTCGAGACTTGGCAGTACGACGTTCCCGGCGCGGGCCGAAGCCGGTCCGGACCTGCCCCTGGTGCATCGCCTGCCGTACTTTCCCGAGCAGGTCACCGATGCACTCAAGTCTGTGAAAAGACTTGTCCTGGCGGGAGCGCAAAGGCCCGTCAGCTTCTTCGCCTACCAGGGTCTCCCCAGCGACCTCGTCCCCGAGGATTGCGAGGTGGTCCGCCTCGCCCATCGCCACGAGGACGTCGCGCAGGCGCTGACCGATGTCGCCGATGCGCTGGATGCGCCGGCGATGCCCGGTCCGAAGGGCGCACGGCCGGAGATTCCCCCGGGCCGGCTGTCGAGGGGCAATGTGGCCGCGATTCTGTCGGCCCGCGCGCCGGAAGGCAGCATCATGGCGTCGGATTCAGGAGGAGGTGGCGCTGCCTTTCCGCTCATGCAGCGCAGTGTGCGTCACACTTGGCTCAACCTGACGGGTGGTTCCATCGGCGACGGCGGGCCGGTCGCAGCGGGTGCTGCCGTGGCCTGCCCCGAGCGGCAGGTCTTCGCGCTCGTCGGGGACGGGGGCGCGATGTACACGCTCCAGTACCTGTGGACGGCCGCCCGCGAGAATCTGAACATCGTGACCGTGATCTATTCGAATCGCCAGTACAACATCCTGGAAGTGGAGTACCGGCGGATGGGGGTCAACGACATCGGCGCGGCTGCGGCGAGCATGTTCGACCTGTCCAACCCGGAAATCGACTGGGTGGGCCTGGCGGCGGCCCAGGGAGTACCCGGGTCCCGCGCGGCCGACTGCGAGGAGTTCGACGCGGCGCTTGGCCGCGCGCTTGCAGAGGACGGTCCCTACCTGATCGAAGCGGTGCTCTGAAGCGCTGGTATCAGCGCATTTCGACGCCGCCAGCGACGTTCAGGGCGATCCCGGTGACGTTCGGCGCCGTGGCCAGAAAGACGGCGGCTTGGCCCATGTCTTCCGCGGTCTGCGGCCTGCCAAGCGGAATGCGTTCGCTCATGCGCTTCTCGAAGGCGTGAGCGTCCTGGTCCGCCATGAGGTGATCCAGCCACATGGCGGTTCCGACCATACCCGGGCATAGCGCGTTGACGCGGATGCCGTCCCGGGCAAGTTCCAGGGCGAAGGACTGCGTCACGCCGACCACGGCGAATTTCGATCCAACGTAAGCGGCGAGTTGCGGCGCGCCGCGCTTTCCGGAAACGGATGACGTGTTGACTATGGCAGCGTCCGGAGAAGCGCGCAGCGCCGCCACTGCGGCGCGCGTCATGAGGAATACGCCCTTGACGTTTACGGCGAAGATCCTGTCCCACTGTTGCTCGCTGAACGTGTCGATGGGGCCGCTGTCGATGAGGCCGGCGTTGTTGACCAGCACGTCGAGACCACCGAACGCGTCGACCGTCGCCGCGACGGCGGCCGCGCACGAATCCGCCCGCGTCACGTCCACGGGCGCGCATCGCACTTCGCCGAGGCTCGCGAGCTGATCCACCGCGGTGTCCATCTCCCTGGCCGAGGCGAGACGGTAATTCCAGTCCTTGCCGGACTCGGGTGCAGTGTCGAGGTCGGCGATCATGACCCGGTGTCCGGCCTCGAGGAAGCTCTTCGCGATGCCTTTGCCGATACCGCGTGCGCCGCCCGTGATGAGCACGGTTCGTTTATCCGTCATGGAAAGCCTTCAGGGGGAGAATGGGCGGAGGATTATATGGCGGGGGTGTCCTCCAATTGAATCGCCTCCATCTTCGCCGTTACACTCGCCCGCAATCTCCATGCAACCACTCCACAGGGAATACGGAAATGGCAATTCAGGAAGGCGACAAACTCCCCGAGGCGACAGTGCACACGATTCGTGACGGAATGCCTGCACCGGTCAGTACAGGCGAGCTGTTCGGCGGCAAGAAGGTCGTGTTGTTTGCGGTGCCGGGAGCGTTTACGCCGACGTGTTCCGAACAGCACTTGCCCGGCTACGTCGCGAACGCGGATGCCCTGAGGGAGAAGGGCGTGGATAGCATCGTCTGTGTCGCTGTCAACGATCCGTTCGTCATGGACGCGTGGAGCCAGGACCGTGGCGCGGGGGATCTCACCATGGCGTGCGACGGCAACGGGGATTTCACCCGGGCCCTGGGCCTCGAGATGGACGGCAGGGGGTTCGGACTCGGGACACGCTCGCAACGCTACGCCATGATCGTCGAGGACGGCACGGTCACCAAGTTGGCGGTAGAGGGCCCGGGCGAGTTCGACGTGAGCAGGGCGGAAGCCATTCTCGAAGCGCTGTAGGCCGGCGTTTCCCAACAGGCCGGCTGGAGGGTCGCCGGCCCGCTACGGACGCTATCGGGAACCGCGCTCCGCTTTTTCCGGGTTGCGCGCCAACTCGTCGTCCTGGATGCAATACCACTCGCCGGAATCTCCATCCTCCTGGCAAAACCAGTCCGTTTCGTCATCGGATGAGGTCGGCGCCTCAACGCTTGCGGAGGACCCCGAGCGGCATCCAGATACAGCCACGAGGAAGAGCGCCAGCATCACGGCAAGCTTGACAGGGGTGGTCGGCATGGCGCGCTACTTTGCCGGTCACCTGGCCATCTGTCAAAGGCGGGTGTGAAGGCGGCTGGGTGTGAAGGCTGGGTGTCAAAGGGCTGGGCGTGAAAGACGCGCCCGAATGTGCGTGGGTGCCGGATCGTGAGTGAGGCCATCTCCGCAACGGGCGCCCCGGACGAGCGGAGCACGCTATCGCTGCGCGAATTGGGCCGCCTGGTGTTGCGCACATGGCCGTACATGCGGCCGCAGCTTCCGCATCTCGTGGCCTGGATCGTGGCGCGCTACGCCCTGGAGCTCGTTTTCCTGGTCGCGACGCTGATTGCGTTCGACCTGTTCAACAACAAGATCCTGCTCGGGGAGAAGCTGCAACACGACCAGGCGGCGCTGCTGCAGTTGGACGAAAGCCATGTCCGCGCACCCGATACCCTCGGCGTCGATGCTGAGGAGGAAGCGGTGCCCCGCGATGCGCTGTTCGACGATGCGGACGACGTGGAACGGCCGCTCGATCCCGCGGTGACGATGAACACCGAACAGCGGCGCGTGGTTCGGAATCGGCTGGGCGCGGTGTTCGCCATCGCGGCGATCCTGTTCTTCCTGCTCGGGCCGACGATCGCCGAAACACCGACCTTCCTTGCGGGGGCCGTGCCGCTGGTCGGGTTTTCGGTCTGGAACCTTGGGACCTTCCAGGCGGCGAACAGCCGGAACGGAGAGTTCGTTGAGGCCGGCTCGGAACTGATCGGGATGTGGGGCGTGATTCAGGATATGGGGGTTGGCCTCGACCGCGCGTTTTTCCTGCTCGATCTGAAACCGGACATCGTCGATGCGGACGACGCCGTGCCGCTGCCCGCGCCGATCCGCGAGATCCGGTTTGAACGCGTGGCGTTCGGCTACGACCCGGCGCGGCCGGTGCTCAGCGGGATCGATCTCAAGGCGGAAGCAGGCACGATCACCGCCATCGTCGGTGGTAACGGTTCAGGCAAGTCGACCCTGATGTCGTTGTTGTTGCGGCTCTACGACCCCGACGCGGGGACGATTCGCATCGACGGCGTGCCGCTTGCCGGGATACGAATGGAAAGCCTGCGTGCGGGCGTGGCCATCGCCCTGCAGCAGAACACGCTCTTCGCCACCACCGTGGCGGACAACATTGCCTACGCGAAGGCGGACGCGAGCCGGCAGGCGATCGAGTCCGCCGCGCGGGTCGCCTGTGCGGATGCGTTCATTCGCGAGATGGCGCAGGGTTACGACACGAAACTGGGTGAGCGCGGCGGCAAGTTGTCCAGCGGCCAGCGCCAGCGCCTGTCCATCGCCAGGGCCATCGTTCGGGATACGCCGATTCTCATCCTCGATGAACCCACGGCGTCGCTCGATGCCGAGACCGAACACGCGGTGCTCGAGAACCTGTCGGACTGGGGACGCGAACGGATCGTGTTTCTCATCACCCACCGCCTGTCCACGATTCGCAATGCCGACCAGATCGCTTTTCTCGAAGACGGCGAGATCCGTGAACTCGGCGACCACGAGTCACTGATGTCGATCCCCGATGGCCGCTACAGGCGTTACGTCAATGCGGAAGTGCAAATCGATGCGTCGGATCTGCCCGAATGAGCGACGCCGCCGGGCCGGACACGTCGACTGCGCGCTTCGACGACCGCCTTGACACCGACACCCGTATCACCAACCTCGAAGTCGCAGGGATCCTGTGGCGAGCGCTGAAACTTATCTCTGCGGCGCGCGGTCTGTTCCTGAGCAAGATGGCTTTAGGTTTCGTTGCCCTGATCCCGGGTCTGTACCTGACGTGGCTCGCCAAGATCATCATCGATCAGGTCCTGCTGCAACAGCCGTTCGATCAGACGGAAGTGCCTTTCCCGCCCCATGTCGCGCCCTTTGTTGATGCCATTGCGGATCTGTCGCCCATGGGGATCATGGCGGCGGTCACCGGTTTTCTCTTCGTGCTGCTCATCCTCTTTGGCCGTGACGAGACCCGGGCATTCTTTTCCCAGGGCGAGGACAGCGCGACCCAATCCGAGAACGACATAAGCCAGGGCGGCAGCCGGACATCCGGCATCGTCGGCCTTGTCGAGACAATGGTGCAGGTTCGCATTTCGCAACGGTTGACGAATCGCCTGCGCACCGAACTGTTTCGGCGCATGGGGCGCCTGCCGATGACGGTGCTCGACAACCATCGCATCGGGGACGCCGTGTATCGCGTCATGTACGACGCGCCGATGCTGCCCCAGATGTGCTACCGCGCCACGCTGGAACCGCTCTTTGCGCTCGTTGCCGCGGCGATTTCGCTGTACATGATCGGCTACTCCTATGGCGATGTCGCACCGGAACTGGTCTGGGCAGCGTGTGCGGTGATTCCTGCGGGCCTCTGTATCACCGTGCCCTTCTCGGGGCTCACGCGACGCGTGCAGCAGCGGAGCCGCGCCGCCGGTTCCGCCACGACCAATGCCCTGGAGGAGAGCCTGGGCAACGTCTCGGCGGTGCAAAGCCTGGGCGGGATGACGCGCGAGAAGGAACGGATCGATGCGCGGAGCCGCGAGTCGTTCCGGCGCTACCGTTTCGTCAAGCTGGTGGAACTCATCGTGGGCTTCGCGGGCCTCGGCGCGCTGGCCGTCTTCGGCTTCTGGGCCTATGTCTTCATCACCGACCAAGTGATCGACGGAGTGCTGGCGCCTGGCGACTGGGGCGTGTTGTTCGGCCTCGGCCTCTCGCTCGGATTCACCGCGCTCAGCGTGGGCACGTTCTGGATCGAACTGCAGGGCAACGCGGCGGCCGTCAGGCGAGTGTTCTTCTTCATCGATCAGCCGGTTGAGAATCTGGGCAGCGGCTCGTCCCGTTTGGAGTCCTTTGCCGGCGCTGTGCGGATAGAGGGGGTCGACTTCACGTATCCGGATGGCCGGCAGGCGCTCAAGGGCATCGATCTGGAACTGATGTCGGGGGAACTGGTCGCCATTGTCGGCCCCACCGGAGCAGGGAAGACCAGTCTCGCCTACCTGATTCCCGGGTTCATTCGACCGGACGCTGGCCGCGTGTTGTTTGACGGCCGGGACATCCAGGAGGTCGATGTGGATTCACTGCGCGACCAGGTCACCTACGTGTTCCAGGAACACATGCTGATGTCGGAGTCCATCCGCGACAATCTCCTGATGGTCCAACCGGATGCGACCGAGGCGGAAATGATGGAAGCGCTGGCGACCGCTGGTGCGCTGGCGTTCGTGCGCGCGCTCCCGAACGGCATCGACACCGTGCTCGGCAGGTCAGGAGATACCCTGTCCGTCGGCCAGAAGCAGCGGCTCTGCATCGCGCGGGGCCTGATCCGGAACACGCCCATACTGATTCTGGACGAGCCGACTGCGGCCCTCGACCCGCAGACGGAAAACGCCCTGGTGCAGGCTCTGCGAGACGCCAGCAGGGGACGGCTCGTCATCGTTATTGCGCACCGCCTTTCCACCGTCCGCCGGGCGGATCGGATCGTCTTTCTGGAGGAAGGCGAGATCAGGGGCATCGGAAGCCACGACGCGTTGATGGCGGATCCCGCCAGCCGCTACCGCAGGTTTGTCGAGTTGCAGGGCGGCGGCGGATAGCCTTGGGGACTTGGACGCGTCGCGTCAATCGATCCGCAGGTCTTCGAGTGGAGTGGCGGTAACGCGATCATCCAACGGGTAGGCGTTTGGCGCCCGGCAGATCACGGAAAGATCGACGACGGAATCGGTCGGCAGCATCGCCCCCACCTTGCGGAGTGCGATAGCGTCGCGGGCGCGCGGCTGTTCCGTCCACTTTGCATCGGCGAGTCGAAATCGGCCGCCGCGGTGGACGAGGAAGTCGGCTTCGCGGCTGCGGTCGCGCCAGAAATTCAACTGCCAGCGCCCGTGCCGATTCGACTGCGCGCGGCGAATCTCCGCGCAGACAAGGGTTTCCCATAAAGGGCCCGCGAGAGGCGACGAGCGCAGGTCGTCCACCGTGTGGATGCCGCAGAGAAATGCCGCCAGGCCGGCATCGCGAAGGTAGAGCTTGGGCCGCTTGACCAGGGACACGGTAGGGTTGCCGTACCAGGGTTGGAGCAGCGCGAGTTGGTGAGAAGCCTCCAGCAATGCCAGCCATGTCGCCGCCGTCGAACCGCTGATACCCACGTCCCGCGCGAGGTCGGCTCGGTTCAGTAGCTGCGCGGTGCGTAACGCCGCTGCTCGCAGGAACCTTTCGTAGTCGCGCAGGCTCGACACATGCAGAAGCTGGCGCAGGTCCCGCTCGAGATACGTCGCCACGTACGACTGCAGGAACCCGCGCGAGTCGATATCCGGATTGCCGTAGAGTTCCGGGAAACCCCCTCGCACGAGAAACTCCTCGACGCGGAGGTCGGGATGTGCCGACTTCGCTTCCGCATAGGACAGCGGTTCCAACTCAATGATCTCGGCCCGCCCCGCGAGGGACTCGGCCACCGAGCGCATTAGTCCGAACGGCTGCGATCCTGTCAGAATGAACGCGCCGGCGCGGTCACGATGCTCGTCCACGACCGCCTTCAGGTGCCTGAACAGGCCCGGCGCATACTGCACTTCATCGATAACCACTGGTGGCGGATGCCGTGCGAGGAAGGATCCCGGATCGGATTCCGCCTGTTCGGCTTCGCTGGGCAAATCGAGCGTGACTAAGGAATGACTCGGAAAAAGGCGGCGGACGAGGCTCGTCTTGCCCGTCTGACGCGCCCCCGTCAGTACCACTACAGGCCGGGTTGCCGCCCGCTGCAGGAGCAGAGATTCGACCTGACGTTCGATCCACATATGTCAAATTGTACGATGTAGTCGAACAATTTTCCCTTTTTAGGGACAAGACGAAGCTGGGTCCAATCCCGATCATTTCGGCAAGGGTTTGCGTTGACGACGGTGATTGGTCAGAATGCGCCGGATTTTTTGGGGACCTGGGCAATGCTTGCGACGCTCGAACAGTTTGATCGCGTGCCTCGCATCCTCCGGCTCAATGTAGCCGGGCAGCCGGTGGACTGGATGCATTGGCGGGAAGCCGTGTGCCTCTATGCCAGGGAACTCGTCGTCTGGACTCTGGGCGACGCCATTCTGCGCCTGCGCGGGGGGCACTCGCGAGCCGATGGGACCCGATCGAAGCTGGACGTGCACAGTATCGTGGCCTGCCGCGGGCGCATCGTTGCGCCGTCGCGCAGCGTGCCGCCCCTGACCAACTCGGCGCTGTTCAGGCGGGACGGAAACCTCTGCCTGTACTGCGGCGGCGAGTTCGTCGACTTCGAGCTGACCCGGGATCACATCGTGCCGCGCGCGCGCGGCGGCGAGGACCGATGGGACAACTGCGTTTCTGCCTGCAAGCGGTGCAACCACTACAAGGGCAGCCGCCTGCCCCACGAGTGCGGCCTGGAGCTGATCGCGCTGCCTTACGTCCCGAACTTTGCGGAGTACCTCGCGCTTACCAATGGGAGCAGGATTCTCGGCGACCAGATGGACCTCCTGAGGACGCAGTTCGGCAAGGACAGCCGACTGTTGGCATAACCGGCTGGGGTACCTGCCGGTCAAGCCCTGCATCGACGACGGCGGGGTGCCGTTAATTCCTTACCGGGAGGCGTGGTCCGCCAATATCCGGGCCATGCATGCGGTGACCCGCTTGCCCGTGGCGATGTCGAGAAACTCGTTCGGGCCGTGCGCATTGGAGCCGGGCCCGAGCACACCGGTGACGACGAACTGCACATCGGGATACCGGTCTCCCAGCATCTTCATGAACGGTATGGTGCCGCCGGTGCCCATTGTGAGGGCGGGCTGACCGAAGAAGTCGCGGGATGCGTTGTCCACCGATTCCCTGAGCCAAGCGGCCGTTGGTGGCGCGTGCCAACCCGTGTGGGCCGGATCCAGTTCGAATCGCACTTCCGCGCCCGGCGGCGGATCGTTCTCGAGGAGCGCCTTGATACGTTGCGAGGCCGATTCGGCATCGAGGCTCGGCGGCAGGCGGAAGACGAGCTTTGCGGAGGTGAACGGCCGTAGCGTGTTGCCGGCGTCGCTGATGCCGGGGGCGCCGCCGAGGCCAACCACGCCGAGGCTCGGTCCCCAGGTGTTGGCGGCGACGAGATCCGCCAGCGCGGGATCAGGTCGTGAAGCCGCAGTCCAGGGGAAGCGTTCGACCACGCCGGCTCCGAGGGTCCGGGCAACCTGTTCCGCCTGGCGGTGCGCGTCTGCGGGAACTTCCACTTCAAGTTCGGGAATGGTCCCGGTCGAGGAGTCCTCGACGCGTTCGATCACGTGCCGCAACAGTCGGAAACTCGACGGCACGATGCCGCCGGCCGCCCCGGAGTGCACGCCTTCGGAGAGCACGCTGACGGTAAGGGTGCCGGACAGCATGCCGCGCAGGGAGGTCGTTGCCCAGAGGCGGTCGTAGTCTCCGCATTCGGCGTCGAGGCAAATGACAAGATCGGGCGTGCCGATCCTGTCGCTCAACGCCTCCATGTAGAAGGGCAGGTCGAAACTGCCGCTCTCCTCGCATCCTTCGACCAGGACGATCGAACGCGCATGGGGTATGCCCTGGCGCTGTGCGGCGGCGATGGCGGTGAGGCTCCCGAACATGGCGTAGCCGTCGTCGGCGCCGCCGCGTCCATAGAGGCGTCCGTTGCGGATCACGGGTGTCCAGGGGGAAAGGCCTTCGTCCCAGCCGGTGAATTCGGGCTGCTTGTCGTAGTGCCCGTACCAGAGGATGTTTCCCGGCGCGTCGCCCTCTATGTCAACTACGAGTGTGGGTGTGCGTCCCGGCAGCGTCACAACCTCTACCATGGCACGTTCGATGGGGAACGACTCTGCCCATTGGCGCAACTGCTCCACGGCGTCGGCCATGTGGCCGCGGCCCTCCCAGTCAGGGTCGAACGCCGGCGACTTGTTGGGAATGCGAATGTAGTCCTCGAGCGCCGGGATGATTTCGTCGTCCCAGACCATCTCGACGAACTCGCGGGTGTCCTCTGTGTTCAATGGCGTTCCGATAACCTGGTCACAGCCGAAGTGTACATCCGGCGACGGCTCGCCGACCGGGGGTCCGGTAGCCGAACACATCCTCGTAGTCCGTATCGAACGCGTTCTCCACCTGGAGATAGACGCGGGTGCGAGCGGATAGCCGGACGTCCAGCCCGCCGTGGGCGAGCACGTAGGAGTCCAGCGTGCGCCGGATGGCGGGAAACGCGGAGAAGTCGTTGTCGTACTGTTCGCCGACGGCTGCCGCTCCGATGTTGAACTGTATGGACGGGGTTATGGATCCCGCCAGGTCCACCCGGCCCTGGTGGCGCGGTCGTCGAATCTCGGCGCGGTCCGCTTCCGAGGAGTCGACATAGGTGTAGTGGGCCGAGACCCGGAACCGGCCGAAACTGTCGGCGTAGCCGATCTCGGTGCCCCGTCGGTGGCTCTTCTGCTCACGGTTATCGGCGGTGAAACCTCTTCGCATCGGGTCGTAAACGAATCCATCGATCTCGTCGGTCAGCCGATTGTCGAAGCAGGTGAAGGAAAGGCGTTGGGTCGCATAGCCCACCTCGTACTCGACGGACTGTTCGGGCTTCAGCTCGGGATTGCCGATGAAGGTGTCCGGCGAGTAGCCGAAGCGTTCCGTGAAGGTCGGGTTCTTTGTGCCGGTGCCGACGTTTGCAAAAAGGCGTCCGGGTCCCAGCGCCCAGGCAATCCCGGCGTGGTAGGCAGTGGAATTGTCGAATTCGTCGTTGGCATCGAACCGGGCGGAGACCGAAGCGAGGGCGTACCGGGTGCGGAACTGGTACTCCGCGGCAACGCTGGCCGTCCTCGTGGCCTGCCGCTGGTTGGGATCGCCGAACGGGGTTGCTCTCCCGCGTTGCGTGAATTCCAGGCGTTCGAGTTCTGCCGTGGCGTTCAGGCGGTGCGCGTCGCCGACCGCGAAGTTGTTGCTGAACGCGAAGGCCGTTTTCCCGCCCACGGTCGCGGTCCGTCTCGTGGCTTCGATGTTCTCGTCCCGGGTGCGCGCCCCGGTGATGGTCAGGCGCGGCTCCCAGGATCCGACACCGGAATGGCTCGCTTCGAACTTGGCGTAACGGCGGTCCGACTCCGTGATGTTGTCGCCGTCGGCGGGAATGTAGGCGGGGAAGGGGGTCGGGTCGTATTCCACTTCCGCGTCTACGCCGCGAACCACCGCGGCAAGGGTCCACGGTCCGTGGTTTCGGGAAAGGTTCCCGTGCAGGGTCGTGGCGCGGTAGCCGTCCTCTTCTTCTCCGGTGCGTGCCAGGTTGTTGCCGTCCGTGGCGAAATGGCTGGCCGTGAAGGCGGCATGCCCGGCGGTGCCGGAACGCGAGGCCGTGATGCTCGCATCGCGCGTTCCCATGCTTCCGGCGCCAGCGTCGACCGTCACGGCGTTGTCGCCGGGTGTCGTGTCGATGTACACGAGGCCCGCAAGCGCATCGCTGCCCCAGATGGCGCTTTGCGGTCCGTTCATGAGTTCCACGCGCCTTGCACCGGTCAGGTCCAGGTGACCAAAGTTGTACTCGCCACCGAGGGCTACGTTGTTCATCTCGATGCCGTCCAGCATGACGAGCACGTGGTTGGCCTCGGAACCCCGGACCCGGGCCTGCGTCAGACCGCCACGGTTACCCGCCTGGCTGAGGGCCATACCGGGCAGCGCCCGCAGGATATCTCCCGCGTGGTAGGCGCGGCGGGCCTCGATTTCGGAGTCGGTCAGGACCGTGGGCTGTTGCGTGCTCGCGCCCAGGCGGCTGGCATGGACGACGATGGTTTCGAGTTCCGCCGCCTGTGCGGGCCATGATGCCAGCGCGACGGCAGCCAGGAGGATGAGCTTCTTCATGGTCTACCCCAAGTTCGCCGTCGCGCCCCGCGCGGCCTGGAACACAAGAACCTGGCCGGTCTCCGGACTCATGAGGTGGCGTAAACACCTGTCGCCGTAGCCTTCCCGTCTGCGACAGTGGCTTGAGACAGCGACGTTGCGTGCCTGGACCATGCGGCCCGGCGGCAAACCTCGAATTACCGTTGCGGGGGCAGTGCCGGATTCGTACCGGCTTCCCGTGCACCAGGTTCGGAATCTCCAGTATAGCCGGGAGGCGGCGGTTCCGGTCGCCGGCGAGGGGCGCTATTGCATGACTTTCCAGCGGGTCCCGGATGCAGTGTCTTCAAGTTCGATCCCGTTGGCCGCCAACTCGTCGCGGATGGCGTCGGCGCTCGCGAAATCCCGCCTTTCGCGCGCAGCGGCGCGTTCTTCGATCTTCGCTTCGACCCAGTCGGGATCCACGCCGGTCGCCTGCTGGAACCAGTCATTTGCGGGCGTACCCAGGATGCCGAGCAGCCAACCGCCGGCAAGGAGCTGGTTGCGCAACCGTGCCATGCTCGCGGGATCGCGGGACCTGTGAATGTCCCCGGCGATGGCGTGCATCGCGGCTAATGCCTGCGGCGTGTTGAGGTCGTTTCTGAGCGCCGCGAGCACGGACTCGGGAAAGGCGTCGACGCCTGCGTTCCGGAAATCGGCAGACGTGGCCGGCGTATCATCCGGGGCATCCACCAGCGCCTGGTAAAGGCCGTCCAGGCTGGCGCGCGCTTGGCGGATCAGGTCGTCGGACCACTCGAGGCTGCCGCGGTAGTGTCCGGACAGCAGCGCGTAGCGCAGCACCTCGCCGGGGTGCTCGCTTCGCAACTCGCGGATGGTGGCGATGTTGCCGAGGCTCTTCGACATCTTCTCGTCGCCCATGCGCAGCAGGCCGTTGTGCATCCAGTAGCCCACGTAGACCTCGCCGTCTTCCACGCATGTGCCCTGGGCAAGTTCGTTCTCGTGATGCGGAAAGGTCAGGTCGCTGCCGCCGCCGTGGATGTCGATGCTCGGCCCCAGGTGCTTGCGAATCATCGCCGAGCACTCGATGTGCCATCCCGGGCGGCCGCGGCCCCAGGGGCTGTCCCAGCCGGGCAACTCGTCGCTCGACGGCTTCCACAGCACGAAATCCTTGGGATCCCGCTTGTATGGAGCGACCTCGACGCGGGCGCCTTCGAGGATGTTCTCGAGGGACTGTTTCGACAGGCTTCCGTAGTTTGGGTCCGACGGCACGTGGAATAGCACGTGGCCTTCGGACTCGTAGGCGTGGCCGCGGTCGATCAGCGTGCCGATTATGTTGATGATCTCGCTGATATGCTCCGTTGCGCGCGGTTCCACGTCGGGTTCGAGCACGCCGAGGGCTGCGATGTCGGCGCGGTATTCGTGCGCGAAACGATCGGCCAGTGCGCGGATCGGCTCCCCGTTGGCGAGCGCCGCCGCATTGATCTTGTCGTCGATGTCCGTGATGTTGTGGACGTACTTGACGTGCTTGAAGTAAAGCCTCAGCAGGCGCGCCAGGACATCGAATGCCACTTCGGGCAGGGCGTTACCGATATGGGCCAGGTTGTAGACAGTCGGGCCGCAGACATACATCGATACCGTGTCGGGTATGCGGGGTTCGAACGGCCGTTTGGTGCCGGTAAACGTGTCGTGAATATGGATGTCCATGGGGTATTCCGCGGCGAAATGAGATGCGGGCAAACGCCCGCGGAGAGCCTCAACCAGAGAGTGGGCCCGGACAAGCGCGATGTGCGGAGAAACGGAACATCGAACGCAATTATCCCGTATTCGGGACGAGCGTACTACCTCGCATTAGTAGTCGAGCCGAAACGCATCCCCGTCGCGAACGATCCTGCCCGCGGTCGGGCCTGAGAAGTGGGTGCCGATGATGAGCACCGGCTGGTCGGCGTAGTGCTCAACGAAAGCCCTGCGGGTTGCAGCGCTCGCCACGGGATCGACGCAGGCGGTGCAGGACCACTCTGGATGCGCCAGTTGGCAGGGGTGATGCATCAGGTCGCCGGTGATGATCGCCTCCTCGCCGCGCGACACGATGTGCACGCTGACGTGCCCCGGCGTATGGCCCGGCGTGGACATGAGATTCACCTCGGCATTGACGCGGTGGTCGGTGGCCACCAGGTCGGCGAGTCCCGCGTCGAAGATTGGCAGGACCGAATCGTCGATGATGTCGGCGTACCGGCCTGCCCGGTCCCGGTCGCGCCAATGGTTCCATTCTTCCTCGGCAAAGAGGTAGCGCGCGTTCGCGAAGGTCGGCTGCCAGCGGTCCTCCACGCGTCGCGTATTCCATCCCACGTGGTCCACGTGCATGTGCGTGCAGAGCACGGTGCCGATGCCGTCCACCACGAATCCGGCATCCGAGAAATCCCGCAGGAAATCCGACTGCATCATGTTCCAGCGGGGATAACCGCGCGGCTTGTCGTTGCCGATGCAGGTATCGACGACCATGGTCTGGTCGGGGCACTGGATGATCAGGCTGTGGAAGGAGAGAACGAGCTTGCGTTCAGCGTTGGTGAAGGGCGTAAGCCAGGGCAGGGTATCCACCAGGTCGGACGGCGCCTGGGGCAGTATGTGGTTGCCAATGGTGGCCGACGTGAGTTCTACCACGCGGGTCACCGTGACGTCGCCTATGCGCCAGCGCAGGAAATCTTGCATGTGGTCACCCCCCCTCCGTAGAGACTATAGCAGCGGGAGGATGTCCCGCTTATTCCGGATGGTCCCTGGTCAGTCGAGGCCTTCGTAGACCGCGCTTTCGAAGGCGAGGTATAGCGGCAGCGATTTCTCGTCGGCGAACGGAAGGACCTGCGTCATGTAGGCACCGCCCACACCCCTGGCCTGATCGATCCAGAAGTACGAGTTGGCAAGGCCCGCCCAGGCGAGGCTGCCTGCGGAGCGGCCGGTTGGCGCATCCTCGGTATTGATCATGAAGGTGAAGCCCCAGGTCTTCGGCATCTCCGGGAAAAAGTCGGCATCGTTCGAAAAGGGCGGGATCACGGTCCTGAGCGGCACGACGCGGCAGGTCCCCATCTGGTTGCGGGACATCGTTGCCACGGTTTCCGGCGTGAGGATATGCTCGCCGTTGACGCGACCCCCGTTCAGCATCATCCGAATGAAACACAGGTAGTCGCCGATCGTGCCGTAAAGTCCGGCGCCGCCCAGTTCGACCTCCGGATCCTGGGGCATTTCGAGGTCCATTAGAGGGACCAGGGAACCGTCGTCGGCGCGCTGGTGAATCTTCGCCAGCCGGGCCCGCATCCCGTCGGTGATTCGAAAGGCGGTATCGCGCATGCCAAGCGGCTCGAGGAGGTGATTTCGGAAGTACTCTCCGAGCCGCTGTCCGCTCACGGCTTCGACCATCTTGCCAATCCAGTCGATGCTGATGCCGTACTCCCAGCGGTCGCCCGGATCGAACAGCAGGGGCGTCCCGAGGGCCGCTTCCTGGCAACTGATGATCCCCGGCGTACCGGTGGCCGTCTGGTAAGTGAGGATCGATGCGCTCCATGTCTCGTAGGAGAATCCGGCGGTATGGGTCAGGAGGTGGCGCAACGTGATGTCGCGTTTGGGCGCGCGCGTCCGCGGCGTGCCGTCCTCCTCGAAGCCTTCGAGGACACGTGCTTCACCGAGGGCGGAAACCACTGCCCGGGCGGGCGCGTCGAGGTCCAGCTGTCCCCGTTCGACGAGCTGCATGGCGGCGGCGCCGGTCAGTGGCTTCGTCATTGACGCGATCCAGCCGACGGTGTCGGGGGTCATCTCTTCGCCGCCGCCCAGAACGCGCTCGCCGAACCCTTCGAGGTAGAGGTTGCCGCTGCGGTCGGTCGCGCCGGCAACGACGCCGGGAACGGCGCCGTCGGCAGTGGCGTTACGCAGGAGGCTATCGGTGGTCTGAGAGATGGACATTGCGGTGCTCCCCATACGATGGTCGGCCGCCTGGATTCTGTCTGGTACCGGTCCGTGCTGCAACGTGGGGAGCGTGCCGGGAACCACCCGCAAGGATCGTACCTTACATTAGCGGATGCACCTGATTTCAACCCCGGCCAGATCAAGTTGCTGCCAACTCTGATCGGCCGTAAGCACTGGGCATTTCTCCAAGCACGCCGTGGCGAGGCAGGCCCGGTCGCCCAATCCCAGGCCCAAGTGCCTGGTTGCAATACGGTACTTGCCGCTCAACATCGCAGCTTCCGGACTGAATGGCAGCAGTTCGATGCCCAGTTCCTCGAACGCAAGCGCGACTTCGGGGTCGGTCCAGCGATCTTGATAGAGGCGTGCCGAAACCTCCGCTGCGTTGACGGTAGACATCGCCGCGCCTGACCGTAACGCCATGGCGACGGCGTCTGCGCCGGTTTCCTCAAGGATCACGGCAAGCGTGGCGGATGCGTCCAGGACATGCCTCATTCCGTGGCAGCTTCCGCGCGACGTTCAGCAATGAACTGATCGACTATATTCGTGCCTGTCGCGCGTTTGCGCCTTGCAATTGCGCGCACCCGTTCCAGCGCGACATCGACCGTGTGAAGCCTCACGGACCTGTCGTTGACCGACATCACCAGTACATCGCCGTTGTGGATATCGAGGGCTTTCCGGATGGCGGCGGGAAGGACAATGCGACCTGCGGGGTCTACGCGGACCCGTTTCGATGGGATGGAAGCAGCAACATGGGGTTCCATATCTTATCCCCGTAATTATTCGTTACGGCAAATAGATTTGTTTACCATATTCAATTGATTTGCCGCAACCTGCAATCCTGTCTGCGCCGCGCCCGACCAACGGTTGTCCCTGTGTACTCGCCGAGTCCCGCCGGGTATCGTCGCGCTGTGGATCTGCGTCGCGTTGCTGTGGTTGTCTGGCTGCTTAGTTGGTTCGGCCTGTTCCTGTCTTATCTTCTCTCGGCACAGCAGGACCACATCCCGAGCTGCATTCCCCACCTGGCCGGCTGCACCAGCGTGAGTTCCTCCGGCCGCCACGGCGCCGGGTTCTTCCTGTTCAAGGCGACCATGCTGCCGGCGGCGGCCTTTCTCATGGTGTACTGGGTGTTGTGCGGCCAGTGGCTGCGGTGCTGCGGGGAGGCCTCCGCGCGGTGGCGCTGGACCATCGTCCTGGTCGGACTTGTCGGCGCCGCATTCCTGGTGCTCTATACGACCTTCCTGGGTTCGGTGGGCGACATCTACCGGACCCTGCGCCGCTACGGCACGGTGATGTTCTTCGGCATGACCTACCTGGCGCAATTGCTGCTCGCATACCGCGCCCAGGCCGCGCTGGGCGATACGCCGCTCGTGCGCGCGAAGGTCTGGCTTTGCCTCGGGGTGCTCATCGAGGGACTGGTGCTGGTCGCGCTCACGAACCTGATCGAGGACGACGACTGGCTCGAGAACCTGACCGAGTGGCACGTCAGCACGGCGATTTCCTTTTACCCGTTCCTCACGTGGCTGATGTGGCGCAACACGGGGTTCAACGTGGCGTTTTCGCTGAAGCCACCGGCGAGGGGCGAGGCCGGTCAGGCCGAGTAAATACGGCGGCGGGCGCCTTCGGTACCGGTCAGACTGTCTTGGCGGCGATCAATCCGAGGTTGTTGCCCTCGAGAATTCTTTCGGCGCGATAGCTCGACCTCACGAGGGGACCGGATGCGACCTCCGTGAACCCGCGCGCGAGGCCGTCCTCCCGGTAAGCGGCGAACTGGTCCGGATGGACCCAACGCTTCACCGGAAGATGGTTTGCTGTGGGGCGCAGGTACTGCCCGAGGGTGAGGACATCAACACCAGCATCGCGCAGGTCGTCCATCGCCTGCAGAATCTCGTCGTCAGTCTCGCCGAGGCCTAGCATCAGGCTGGATTTGGTCAGTACCGTTGGCTGGAAGACCATCGCATGGTGCAGCACGTCGAGGGTCTGCGTGTAGCCGGCACGGACATCGCGCACGGGGTGGGTCAGGCGTTTCACGGTCTCAAGGTTCTGCGCGAAGACGTCTATGCCGCTTGCCACCACCGTTTCGACGGCAGCATGGTCGCCAGCGAAGTCCGGGGTCAACGCCTCGACGCCGGTCCCCGGGTTAAGCCGCTTGATGGCGCGCACACATGCGGCGTAATGTCCGGCGCCGCCATCGGCCAGGTCGTCCCGGTCCACCGAAGTGAGCACAACGTAGTTGAGGTTCATGAGGCGGACCGACTCTGCGGCGTGCCGCGGTTCGTCCGGGTCGAGACGGCCGTTGGGGTTCCCCGTATCGACCGCGCAGAAGCGGCACGCCCGGGTGCACACGGACCCCATGAGCATGATGGTCGCGGTGCCCCGGCTCCAGCACTCGCCGATATTTGGACAGTGGGACTCCTGGCAAACGGTGCTCAGGCCATGCTCGGCAACTGTGCGGCGAACTCGATGAAAGCCCGGACCGCCGCCCAGCCGTACCCGCAACCAGGGCGGCTTGGGCCCGGCAACGGAAGCCTGTGCCGACGGGATACGCTTGATACCGTCCTTGATCGCGCGGATGCCGTCGGCATTGCGAAACTTGACGCCGCTTCTTGTCACGACCCGATTGTAGTGCGTCTTTAGGCCGGGCGCCTTTCGTTCCGGAGCCGTGCCCGGACCTGCATCAGCACCTTGCCGTAGGTGTTCAGTCCCCGGGTATCGCGGCCGCAGCCCCAGTAGTAGTCGTACTGGCTGGTCTCGACGATGCGGCGCTCGCCGGTATCGAGGAGGGCGGCCGCGGCGTCTTGGGAAGTGCGGCACTTCCGGTACACGCCGCGCGTCATGTACGTCTCCCTGAGCGCGTTCCAGTCATCCCGGATGCGTCGCCTGTTGCGCCTTGCCAGCCTCCGCGCCGCGCAAGGGGTATCAGCAGCGCAGATTGTCCGGCGCAGATCGATATCCGTGAACTTCATGGCCTCGACGTAGTGTGCGACGGACGGCCACGTCTCGCCGTCCAGTTCGAATCCGTGCCGGGACCAGGCGGACAGCGGATCGTTGGCATCTTCCATGGACACGAGCACGGTGTCCTGGTCGATGGGCTCGAACGGCATCCCGGTCAGAACGCGGCGTTGTTGGGCACCCGGGGAAACGGGATGGCGTCGCGGATGTTGTCCATTCCGGACGCGTACAGCAGCAGCCTCTCGAGCCCCAGTCCAAATCCCGCATGGGGCACCGTTCCGTAGCGCCTGAGGTCCCGGTACCACCAGAGGTCCTTTGCCAGCGACGGGTCCATCCGGGCATCAAGCATGTCGATCCGTTCCTCGCGCTGGCTCCCGCCGATGATCTCGCCGACGCCGGGCAGCAACACATCCATCGCCGCAACAGTCTTGCCGTCGTCGTTAAGACGCATGTAAAAGGCTTTGATTTCCTTAGGATAATCTACTACCACAACCGGACCATTTACGTGGCGCTCCGTGAGGTAGCGCTCGTGCTCGGATTGCAGGTCGAGCCCCCACTCCACCGGGAACTCAAAGGACTCGCGGGAACCTTTGAGGATATCGACGGCTTCGCCATAGGACAGGCGTTCGAACGGTGCGTCGATCACCCGCTGCAACCGGTCTACGACGGTCCGGTCGATGCGATCGGCGAAGAAAGTCATGTCGTCACCGCACCGTTCCAGCACATCCGCCAACACGGTCTTGAGAAGATCGGCTGCGAGATCGGCATTGTCGTCGAGGTTGGCGAACGCGATTTCCGGTTCGACCATCCAGAACTCCGCCAGGTGCCGTGCCGTATGCGAGTTCTCCGCGCGAAACGTCGGGCCGAAGGTGTAGACCTTGCTCATCGCCAGGCAATAGGACTCCACGTTCAGTTGGCCGGAGACGGTGAGGAACGTCTCGCGGCCGAAGAAGTCGTCGCCGTAGCCGTCCGGGGGACGGTTCGCGATGTCGAGGGTGCTGACACGGAACAGGTCGCCGGCCCCTTCGCAATCGCTCGCCGTGATGATGGGCGTGTTGACCCAGAAGAAGCCGCGGGAGTCGAAGTACCGATGTATCGCTTGCGAGAGCGCATTGCGCAACCGGGTCATTGCGCCGAAGGTGTTGGTGCGCGGCCGCAGGTGCGCGACGGTACGCAGGTACTCGAAGGTGTGGCGTTTCTTGGCGATGGGGTAGGCGTCGGGCTCGACGACCCAGCCGGCGACGCGGACGCCATCGGCCTGAATCTCCCGGCTCTGCCCCCGGCCCTGGGAGGCGGCCACGACGCCGCTGATCTCGACGGCGCAACCCGCCGTAAGGGCGACGATCTCGTCGTAGTTCTGAAGGTCCTGGTCCGCTACTACCTGCACGGCGTCAAAGCACGAGCCGTCGTGCACCTGGATGAAGGAGAAACCGCCCCTCGACGTGCGCCGGGACCGAACCCAGCCAGCGATGGCAACGGCGTCGCCGAGGGCGACAGCTTCGTGAATAACGGCTGAAACCGGCGTATGTTGCAACCGAAGCTCGCGTGCCGGAAGACGAGACGATTATAGGTGGACGCGCCTGAACCGGACAATACACGGGAGGCGGGAGGGCAAGACACCGAGCGCGAGGGCAAAACGGCAGGCGTGAGGGCAGGAACAGGTTGAGACCATGACGCGACATCTCATCGCGGGAGCGGCGGCGCTGGCGATCCTCGGGCTCGGTTTCCTGGCGTGGAATGCGCTGATGCCGAGGGAAAGGGATCAACCGGTCTTCGTTCCGGTACCCGAGCCATCCACCCCGGGCGTCGTCGAAGAGGGTCCGCCCCCCGCGCCGCCCGCAAGTGAATCCGAAGGCGCGCCGGTGCCCGCGCTGGAATTGCCCCCGCTCGACGACAGTGACGATTTCGTTCGCACGCAGGTGGATGATTGCCTCGCCGCGCTGTTTCCGGAAGAGAGCCCGACGGACATCCTGCGGCGCGTGGCAGCGATCCTGGAGAACGCCTCGCGCGGCGAAGTGACCCGCGGGCGTTTTGCGGTCATCGAGACCCCGCCGGGCGAGTTCAGGGCCCGGAAGCAGGGAGACCGGTATTTCATCGATGATGCAACATTCCGCCGCTACGACGCGGTGGTGCAGTCATTGACATGTGTTCAGCCGGAACGCGCCGCGTCGCTGCTCGGGCTGTTCGAGCCATTGCTGGCCCGGGCGATGGGAGAGTTCGGCCTCCCCGGCGCCGATATCCATGCCGTGGCCGACGCGGCTTTGGCAGAGATACTGGCGGTGGAGTTTCCAGTCCTGCCGATCGAAGTCGTACGAACGAACGCGAGATACAGGTTTGCCGATGCCGATCTCGAAGCCGGTTCTGCGCTCGCGAAGCAACTCGTCCGGGTCGGACCCGACAATCTGGCCAGGCTGCACCGCCATGCGAGGGAGGTGCGGGCCGCGCTAATGCGTACGGACCTGGATGCGACTGGTGTGAACTAACCGCTCTGGCGGCAGGCATTGACAAGACCTCCGACATGGCAGGTCGCCGACCTGACGATTGCCATAGCCCATCGGGCAGCGCGTATCAGAAGCCAGACCAGGCTGCGCCTGCCCGACGCCACGATTGTCGCTACGGCACTGGAGACTTCCTGCATCGCTCTCGTGAGTCACGACCGGGATTTGCGCGCGCTCGATCAATCGACGGAGCGCATTGCCATCTATTCCTGATGCTCCCGCGACGCTCGCAGCTAGCGCTGGCGGGCAGCATGCCACCCAAGTGGCCTACTCGGTCGGCTCCTGATTCTCCTCCCACCGCGCGACGTAGCGGGAGAGGTCGATGTCCTTGCGAAACGGCGTGCGGGCGGTCGTCCACTCCGCATCCTGCCTGACGTAGCGTTTCTCCTGGACAAGGTAGCGCTCGACCGCCTGCCGAAAGCTGTCATCCCGGATCCAGTGCACGGAATAGGTCTCCCTGGGCAGGTATCCCCGGGCGACCTTGTGCGGACCTTGCGCCCCGGCTTCCACGCGCTGCAGGCCGTGTGCGATGGCGAAGTCGATGGCCTGGTAGTAGCAGAGCTCGAAGTGCAGGAAGCGGTGGTCCTCGATGCAGCCCCAGTTGCGTCCGAACAGCGCATGGGAGCCGATGAAGTTGAGGGCGCCTGCGATGTAGCGTCCGCGCCTGCGTGCCAGGATAAGCAGGGTTCGCTCGGGCATCGTCTCGTTAACGAGACTGAAGAAACGCCGGTTGAGGTAGGGCGTGCCCCATTTTCGATTCGCGGTGTCCATGTAGAACGCATAGAAGCGGTCCCAGTGGCGTTCGGTCAGGTCGCTGCCGGTGACCCACTCGATTTCAATGTCTTCCCGAATCGCTTCCCGGCGCTCCCGGCGGATGTTCTTGCGCTTCTTCGAGGCCAGTTGCGAGAGGAACTCATCGAACGTGTCGAATCCGGCGTTCGCCCAGTGGTACTGGGTATCGACCCGTTGCAGCAGACCGAGCTTGGCCGCGCGCTTCCACTGCGCCTTCGGCATGAACGTGTAGTGCAGGGAGCTGACGCCGATGCGCTCTGCGACCTGGACGCTTGCCGCGAGAAGCTGCTCCTCCACGACCGCGGCACGCTCGCCCCTGGCGGAAAGCAGCCGGGGGCCGGTCGCGGGTGTGAACGGGATGCTGGCCTGGAGCTTCGGATAGTACTCTCCGCCGGCCCGGTACCAGGCTTCCGCCCAGCCGCCGTCGAAGACGTACTCGCCCCGGGAGTGCGACTTGAGGTACATGGGCGCGACGCCGAGAAGCCTGTCGCCGTCCTGGAGCACCAGGTGAAAGGGCTGCCAGCCGGTCTTGGGCGATGCGCTGCCGCTCGCCTCCAGGGCATGCAGGAAACGGTGGTCGAGAAACGGGTTGTATTCGTCGCCCGCACCCGCGCATCGGTTCCAGGCCCCGGCCGAAATGCCGGAGATATCGTTGCAGACGCCCGCTGTCAGTTCGCTCAATGCTCCTCCCCCGGGAGAAACATTCTAACGGACACGACGGTCGACGGGCCGCATGCATCGCCGCGTTTCGAGCCTTAGAATTACCGGATGGACAAGAAAGCGCTTCTTTCGGAGCTCGCGATCGATCGGGATTCGGATGCATCCCCGTCTTCCGCTCGCCCACTCAAGTGGCTGTTGCTGATCGCGGTCGTCGGGGGCGTCGGATTCGCTGCGTTCACATGGGTCCTGCCCATCGAGGCATCGCCGGTAGAGGTCCGCACCGCGGTGGTGGAAGAGCTTGCGGCGGCTGGTGACAGCGTGCTGGATGCGACGGGGTACGTCGTCGCGCGCCGCCAGGCGACGGTAAGTTCCAAGACCACCGGCAAGGTGGTGGAAGTCCTGGTGGAGGAGGGCATGCACGTCGAGGAGGGGCAGCTGCTTGCGCAACTCGACGACAGCATCACGCGGGCGCAACTCGAACTGTCGGAATCACAGCTTCGCGCCTCGCGGGCGAGCGTCGACGAGATGATGGTGCAGCTCAGGCAGGCGCAGCTGGACCTGGAGCGGACCTCGGGTCTCGCGGAGCGGAAGCTCGCGAGCCAGGCGGATCTCGATCGCGACACGCTTGCGGTCGAGGGCCTGACAGCACGGCTCGCCCGCGTCGAACAGGAGTTGAACGTCGCCGAGCGCCATGCGGACGTGCAGCGCCAGATGCTGGCGGACATGCAGATCCGCGCGCCTTTCGCCGGCGTCGTGGTAGCAAAGGCCGCCCAACCCGGCGAAATGATCTCGCCGGTGTCCGCCGGGGGCGGCTTCACGCGCACCGGCATCTGCACCATCGTGGACATGGACTCCCTCGAGGTGGAGGTCGATGTCAACGAGGCCTATATCAACCGGGTTTTTCCAGGACAGCCGGCGACGGTGGCGCTCAATGCCTATCCGGATGTGCAGATACCGGCGTCGGTCATCGCGATCATCCCGACGGCGGACCGGAACAAGGCGACGGTCCGGGTACGTATTCGCATCCTGGACCGTGACGACAGGGTGCTGCCGGACATGGGGGTCAAGGTCCGTTTCCTGGATGACGAACCGGCACCGCCCCCGGTCGCCGCCACCGGGGTCGTGGTGCCCCGGGATGCGGTCACTGAAACCGGGGACGAGGCCTATGTATGGGTCGTGCGCGAGGACCGGGTGGCAAGGCGCCGGGTCGTTGTCGCCGGGCCGCACGGTGCCCGCCTGCGCGTGGTCGCGGGGCTTGCGGGCGGCGAACGGGTCGTTTCCTTCCCGTCCGACGCGTCCGGCGACCCGGGCCTGGCCGACGGCGACCTCGTGCAGGTCGTGAATTGACGACCGCCCCTTCGATGCTCTGCGCTTTCCGGTGGATGGGTGAGTTCCGCCTGGCGCGATCGTCGGTGAGCGGCGCGAATAGAACGTCAGCGACCTGAAGTCTGATATAAACCGCCGCGCGAACCCCCCGGGAAGCCGTGGAACTGCGAAATTCGGAGAGTCCTCTTCATGCCCATAGTCAGCCTGAAGGAAGTTGCAAAGTCCTACCGGAAAGGCCGCGAGGTGATCGATGTGCTCGACGGCATAGACCTCGACATAGAGGAAGGCGACTTCCTTGCGCTCATGGGTCCTTCGGGCTCCGGCAAGACCACGCTCCTGAACCTCATTGGAGGCCTGGACAACCCGACCGTGGGATCCGTCGTTGTCGGTGGACAGGCTCTCGGCGACCTGTCCGGCAGGGCACTGGCAAGGTGGCGCTCCCGGAACATCGGTTTCGTCTTCCAGTTTTACAACCTGCTTCCGGTGCTCAATGCCCAGCGGAACGTCGAACTGCCGCTCCTGCTGACAAACCTGTCGGGAGCGCAGCGGAGGAAGAACGCACAGACAGCGCTGATGATCGTGGGTCTGGACGACCGCGCCAGCCACAAGCCCGGAGAACTGTCCGGCGGTCAACAGCAGCGCGTGGCGATCGCGCGGGCGATCGTGGCGGACCCGGCGCTCCTCGTCTGCGACGAACCCACCGGCGACCTCGACAGGGAGACCGCGGAAGAAATCCTCGACCTGCTCGGCATCCTCAACAGGGAGCATGGCAAGACCGTCATCATGGTGACCCACGACCCGAAGGCCGCCGACCATGCGAGTCACATACTGCACCTCGACAAGGGTCAACTCGTGGAGCAGGCCGCGTGAGTGCCATAGGCCTCGTCTGGCCGAACCTCGGGCGCAAGCCGGTCCGCACGGCGCTGACGCTGATGTCATTGCTCGTCGCATTCGTGCTGTTCACGTACCTGCGGGCGATCGCCGTGGCGTTTACGTCCGGGGGATTCGGCGAAGCCGGGATCGACCGGCTGGTGGTCTCGCCGAAGTACTCCATTATCGATCCGCTTCCCATCAATCATCAGCGCTCGATCGCCACCGTCCCCGGCGTCGAGGCGGTGACGCATGCGGACTGGTTCGGTGGGATTTACCAGGAGCCGCGTAACTTCTTTCCGAAGTTCCCGGTCGATCCCGAGGGGTACTTCGCGATCTACTCCGAACTGGTGATCGCCCCCGAACAGCTTGCGGCGTTCCGCGATACGCGGACCGGGGCGGTGGTGTCCGCGGGTCTCGCGGAACGTTTCGGCTGGAAGATCGGCGACAGGATCCCCATCGAGGGCGACATCTATCCGAAGCGCGGCGGTAGCCGGCTGTGGGAGTTCGACCTGGTCGGCATCTACCGGGGCCGGCCGGATGACACGGACCCGGGAGTGTTCCTGTTCCAGTACGACTATTTCGACGAGGCGCGCCAGTTCGGGCACGGCGGCGTC
Source organism: Gammaproteobacteria bacterium (assembly GCA_026706665.1). Taxonomy (GTDB): domain Bacteria; phylum Pseudomonadota; class Gammaproteobacteria; order Pseudomonadales; family Azotimanducaceae; genus VXNE01. Next base: position 20,891 of record JAPOYI010000016.1, on the reverse strand, counting down.
GGCTGGTTCATCGTGCGCGTGGGTGACCCGGAGAAGGCCGCCGAGATCGCGAGCGCGATCGATGCGATGTTCGAGAACTCCATCAACGCGACGCGCACCGCGACGGAAGATGATTCCCAGCGGGAATTCGCCAAGCAGTTCGGGAACATCGGACTGATAACTACGGGAATCCTCGGCGCGGTGTTCTTCACCATCCTGTTGCTGACCGCCAACACCATGGCCCAGGCGCTGCGCGACCGCATTCCCGAACTGGCGGTACTGAAGACCTTCGGGTTTACCGACGGGACTGTCGGATCTCTCGTGTTGGTCGAAGCGATTCTGTTGTGTGTCGCAGGGGGTGCCCTGGGCATCGGCCTGGCGGCCGGGGTGCAGGGTTTCTTAAGCGTTTACCTCGAGCCTGTCATAGGTCCGATAGCAGTCGACTGGCCGATCATCGCGCAGGGACTTGCCCTCGCAGTGTTGCTCGGCGCAATCGTGGGTTGCGTGCCAGCATTCAGCGCATGGCGCCTGACCATCGTCGACGCGCTGCGGGAGCGCCAGGCGTGATTGGCCAGATCTTCCAGATCACGCTGCTGAGCCTTCGCAACCTGCCGTCGCGCCTCGGCAGTTCATCGGTCATCGTCGTCGGCATCGGCGGCGTGGTTGGCGTGCTCGTGGCCATACTCGCCATGGCCAAGGGTTTCGAGGCATCCATGTCGCGGGCCGGGCAGCCGGACCGGGCGATCGTGATGCGGGGCGGGTCCACGAGCGAACTGTCGAGCGGAATGGGTCCGGGCGAGATGGCCGTGGTCGGATCCTGGTCCGAGGTGACGGCGGCCAGCGGCGAACTCTACATCGTGGCCGACGTGGCGAAGCGCTCCAATCAATCGCTCGCCAACCTCGCGATACGCGGCGTGGAACAGGACGCCTTCGAGATCCGTCCGGAAATCTCTATCGTCGAAGGCCGTTCATTCGTAACCGGCAGGACGGAGATGATCGCCGGCCGCGGCGCCGTCGCGGAGTTCGAGGGTGTCGAAACCGGATCAACCATCGAACTGAGAAACTCCACCTGGACCATCGTCGGCATGTTCGAAGCGGACGGGTCCGTGTACGAATCCGAGGTCTGGGCCGATCTTGCCACCGCCCAGTCGATTTTCCGCAGGGAAGGCGGCGTGAGTTCCATGCGCGTCCGGCTGGCATCGCCGGATGCGGCGGACGTGCTGTCGCAACGGATGGAGGACGATCCGCGCCTCGACCTCACGCTCACCGGCGAGAACGAGTACTTCAAAAGCCAGTCCCAGCAACTGACCACGCTGATCGAGACCTTTGGATATGGCGTGGCCGCCATCATGGCCGTCGGCGCCATCTTTGCGGCGCTCAACACCATGTACACGGCAGTCTCGGCGCGCACGGTGGAAATCGCGACGCTTCGCGCCCTCGGCTTCGGCGGCATGCCGGTGGTGGCGTCCGTGGTAATCGAGGCGCTGCTTCTCGCGCTTCTCGGCGGTGCGGTTGGAGCGGCGGTGGCCTATTTTGGCTTCAACGGCTGGACAGTCTCGACCCTGGGCGGGTCCTTTTCCCAGGTCGCCTTCGACTTTGCCGTTACGCCGGAACTGCTCGTCTTCGGAATCGTCTGGGCGGTGGGACTGGGCCTGGTCGGCGGGCTGTTCCCGGCGGTCCGCGCCGCGGGGTTGCCGATCACCACGGCGCTGCGCGGGGAGTAGTGTCCGCCTGACGGCCGCGTCCTACTGCGCCGTCAATGCCTTGATGACGTCGTCCAGCACCTCCTCCGCGAGTGTGCGCATCTCGTCGTCCGTGCGGTCCTGGATGGGATGGCGGACGAAACAGCGCTTTGCGTCCATGCCGAGCGCGGTTGCCTGGGCGGCTGCCGCATCGGCGAATTCGCTCGAAGCGATCGATACCGAGGGCACCCCCTGGATCTCGAACCATACCGTGTCATGCAAACTGCACGTGGTACACGAGCCTCAGTCGGCGAGTGCCTCGATTACGAAATCGTTGCTTTCCCTGATCTCCTGGCGCAACGCCTGCGGCGCGGGCTTGGTGAACGTGGGCTTGGAATACCGGTTGACCTCGACAGCGGGGAGACGCTCGGCGAGCAGTTCCTCCAGCCGGTCGAGCAGGACGTTGCCACGCGGTTTCGAGATATCGAGCAACGTGTCGACGTGTTCGGGGGATACCACCAGGATGCAGTCGCCCATGGTGTGCGCCCGCACGTGGTGTGCAGATTCCATCGACAGCGCGAAGGAACCCGCGAGCTGGCTTGCGGTGCGCGAGGCCTGGTCGACGATGAGGCTGGGTCCGCCGGTCATGGCGAAAAGCGTCACCACCGAGTCCCCGGCGTCGAATCCCCGTTCGACGTGCAGGGGCGGCCAGGCGCTGCGCTCTTCCCATTCGGCAAAGCACATCGAGTACTTCATGGGATTGCCCAGGGTCGATCGCTCAGTCCCGCCCGGACGCGCACCGCCGACGTTGCGCAATGCGAGCCTTAACGCCCGGCCGATGGTGGCGTTCGCGCGATTGCCCTGACCGAGTGCGGAGAGCGCCATGTTCATGCCTATCCGCTCACGCATGGGGCCGTTGACGACCATGACCGGGGAGGCGCCCATGGTGGTTGCCATGACACCGTGGGCATTGAACGTGTCAGTGCACGCCGCCTCGACCGCGGCGATGATCACCGGCAGGTATTCCGGCCTGCACCCGGCGAGGACCGCGTTGACGGCAATCTTCTCCACCGTCGCCGGCGCCATGTTCGGCGGGATCGTGGCGACGACGGACCGCGGATCGCGCGCGGTCCCCTGGAGCATTCGAAGGACGCGCTCCGGCGTCGGCGGCACGACCGGCAACCCGTCCGAGAATCCCTGGTCGAACATGAACTCGTGCACGTCGTCGTCCGGCGCGATCTCTATTCGCCGGGCGCGCAATGGGCTGTTTTCGGACGCCGCCCGGAGGCGTTCGCTAATGATCGGGTCCTGGGTCAGCGAGCCGCAGCCGGGACGCCAGTCGGGATAGGCGTCCCAATCCACGGCCGCGTCTTCCGCGTGGCGTTCGAAGAAGGCGCGCCATTCGGCCTTGTCGAAACCGACGAGACGATCCGCCTCGACGCCCTCGGCGTCGGCGACGATCAAGAGAGGGACGGTCTCGACGGCATAGGCGAACGAAACACTGAGGTCGGAGTCGTCGAGGACCGGTGCCGACATGGCGTGCCGCCGGGCCAGGACGGCGTTGCCTTCCGCGGTCTGCCCCGCGACGAGGACGTCGAGGCCCGCTTGGCCGTGCAACGCCTCGATCAGCGGCAGCACCAGGTTGCAGGTGGGGCAGTCTTCCTTGACGAAGCAGACGACGGATTTCGTGGAACGCGGAAAAGCGTGGCGCCCGCGATGGACGGCTTGGGACCGCCGTCGATATAGGCGTAGTAGCCTTCCCGCAAAGCTCGCATTTCGCTATCGGAAATGTCGGCGGGGTGCATGGCCCGGATGACGGCCGTGCGCGCAAATCCCACCATGGAGCCCAGTTCCGGCCGGGTGCATACCAGTGGTTGGACAGTGAAGCCGTAGCTCCGCCGCCCCGGGGCAACCGCCTCCAGCGCATTGCATACCGTCGGCGTGTCGAGGGCGCGCAAGGCTTCGAGTACGCCGTCATCGAGCTTCGACATCCCGGGTCCTTTCCGCGTGGATCAACGTCCAATGGTATTCGCGGGAACGGCGGATTTGAACGTGAAGGCGCCGCCGCCGCGGCGTACAATCCCAAGGGTTCGGCCATGAGTGGGCAGGGTTCTTGGCGCATGCTGTTGATGGAGTACGACGCGGGGCGATATTCGCAATGACGTTCGCCGCCGCGCTGTTTCTCGCTTATCTCGGATCCTGCGCGCTGCTGTGGGCGACGCAGGACGGGCTTCTCTTCTATCCCCGATCATTGGCGGTTCAGCCGGATCATCCTGAGGCGGTCGCCGCCGAAATCGAACGCTCCGATGCGGTTTTGCGTGGCTGGGTCGTGAATGGCGACGAGGCGGGGCCGGTCATCGTCTACTTCGGCGGAAACGCGGAGGAAGTATCGGTGAACATCGAATGGTTCGCCGACCGGCGCGCAACCACCGTGCTCTTCAATTATCGCGGATACGGCGACAGCACTGGAAAGCCCTCGGAACGCCACCTGGTGGACGATGCCGTAGCCGTCGCCGAGTGGTCGAGGGAGCAGTTTCCGGATCGTCCCCTCGTGCTTTTCGGATCGAGCCTCGGCACCGGCGTCGCGTCGCTGGCCGCGGCGCGGGCAGCACCAGACGCGGCGATACACGAGCGTCCGTACCGGGGCATCGACCGGCTTACGACGAAGAACCCACGCGTCTTCCCGGTACGTTGGATGCTGCGGCATCCGTTCCGCGCCGAAGCCGTGGTCGCTGAGATGCCGCCGACCCTCGCCATCGCGTCATCCGTGGACGGGGTCATCCCTTTTGTCGAGAGCGAAGCAATGGTGCAGGCGATGAGAGCGGTGGTGGACGGTTCGCCGGTGGAGTTTCGTACCGTCGACGTGCCCCACGGCGCGTTTCCCTACGCCCCGGACTTCTGGCAGGCGGTGGATGACTACCTGGCTGGAGTGACACAGGCGTAAGGCACCGGCCGGCCCATGCCCCGGAACTCACAACCAGAATCGTTCGGTCTTCAGCCAGGACCGTACGGGGATGAGTTCGCCCGTAATCGCATCCGAGGCGGATGAAGCCAGGAACAGTGCAAGGTTCGCCACGTCTTCCGGATTGGGCGGCAGGTCCAGGCGCGGTACGGGGTTGCCCTCGTCGTCCACCGACGGCGGAATGATGCCGTAGCCCCTCAGTTCTTCGGTAGCGATGAGGCCCGGCAAGATACAGTTGACGTTTATGTTGTGCTTCGCCCATCTGCAGGCGAGGTTGTTCGTGAGGCTCAAGACGCCCGCCTTGGCCGCGGAATAGTGGAGTTGGCCAGGGTTTCCCTTGCTGCCCGCCGTCGAGGAGACGTTGATGATCTTGCCTCCTTCCTGCCTGATCATCTGCCGGCCGGCGGCGAGACAGACAAGAAAGCAGCCCGTCAGGTTCAGTTCGACGATGTGGCGCCACTCGTCCAGCGGCGTGTCTTCCGGTGCACGACCCCGGCCCCAGCGTCCGGCATTGTTGACGACCACGTCGACCCTCCCGAAAGCGTCCACCGTTCCGGCGATCAGGGCGTCTACCTGCGCCTCGTCCGTGATGTCGACCGGGATTGCCAGCGCGCTCTGGTCATTCTCCCCGATCTCGCGCACGACCTGCTCGATGTTCTCGGCGTTGCGGCTCGCCACCACCACGTTGGCGCCGGCGGCAGCGTAAGCCATGGCCATGGGTTTCCCCAGGCCGCCGGCGCCGCCGGTGACGATGGCGGTCTTGCCGTCAAGTCTGAAATTCGACACGGGTTCCCCCTCTCGATAGCGGTTTGAAAGCTGGCCGAACAGGCCGTGCAGGAACCGGGCTATGCCTGTTCGCGCTTGCGCACGTAGAGCACCAGTTCGTGGTCCACCAGTTCGAAACCGTGCTTATCGGCTATCTCTTCCTGCAAGGCCTCGATGCGTTCGTTCACGAACTCGGTCACGGCTCCGGTGTCCACGTCAACCATGTGGTCGTGGTGCGCCTCGTCCGCGAGTTCGTACACCGCGTGGCCATCGTCGAAGTTGTGACGTTCGACGATGCCGGCGGACTCGAACTGGGTCAGTACCCGATAGACCGTCGCAAGCCCTACGGAATCGTCGGTTTCGAGCAGGTGCCTGTAGACGTCCTCGGCGCTCATGTGGTGCGGCTCGGCACTTTCGAGGACTTGCAGGACCTTGAGCCGCGGCAGCGTGACCTTGAGACCGGCCTCTTTCAGATTGTGTTGCGGCATCTCGGGCTCCGCTGGTCCGTCTGGTCAAGGTACTATCGCGCCCGGAGTTCGTCCAGTATTTGCGGACGGCGAGCCGGGTAGCATGACACTGTACAATGACGATCGCCGCGGCATCCCGCAGGGGTGGATGGACATGCGGTGCCGGGATGGTCCGAAAACGGCGGCCCGGGGGGCTGAACAACGGGTGCGGGGAGGATTCGCGTGAGCTTGGTCGAGGTCCGTGATCTTCATGTGAATTTCGGCGACGTGGAAGCCGTGCGTGGCGTTTCCTTCGACATCGAGTCCGGTGAGACGGTCGCGCTCGTCGGCGAGTCGGGTTCCGGCAAGTCCGTCACGGCCCTGTCGATCCTGCAGTTGCTGCCCTATCCGCTGGCCAGTCACCCGAAGGGGAGCGTCCTGGTCAACGGAGGAGAGATGATCGGCGCGAACAAGGCCCGATTGCTCGATGTCCGGGGCCAGATGGTGAGCATGATCTTCCAGGAGCCGATGACTTCCCTGAATCCGCTCCACAACATCGCCAAGCAGGTGGGCGAATCACTGGTGGTGCACAAGCGCCTGAACAAGCGCGATGCCCGCGAGCGGACGCTTGAACTCCTTCAGCGCGTCGGCCTGCAGGAAGCGGAAAGCCGCCTGGGCGCGTATCCGCACGAGCTTTCGGGCGGTCAGCGGCAGCGGGTGATGATCGCGATGGCATTGGCCAACGAACCGAAGCTGCTCATCGCAGACGAGCCGACCACGGCGCTCGACGTGACTATCCAGGCCCAGATCCTGAGGCTTCTGAAAGAGCTGCAGCGCGAACTCGGCATGGCGATGCTCTTGATCACCCACGATCTCGGCATCGTTCGCAACATGGCGGACCGGGTGTGCGTCATGACCGAAGGGGAGATCGTCGAGACCGGTCCCACGGAACGGGTATTCACCGAACCGACGCATCGCTACACGCAACACCTGCTGGCCGCGGAGCCCAAGGGCGATCCCGCGCGCGACAATGCGATGGCGCCGGTGGTGGCCTCGGCGGAGGACCTGACGGTCAAGTATGCGCTCGGCAAGGGCTGGCTCGGCGGCGGCGGCCGGTATTTCACCGCCGTCAAGAACGTGGCCGTCACTGTTCGCGCGGGCCAGACGGTGGGAGTCGTTGGCGAATCCGGTTCGGGCAAGACCACGCTGGGGCTCGCCATGCTTCGCCTTCTTGCGGCGGAGGGACAACTGCGGTTCGATGGCCAGGACATCGGCGCGACAAAAAAACGCGACCTCGTGGGGCTGCGAAAGAACATGCAGATCGTCTTTCAGGACCCCTACGGCTCGCTGTCGCCGCGGATGACCGCGGAACAGATCATCGACGAGGGCCTGCGCGTTCACCATCCGGAGGTCACCAAAGAGGAACGCCGCGTGCAGGTCCGCGATGTCATGGCGGAAGTCGGCCTTGACCCCGACCACCTGGAGCGGTATCCGCACGAGTTCTCGGGTGGCCAGCGGCAACGCATATCCATCGCCCGCGCAATGGTTCTGAAGCCGCGGTTCGTGGTGCTCGACGAGCCCACGTCGGCGCTGGACATGTCGGTGCAGGCACAGATCGTGGACCTGCTGCGCGACCTGCAGAAGGCGCACAACCTCGGATACCTGTTTGTAAGCCATGATCTCAAGGTCGTGCGTGCGCTCGCCAACTGGCTCATCGTCATGCGCGACGGCGAGATCGTGGAGCAGGGGCCTGCAGACGAGGTCTTCGATCGGCCGAAAGATCCATACTCTCGCGCATTGTTCGCGGCAGCGCTCGACATGGCGACCGACGAGGAAGCCCTGGCACAGTGACGGACGCAGGTGCCGGCAAGGACCCCGCCATCCGGCCAACCGCGGCAACAACTACACCTCCCCCCTCCACACCTCCCCCCTCCACACCTCCCCCCGGGGAGGAAGTCACGCTGCTCGGCCACCCGCGCGGGCTTTTCGTGCTGTTCTTCGCCGAGATGTGGGAGCGGTTCAGCTACTACGGAATGCGGGCCCTGCTGGTGCTCTACCTGGCGCAGCACTTCCTGTTCGACGACCGCTTTGCGGCGGGTCTTGTCGCCACCTACGGCTCGATGGTGTACCTCATGCCCATCATCGGCGGCTTCATCGCGGACCGGTACCTGGGATTCCGGAAGGCGGTGGTGGCGGGAGCGATCCTGCTCTGCTGCGGGCACGGCCTGATGGCGTTCGAAGGCGCCCCGGCAACGCTGGTTGACGGCGAAGTGGTCAGGGACGGCATCGCGGTCTGGGTGCTGTATCTCGCGCTTGCCTTCATCATCGTGGGCGTGGGTTTCCTGAAGCCGGCCATATCGAACATCGTCGGCCAGCTGTATGGGGTTGAGGATGTCCGGCGCGACCAGGGATTCACCATCTTCTACATGGGGATCAATCTCGGCGCCCTGTCCGCGATGCTGCTGTGCGGATGGCTCGGGCAGAGCTACGGGTGGGGCTATGGCTTCGGCCTCGCGGGCATCGGCATGCTGGCGGGACTGGCGACGTTTATCGGCGGCCAAGGCTGGTTCCAGGGAGCTGGGGAACCACCCGCGCCATCCGTCCTGCGGGAACGCCTTGCCGGCATCACGCGCGAAAACATGATCTATATCGGCGCCGTGGTCGCGATTGCGGCGACGTGGTGGCTCCTGCAGCACCGCGAGATCGTCGGCAGCCTGCTCGGAATCGTTGCGGCGGCGGCTGTCGTCGGCGTCGTGCTGTACTCCGTGCTGCGGTGCACCCCGGTGGAGCGGGACCGGATGTTCGCGGTGCTGTTCCTGACCATGGTCTCGGTCGTCTTCTGGACGCTGTTCGAGCAGGCCGGTACCAGCATGACGTTCTTCACGGAGCGCAACGTCCACAAGGACCTGTTGGGCGTCGAGATGCAGGCGGCGCAGATGGGTTTCCTGAACCCGGCGTTCATAATTCTCCTGGCCCCGCTCTTTTCGATTGCCTGGCGGGAACTGGCGCGGCGCGGCTGGGAGCCGTCGACTCCGATGAAGTTCGGCCTGGGCGTCGTACAGGCCGGATTGGGATTCCTCGTGCTCGTTTACGGCGCGGGCTACGCCGACTCGGCGGGACAGGTGGCCGTGGTCTGGCTCGTGCTGGCGTACCTGCTCCACACGACCGGAGAGCTCTGCCTCTCCCCGGTGGGACTGTCCATGGTGACGCGGCTGTCGGTGGCGAAGATGCTCGGCCTGATGATGGGCGTGTGGTTCCTGTCGAGCGCGGCGGCAACTTACCTGGCTGGTGAGATCGCTGGTTGGGCGGCGGTGGAGCGGGCGCCCGGCGCCGAGGTGGACGCGCTGGCGTCGCTACCTACATACGTGTCGGTGTTCGAGCCCATCGGCTACGCGGGCGTAGCCATCGGCATCGCGGTGATGCTGGCGACACCGCTTGTCAAACGCCTGATGCACGAGTAGTCGCACGCCCCTCTCTTCCTATAGCGCAGACAGGGTCACGAACACCGTAAGCAGGATGCCGGGTATCAAAAGGATGGCGTAGCCGGCCGTCAGGAACCCCCACTTGACGATGGTGAGGAATACGCCATCACCGTAATAGCGGAAAAGCGCCAGGACGTTGTACACGGCGAGGGCGAGGAGCAGGATCAGGTCGAGGATGCCGCCAATCATGGCGTCGGGCACGAGGGCCAGCAAGGTAAACACGGCGAACACGGCGACATGCACATGGACGCTGAAGACGAAGTGCTCGACGTAGAAGCGCTGTTTCTTCCTGTGGAAGAGCGCGAGCAGGAGCGCGAACACCGGCAGCATGAAGAACATCGTGATCGGCAGGTTGTTCTCCAGCCTTTCCGCCGCGAGACGCGGCGCGTGCAGCCAGTCTATGCCCTGGGAGATGTAGAACCTCTCGATCTCGGTGAGGGCGTCCTGGCGGCGGTCGGCCCAGAAGGCCAGTCCATAGGCGGAGGCCTTGGTTCCCGGGTAGCTATCACGGGAGAGGATTTCGTCGACCTTGCCAAGCCGCTGGGGCGAAAGCGCCTCTCGCAGGGCAGTGAAATCCACCGATTCGGCCTGCTCCTCGTCGAAACGGACCACGGGGTCTTCCTCAACGGTCGGCTCGGGTTTCGATGTCACCGAGAGGACGAAGAAAAACAGCAGGCTGAAGAAGAGGTAGAGCCGTATCGGCGAAGAGTAGTTGGCCCGTCGATTGCGTGAGAACTCCGCGGACAGTTCTCCCGGCCGAAGCACCAGCAGCCTGAGCGTGCGGAACGTTCGTGAATCCACTTCGAATACTTCGCGCACGATGTCCCGGACCAGCGATGGCAGGGAGCGGAGGTAGTCCCGGTCGTTCTGTCCGCAGTGGGCGCAGAAACCCAGGGCGCGTTCGTTGCCGCAGTTGGCGCACTGCATGGGGCGTCTGCTCGGGAAGGGCCGATTAGGTCGAGGAGGGTTCGGGTTCCGTATCGTCCGTGAGCAGGTTCCTGATCGACTCCATGATGTTCATGGGCAGCGGAAAGACGATGGTGGACGACTTCTCGCCGGCAATCTCGGTCAACGTCTGCAGGTACCGCAACTGCATGGAATTCGACTGGCTGGCGAGGCGTTGCGCGGCGGCCACGAGCCTCTCGGCGGCTTCGAACTCCCCGTCGGCGTGGATGATCTTGGCGCGCCGTTCGCGTTCCGCTTCGGCCTGCTTCGCGATCGCGCGAATCATGCTCTCGTCGATGTCGACGTGCTTGATCTCGACGTTCGCGACCTTGATGCCCCACTGGTCCGTCTGCTGATCGAGAATGGCCTGGACGTCCGCGTTGAGCCGCTCCCGCTCCGCCAGGAGTTCGTCGAGTTCATGTTGCCCGAGCACGGAGCGCAAGGTGGTCTGGGCGAGTTGTCCCGTCGCCTCCATGTAGTCCTCGACGTTGATGATGGCGTTCTGGGAGTCGATGACGCGGAAGTACAGCACCGCGTTGACCTTGACCGAGACGTTGTCGCGCGTGATGAGATCCTGGCTCGGTATGTCCATGACGATCGTGCGCAGGTCGACCCGCACCATCTGCTGCAGCACCGGAATGATGATGATCAGCCCGGGACCTTTCACCCGGTAGAATCGACCGAGCATGAAGACGACGCCGCGCTCGTACTCGCGCAGCACGCGAAAGGCGCTCGCGAGAAGCGCCAACAGAATACCGATGATGACTAGTACGAAAATCTGCGTCATGCCTTGCTCCTCTTGTGGCTTGCCCCTGTTGACTAGGTCGGGTCCTGATCGGCCCGCACGACTTCGAGCGTGACGCCGTCCACGGCGGCGACGGTAACACGCGCGCCCTTCTCGAGGGGTTCGGGACTTCGCGCTTGCCAGACCTCTCCCGCTGCGCGCACGCGACCGTCGCGCTCGAAGTCCTCGAGTACCTCGCCTACGGCCCCGATCATGGACTCGGCGCCCGACACGACCGAAGCAGTTCTCGCGCGTACGGCGGCCCCGATGGTCACGAGGACCAGTAAACCGCTTGCGGTGGCGACCGCCGCGATGATGGGCATGGATACCTGGTAGCCCGGAAGGTCCGTGTCCATCAGGATGATCGATCCGATGACGAATGCGGCTACGCCGCCGACGCCGAGCACGCCGAAGCTCGGTGTGAACGCCTCCGCCGCCATGAGGCCGATACCGACGACGATGAGGGCCAGTCCGGCATAGTTGATGGGCAGCATCTGGAGTGCGTACGCGCCTACCAGGAGGCAGATGACGCCTACCACGCCGCCCACTCCGGTACCGGGATTGTAGAACTCGAAGATGAGGCCATAGATGCCGATCATCAGGAGGATGTAGGCGACACTCGGATCGGTGATGGTGCTGAGAAGCTCGTAGCGCCAATCCGTTTCGATTCGATGGATTTCGCTGTTGGCCGTCTCAATGGTCACCGATCCGCTGTCCAGCTCCACCGTCATGCCGTCGATCTGCGCCAGCAGGTCTTCGAGGTCTTCCGCCACCAGGTCGATGACCCCGAGTTCCAACGCTTCCCGGGCCGGGAGATTGGACGCTTCGCGGACGGTCTGCTCGGCCCATTCGACGTTTCGTCCCCGCAACTCGGCAATGCTCCGAATGTATGCCACGGCATCGTTTACGACCTTGCGGTCCATTGCGGTAGCGGGTGGGGAGGTTCCCGCGCCTTCGTCCGGGGAGTCCTCCTTCGGTTTCTCGTCCTTGGGTTGGCCGGGAAGCGGCAGCGGATTGCCTCCGCCGATACTGACGGGGGTGGACGATCCGATGTTGGTCGCCGGGGCCATGGCCGCGATGTGGCTCGCATACATGATGTAGGTCCCGGCGCTGGCTGCCCGAGCGCCGTTGGGAGCGACGAAGGTCGCGACGGGCGTATTTGAGGCGAGGAGGACCTTGATCATGTCCCGCATGGACTTGTCGAGACCTCCGGGAGTGTCGATTCGCAAGACAAGCAGGTCGACCTGTGCTTCTTCAGCGCCCTCCAGTGTGCGAATGAAGTGGTCCGCGGACGCCGGTCCGATGGCGCCTTCGATTTCCATTAGCCAGACTTTGGCCCCATCCGCCTGCTGTGCGAGGCAGACGATCAGAAGCGCGGCGGCCAGGCGATTCACCATGCATCACCTCGATTTGCGGGCTCATCCTTATACAAAGACCAAGCACGATACAAAGACCAAGCACGGGATGCCAGCGTTTAGCCTACCTGCGAAGCTTCAGCACGACCTCTGATGGCTTTTGGTTGCATCGTTTCAGCAGGTCCACGGCGAATCGAACAATCTGCCTCCCGGTGAAATTCCCCTCTATCTGAAGGCCGGTCTCCCCAACCCGCAATGGTCTCGTGAAACTGGTTCCATCGGGGTGGCGTCCGTCTGCGCTCACCGAGTAACGGGATCCTGCCACACTGAACGGCATCTCCTCTCGACGGAACATTCCGCTGCTAGACAGCCATTCAGCAGTTGCGACGAGCATGTCTGTCCATGAATTCACTTTCGAGATGCTTCCATCAGGAAAGCGTATCTCGCTCGGCTGAGTGAGCCTGCTCGGATTCATCGTTTTGCTGTCCAAGGGCGTCCAATCGCCGCTTGGATCGATGGGTCTGGGCAAGTCCTCCGTGTCGTCTTGCCGCCTAAGGTCCACCAGGGGCTCTATCGCTCCCCCCTCACGTAACGCCGGAGCCCAAAGACCAAGAAACCTCAAAGCACATCGCTTAGGATTTTCACGCTCGACGGAAATGTCTAGAACGCGATCTTGAGTCAAAACGTCGAAGACCTGCCAGCGGCTCCCATTCGTTATGCCACAGTACGGAATCTTGTCGGAACGTCTCAGATTCTCGCCAACCACATAGCTAGCGAGTTGGCCATGATGTGCGCCGGTATCGCTCAGCTTCTTCGCTTCGAGTAGAAGCACCGGAGTTCCAACGTCACGCAATAACGCGTAGTCAGCCCGACCATTTGCTACGTTCGGCTCGATCTCCACGAGGCTCGGATTGCTAACGTCCCACTCGAGCGCCGATAGCAGCGGATCGATCAAGGAAACCCGTGTCCTTGCCTCTGGTGCCGCGTGATCGAAGTACGACCTGTGCTCTTTGATACGGTCCTTCAAGGTTTCAATCGTGGCGATCAACTCCTCGAGCATGTGACTCTCCTTAGCCTGATCGCAGCATTGTCCCACACATACCGGAGGGTGTTTCGCTAGGCGCTGTCCGCGATTTAGTGGAACCGTGCCGGTCGGGCGCTTGTGCTGATCCAGTGAATCCGAAAAGGGACTGCTATCTTGTTGGGACGGCGAGGTCGCGTTCCGCCAGCCACTCGGCATTGAAGAGCCTTGACTGGTACTTGCTGCCGTCGTCGCAGAGCATGGTCACCACGACGTGGCCGGGCCCGAGTTCCCTTGCCACCTTCACCGCGCCGCATAGATTGATGCCGCTGCTGGAGCCAAGAAACCAGCCGCTGCCTCGCAACTGGGAATAGACCATGTCAACCATTTCCTGGTCCGACACCTGTACCGCCCAGTCGACCGTGGCGCAGGCGAAGTTGCCCGTGACGCGGGAATTGCCGATACCTTCCGTGATCGATGGGCCCGGGCTCATGACCGCTTCGCCCGAGGTGACATAGTTGTACAGGGCGCTTCCCATGCAGTCGGAGAGGACGAGCTGAACATCGCTGCGGCGCTCCTTCAGGAACTGCGAGACGCCCGCCAGGGTGCCGCCGGTTCCGACGGAGCAGACAAAGGCATCCACCGTGCCTTCGGTCTGGCGCCAGATTTCCGGCCCGGTCGACTCGTAGTGGGCGAGCGTATTGGCGGTATTGTCGAACTGGTTCGCCCACACCGCATTGTCGAGGGAAGCGGCGTAGCGGCCGGCCTGCTTCTGGTAGTTCGCCTCGTCGGCATAGGGCACGGTCTTGACCACCCGCACTTCGGCCCCAAGCGTGCGGAGTATGTCGACCTTTTCCGGCGACTGGTTGTCGGGCATGTAGATGACGCACTTGTAGCCTCGGGCGTTGCAGATGTGCGCGATGCCTATGCCGGTATTGCCCGCGGTGCCTTCAACGACGGTGCCGCCGGGGCGGAGCGCACCGCTCTTCTCGTGCTCGCGAATGATCCACCAGGCGGCCCGGTCCTTGACGGAACCACCGGGACTCATGAACTCGGCCTTGCCCAGGATCTCGCATCCCGTCGCCTCGGACAGGTCGGCCAGGCGGATGAGGGGCGTGTTGCCGATCGCTTCCACGAAGCCGTTGCGGGTGTCCATGCACTTGCCGGTGGTTGACAAGTCATCAATCTTAACCCGTAACCCGCACGGCTCCTTCCCGGTGCGCCGCCAGGAACTTCCTGGTGTTTGCATATCGAGCGCGTAAACGGGAACCTTAAGGACTCACCCTGAAGGCGCCTGGGAGGGCGAACGTGGATCGCAAGTTCGTGGTGAATCCCGAAAGCATCGGCCTGGACCCCGAAAAGCTCGAGGAACTCGTGCAGCGCGTGCGCCGGGAAGTCGATGAGGGTCTGTTGCCTTCCGCCCAGATCGCCGTCGCGAGAGAAGGTCGGGTCGGCCTGTTCGAGACCTTCGGCGACGCGGACGACGACACGATGTACTGCGTTTTCTCGTCGACCAAGGCGGTGACTTCTGCCGCCGCCTGGCTCCTGATCGCGGAGGGCAGGCTCGACGTGGTGGAACGCGTTGTCGACATCGTTCCCGAGTTCGACACCAACGGCAAGGAGGTCGTGACCGTCGAGCAGTTGTTTCTGCACAGCTCCGGGTTTCCCAGCGCGCCGTTCCGGCCGCTGGAGTGGGATGATCGCGATGCCCGTTTCGGACGGTTCGCGCGCTGGCGTCTCAACTGGGCGCCAGGATCGCGCTTCGAGTACCACCCGACATCCAGCATGTGGGTGATCGCGGAGATCATTGAACGTCGGACCGGAATGGATTTCCGGGATTTCATTCGCGAGCGGGTCATCGAACCCCTGGGCCTTGCGGATCTCTTCGTCGGCCTGCCGGCCGGGGAGAACCATCGGGTGTCCGAGTTGGTACACGTGGGTGATGGATTGACCAGCGAGGACTATGCCCGCCTGGGCGTGCCGGAGCCGCCTGTCACGGAAGTGACCGAAGAGGCGATCCTGACATTCAATCGTCCGGAGTACCGAGCTGTCGGAGTTCCGGGCGGCGGCGGTTTTGCGACGGCTGCGGGACTGGCGCTTTTCTACCAGGGATTGTTGCACGGCGGCGCACTCGATGGTCCGGAAATCTGGTCCGCAGAGACGCTGGCCATGGGTCTTGAAGTACGGAGCGGGGATCTCGTGGACCCGCTCTACGGCAAGCGGGTCAACCGGGCGCTCGGCGTGGTGGTGTCGGGAGATGCCGACCGCAACTTCCGCGGTTTCGGACGCAAGAACTCACCTTTGGCCTTCGGTCACGGCGGCGCGGGGGGCCAGATAGCATGGGCGGATCCCGCAACGGGCATCTCGATCGGCTATTGCACCAACGGCCATGATCGCAATCCATTGCGGCTGGGGCGTCGTGGCGTGGCCATCTCCAACCGCGCGGCGGTTTGCGGGGCGGACTGAATTGAGCCGGTCGCCGAAAGGTTCAGCCACATCGATCGACGACCGCGACATCGAGGGTCTGATGGCGTTTCTCGAGGTCTTGCTGCGGCTCGGCGGTGCGGCCGTCATGCCGCATTTCCGGGAGCCCATACCTGTGGACGACAAACGGGAAGGCCAGCCCGGCTTTGATCCGGTGACGGTCGCAGACCGCGATGCGGAGAAGGCCATGCGGGCGGCCATCAAGTCCCGGTATCCCGAGCACGGGATATTTGGCGAAGAGTACGGCGTCGAACGGGGCGAGAGCGGGCTGACGTGGGTGCTGGACCCGATCGACGGGACGCGAAGCTATGTCGCCGGCATGTTGCACTGGGGCGTTGTCGCCGGACTGTACGACGGTGAAAGGACTGTTTTGGGCGGCGTGTACCAGCCTGTAGTGGACGAACTCTTCACCGGTAACGGGCGAACTGCCTGGTGTGAGAGCCAGGGACGGAAGCAGGAGTTATCGGTTCGCGCCTGCGCTGGACTCGACGAGGCCGTCTTGTGCTGTACGCATCCGGACGTGTTTGCAGGCGCGGCGGACCTCAACGCGTTCCACGCGGTGAGGGAGCGCACGCGATTGTCCCGCTATGGCGGCGACTGCTACCTCTACTGCCTGCTCGCCATGGGAAGCATCGACCTGTGCGTCGAAGCCTCGCTCAAGCCCTACGACATCCAGGGCATCATTCCCGTGGTGCAGGGCGCGGGGGGCATCATCACCACCTGGGACGGCGGTTCACCGGAAGACGGGGGTCGAATCGTCGCGGCGGGGGATCCGAGGGTGCATGCCGAGGCCCTGGAACTGCTTGCAGGATGACCACGACCGACGACGATCCCTTCCGCTGGGTCTGCCTGCGTTCGCACGTCTCGCGCCAGCCGATCAACGAGGCCGCCCTGGTGCTGACGGCCATGGGTATCGACAACTACGTCGAGATGGAGGCGGGCGAATGGTGCCTGTTCATCCGTCAGGGACATCGGCATGCAGCCATGGACCAACTCGAGCGCTACCGGGTGGAGAACATGCCACCGCGGGTCCGGGTTCCCCGGATCATCATATTCGACAGCGGGTGGGCGGGGATACTCGGCTACCTGCTGGTGATCTGGTCGGTGCCCGCGCTGGCTTGGTGGGGCATGCTGGGCGTGAACTGGCAAAACGCCGGAATCATGCAGGCGGGCCTCGTGGGGGAGGGAGAGTGGTGGCGGGCGGTCACCGCGCTCACCCTTCATGCAAGCTTCGCGCACCTCGTCGCGAATTCGTTGTTCGGCGCGGTGTTCGGACTAATGGCGGGGCGTTATCTCGGCTCCGGTGTTGCCTGGCTCCTGATACTCCTGGCGGGCGTATTCGGCAACCTGCTGAACGCCTGGGCACGGCCGGACGAATTCCGGTCCCTAGGGGCGTCGACCGCCACCTTCGCCGCGGTAGGACTCATTTCGGCCTTCGTCTGGCGGCGCGGCTATTTTCGCGGCCGCGGCCTGCGCCGCGGGCTGGCACCGGTATTTGCCGGCATCGCGCTGCTCGTCTTCACGGGCCTCGGTGGAGGGAATACCGATATCTTTGCGCATGTTGCCGGGTTTTCGTGCGGCGCGGTTCTCGGCTACCTGGCGGCGGGCTTCGATATCCGGCGACTGGGACACAGCGGACAGTATCTTTCGGGTGCCGCTGCCATGCTCCTGCTGCTCATCGCCTGGTCCTGGGCAACGTAACGCGTGCGGCCTTACTTGCAAGTACGCCTTCGGCGACGAGGGAACGCCGGCACCTCGGTACGCGTCAGCGGGCGGGGAGATACCCCCGGCTGATGGCTCCTACTGCGTTGCCGAGTGGGGCGTAGGCACGATACGTTGAACCTGGACTCCGCCGGGCTCGATGAGGCCCGCCACATGGGGACCGATTTCGTTCTTCCAGTGGTCGCTGTCGTATACCCTGGCGTACAGGCGCTCGCGCTGCTCCTCCGATTCGAAGCGGCGCATCCAGACGAAGGCCGTCTCGTCTTCCTCCCCCCTGAACATTCCGGTGATGACCATCCCGCAGGCGACCTGGAACGGCAGGATCTCCTCTTCCATCACCTTCACCCAGGCGTCCATCTTGCCCGGGACGATCTTGTACTGTCGAAGTTCGTAAAACACGTTCAGCTCCTTTTTCCAACGCCCTCCACCACGAGAGCGGGTCAGTACTCGTAACGCTCGTAGAATCCCATGCTGCGTGCGACATCAACGGCGCGCCTGTACGACACGACGGCGCCCACTTTCTGGTCGTGCAGCCCTTCGAGTTCCCCTTCCAGTCGGCCGAGTTCGCGGTACTTTTGCTTCAGGGTCTCGGCTGCCGCATGGTCTTCCTCTCCCGAACCCTCAGAGGACTCGAGTTCATCGATCTCCGACCTGAGATCCTCGATCTGTCCCTCTGCCGAATGGACCTGGTAGTCAATCTGGTGAACCCGTTCGAGCGTCTCGTGCACGGCGATTCCCACGTTGTAGCCCTGGAGGAAGTAGGGCTCCAGTGCGGCTGGGCAGACACCCCTGTAACCCAGGCCGACACGGCCTTCCTGGTAACCGCCGTCCTCGGTGCAATAGACCGTGAGTCCGTGGTCCCGTCCGTCCCGGTATGCTTCCTCGTCCGGATAGACGCCGTACTGGGAACATGCGTCGTAATACTGCGAGAGATGCGCCAGCGGCCTGCCGTCCCGTCCGTCCCGCTCACCCACCAGGTACCAGTCGGCAGTCAGGCATTCGGATTCCGACATCACCGCACAACCGCAGAGGAGGGAAGACAGACCCAGCAGGACCGGGCGCCACAGCGGCGCTCCGAAGTCTTTACAGGTCATGGC
Source organism: Gammaproteobacteria bacterium (assembly GCA_026706665.1). GTDB lineage: Bacteria > Pseudomonadota > Gammaproteobacteria > Pseudomonadales > Azotimanducaceae > VXNE01. Next base: position 2,167 of record JAPOYI010000016.1, on the reverse strand, counting down.
GCTCGACCGTTCGCGTCGGTTTCTCGATGATGCCGTACGTGCGCCCACTACGATTGCCCGTCAGCGACCAGTTCCGATGGTTGATTCTGCACCGTCTCGTCCGACATGACCCGCTGGCCCCTGGTGCCCTGCGCCTCGAGGAGAGCGACGATACCCCGGGGACCCGGCAGGTGTCCCGCACCCACGAGCACGAACCAGTTGCCCGGCTTGCCGAGGAGGTCCTTGATCGATTCGGCCATCGTCACGTTTCGATCGTAGATGATCGTCTTCAGCAACGCGCGATCCGCGTCGCTCCCAACCGTATATTCTTCGAAGAGCCGCAACATTTCATCGTCGTCACCGAGGAACCAGGAGCGCGCCAGTTGCGCGACCGTCGGCTCGATCTCTTCCATTTCTTCCACTGTATCGACGAGCATTTCAACCTGGTCGGGCATCGACAGGCCGCCGAGCAGAGCGAACTGCTGCTCGACGGATTCGAGTTCGTGAACCGCCCGGTCGCCGCCACGGAGAAGGAAATGCGCTTCCAGGCCGTAGTTCGGCAGGTATCCGAACTCGGCCAGGCGGCCAACCGTGAGCTGCGAAGCGATGAATATGGGCTTGATGCGTGCGACGGGCTCGATGTCTCCCAGCACGGCTTTCAGGCGATCGAGTTGCTCCGCATCCAGGTTCTCTTCGATTCGGGTGCCCTTCGGGAGGAGCGCGAACCGCGCGAATGCCCGCATGACCGTGGCGGGGTCGGCATTCATCACATCGGCTTCCACGACGATGTGGTCCGCCTGCGTGAATGCTGTTTCGATCGGCTGCGGAAGGGGATGCAGCCCGGCCTTGAGCACATGGATGGTACCGACGAGGTGGAGGCGCGACGCGCCGTCCTCGTAGCGCCACATGAAGAGTGGATGTGGCACCTCGGAACCTGCCTTGATTTCTGCGGAACTGGAGGCCATCGCGTCGTTCAGACGAGATATCTCACATGGCCGTTCCGCTCCCTTTTCCCGGCGTGCCTGGTCGCATCGGTCGAGCGCGGCCGCGGCGGCGGCTGCCTTGGTGACGTGCCCGCCCGCGTTGAAGGCGACCGGGATTTCGGAGAACGAGACCGCCATGGCCTTGTTTTCCTCAAGCGCCGGGTATTCGCGAAGTGCGTCTTCCAACGTCGAGGGTCTGGCTTGCGAAGCGGCAACCAGGACCACCAGGCAGGCGAGAATCCGAGTGCCGCGCCTTAATCCAGAAAACTCCATAAATTCGTTTTATACTTTATTGAAATTCATACAATTATAGTTCTGTCTGCCATCTCCAGAATCAGCCGAGTAATACTCGACCGGGCCAGGACGAAGCTTCACTCGTCCATCATTGGCTGCTCTCCAGCGGCAATGATTGTCGACTTGACCTCTTCAAGCACGCCTGAGAGATCCGTATCACTGGTGCCGCGCATCACCAGCGTCGTACCGTATCGTTCGCTCCTGTAGAACGGATAGCTGCCGAGGTCGACGTTGGGATATCGCGTCTGGATGTCGGCGAGTGCGGCAGCGATCTGGCTTTCGCCGAGATACGCGGTAACCGACCTTGACCGCACGATGTCGCCGCCTTCGATCTCACCGCCGACGGTGGACAGCATAGCCTGCATCACCGATGGAATGCCGGCCATGACGAAGACGTTGTCGATACGGAACCCCTGGGGCCCGCCGGTCGGATTGTCGACAAGGGTTGCGCCTTCGGGAATGCGCGCCATGCGCAACCGGTTTTCCATGACGTCTCGCGGGGCGGGCCGGCGGCGGATGCGCTGGGCGATCTCGTCGCTGACGACCATGGGCACGCCGAATGCCCTGGCGATGCACTCTACGGTGATATCGTCGTGCGTCGGGCCGATGCCGCCGGTGGTGAAGACATAGTCGAAACGCGCCCTCGCGTCGTTGACGGCGACAACGATTACGTCCTCCTCGTCGGGAATGACCCGTGCTTCTTGAACCCGTATACCCCACTCGTTGAGCTGTTGCGCAATGTGCGCCAGGTTGGTGTCCTGGGTGCGTCCGGACAGGATTTCGTTACCGATGATGACGACGCATGCGGTGACGATTCGATCAGTCATTCGTGGGTCCCCAGTCGGGCGTCCGGTGGCCTAGGAGCCCTCAGCCGGGGAATGTTCCCCGACCGCTGACGCGTAAGGAAGTGC
>JAPOYI010000094.1:236-2323 GCA_026706665.1 Gammaproteobacteria bacterium | reverse complement strand
CCGCAAAGCAGGAACCCGAGGTCGAGCAGCAGAAAGATCAGAAACGCCAAAGCGGCGACGATGAATCGCGGCCTCCGATCGAGATTCTTCATTACCATTTCTTCCGTTTGGCGTGGTTGGCGTGCGGCGACATCGGGCAGGCAGCCGACAAACGAAGCCGGCCGCCTGCCCAAATGTTCACGGGATGACTTCTTGAAATCAGCCTCCCCAGGCCATCCCGCCGTTCATGCCGTCCAGACAGAAGCCGTAACAATCCCCGGTCATCGCATCGATCGCGCCGAAGTCGACGATGAGCGGTGCGGAGTACACTTTCTTCTGCCGACGGGATTCTCTTCGAGTCGTCATGATGTACCTCCTTTGCGACGACGCTCGCACACGAGCCATGAGTATCGTCGCACTTCGGCTTCGGGAAGACATTGCGTCCAGCTACCTCCGTCGATGACACATGTCAAATCCAAGATGGAGGGCCGCCTCGTCTTCTCCAAGATGGAGGGCCGCCTCGTCTTCGGTGGGCACTGAGCGATGGCCGCGCCGCGCGAGGTATTGTCAAATGTTGTGGATCCGGCTTTGACGTGAGTCAGGCAGCTTCCTTCCGAGCCTCCGTTTCCATCCGGCCCCGTCCCTCTGGCACGCCATCGACGAACCGGACGCCGGCACGCACCAAGGGGAGCAACTGCGCCCCGTTCAGTCGGCGCCACCGCCGCTGCGCCATCTCCAGCAGCTTGAAGGCCATCAGGAGTCCTTTGGTGCGCGAGCCCGCCCCCTTCGTCACACGCTGCCGCAGCCGCACCGTCGCGAACGGCGATTCGATCAGATTCGACGTCCGCAGATGCAACCAGTGCTCGGCCGGCATGGCGAAGAACGCCAGCAGCGCCTCCTGGTCCTCCACCAGGCAGCCGGTCGCCTTCGGGTACTTCGCCTCGAACTCGTCAACGAAGGCACCGATGGCCGTCTCGGCGTCGGCCCGCGTCGCCGCATACATGACCTCGCGCAGCGCCCGTTTCGCCCGCGGCCGAAGGCGCTTGGGCAGCTTGTCGAGCACGTTGGCCATCTTGTGGCACCAGTCGCGTTGCGGCGTCGTCTCCGGCCAGACGTCGCGCACCGCCGACCAGAAGCCCAGCGCGCCGTCGCCGACCGCCATCACCGGCGCTCGCAGTCCGCGCCGACGCAGGTCCCGCAGCACGCTCGCCCAGCTCTCCGCACTCTCCCGATAGCCGTCCTCGATGGCCACCAGCTCCTTCGTGCCGTCCGACCGCACCCCGAGCACCACCAGCGTGCACAGCCGGTCGTCCTCCAGGCGGATGTTGAAGTGGATCCCGTCGACCCACACATAGATGAAGTCGCACTCGGACAGGTCCCGGCGCCGGAACGCCTGGTACTCCTCGTCCCAAGCCGCCGTCAGCCGCGTGATGTTCGTCGGACTCAGACCCGCCGCGTCCTCGCCCAGCAACACCGGCAGCGCTTCCCGGAAGTCGCCGGTCGACAAGCCGCGCAGATACAGCACCGGAAGCACTTCGGCCACCTGCGGCGAACGACGCATATACGGGGGCAAGATGCGACTGGTGAACCGGCGCCGCTCCCCCGCATCGTCAACCCGCCGGTCGTTTACGCGCGGAGCACGGACCTGCAGCGTGCCCGCTCCGCAGGTCACCGTCCGTGACTGCGCACGGCCATTGCGAACGACCTGCCGTCGGCCCGCCGCGTCGCGCGCATCGGCATGCGCCTCGATGTAGTGTTCGACCTCCGCCTCCAGGGCCGCTGCCAGCATGCGGCGCGCCCCTTCTCGGGCCACCTCATCCAGGGTCAGCCCGGCCTCATCAGCCGCCTCGACGTTGTCTTCTCGTGCCCGGTCGAGTACCTTCAGCATTGGGTGGTGTCTCCTTCCCCCCGGCCCGCCAGCCAGGGTGTTTTCCTGTTTTCAACTGGAAGGATATGCCACCTGCCTCACGCCCCTGATCCACAACTTTCGGTTATATCTCGGGATGCAGTGGTTTGGAGGTTTCCAGGAACGGTGGGAATACGAGTTGTTCCTGGATTGGGCCAATGCCTCGCGTGCTGCGGGTGTCCTGCTCGAATTGCCGGCTGAA
>JAPOYI010000094.1:0-226 GCA_026706665.1 Gammaproteobacteria bacterium | reverse complement strand
TATCTCACGCATTCACAGAGGTCGGTGGAACCGGGTGCTCCGTCTTCGGTGCGCTGTGAGCGGGGGCAGCTTCAGGACAGCGTTCCAGACGGCGTTCAGCCGGGCTCCCCGCGCGCATCTATTGGGCCGGCGGCCCGACCGGTGATCGGAGAGCGGGGAGTGCTTCGTTCGTTCCCCCCGATGCCCCGTCAAGTTCCTTCCGATCCGGAGATGAGCCCCGCGGAAC
>JAPOYI010000210.1 GCA_026706665.1 Gammaproteobacteria bacterium | reverse complement strand
GGTCCATCAGAAATAACGCGAGAATCCCGCGCTGAAACTACGCGGGATACAACACACGTACGCACTCGGCAAGCTTCGTGATCCAGATCAGCTCGACGGTTGCCGCGAGCGTGTGCCAGCCCTCAACGATCGCAATCCAGTCAGCAGTCAACTTCCTCTTTGGCGGCACAAGCCGCTTCGCGGCCGCCACCAAGGGCCAGAGTCGTTCCACGCTTGTTTCAGCTTCCGTTGGGGCCTCACGAAGCCTTGGGACGACGAAGTTTGCGTGCTTACCATCCTCTACAAACGCCGGTAGCATGCCGCTTTCGCACTCCACTATAGGAGTACCGGCTAGGCGCTGTGCGAAGGCCCTCAGGGTATCCGTCCACCATTGCGTCTCCTCGGCATTCCCAGCTTCGAACCCCATCTCCGGTCTCGTGGCGCGTGCCAGCAGGTGGGCATTCCGCCACGCCTGTTCAATCGCATACCTAACTGCGGCGACCCCGGCCACCAACGCCTCTTCGAGTAGGTCTTTGTCGCGGTCGTTCATCAACAACCCGCCACGCTCCTGCTCAGGGTCAAACTTCCCGTCGATGATGAGATTCACTGGCACGAATCCGGAGGAGCGCAATGGATACTCGCGGAATACTCTCGGCGCCTTAGTGTCCGGCAAGCGGACCTCGGGACCGTTGCTAGTCTCCTCAACCAGCACCAGTGCCGCAGCCGCTGTTTGCCGCTCGGTAGTAAAACGATGAATCCAAAGATCGCGCGTAGGCACACCGTCCGTCATCACCGCGATCCTACGTGACTCCAAAAGCCCGCCTTCGATCACGGTCTCGTTTACGTCCGACGGACACCAACTCTCCACCCGATCTTCGCCTGTTCGAAGATCAAAACGCCCCAATGTCCTGCGGGTGCCGTAGATGTAAGGTAGAGCGCGACTCAACTCATCCAGGCCGCGCACAAAGACGTCGTTCCCACCATACTCGTACTCAATCGTTGCGGATTGCATCGTCTCTGGATCCGCCACCGCCACCGCCGCGCGAATTGCGTCGCGCGAGTTCTGCATGTTGGCCAGAATCGCTTCCTCATCCCCGGCCCGGTCCAATGTCAGATCGAAAGCCTCGCAACCTGACTCCAACGCGAGCAGACCCCGCAACCGCACTCGTTCTGCAAGCACATGCGTGACCAGAAAACCGGTTCCGAATCGGCCAGTTGTGGTCTCGGACTCGTAGTCCTTGCTAGATCCCCCCGAAACCAACGCTGCGAGCTCGTTGAGTGCGAACGGTGCACCATCGTGTTGGAACAACATAGTAGTGCCGTCGTCTTGGAGTCCCACTGTAACTGTGGACCTACCGTCTCTCGGGCCGGCATCAAGCGCGTTTTGCAGCAGTTCGAAAGGCCATCGGATTCCGGCCGCATGCGGGCTCTTTCTGGCTTGGTCAACGCGAGTACGGATTCTCCTCGCTTCGTTGCGAGAGTGCTGTTCCGTCTCCGCCTCTGTATAGAATTGAAATGCTACGTCAGTCACTACCTGTGCTCCTCCACTCTCCACCCCGCATCTGATAGCGCTGCCTTTCGCACGAGGCGGTCGCAGCTCGCAATCGCACCGGCATGGGCACCACCAGGGCCATCACCGATGACGCTCCCAATCTGGGGGAAAGGCGGCGGCGGACCCGGGTTCAGTCCGGAATCGGGACGGATCTTACGACGGCAAGCTCATCGTCGGTGAGCCCAAGCAATTGACTCATCCGATCTTCCACTTGCCGTCTCAAGTCATCTCGCAAGCGCTCCAAGCGCCTGCGCTCGCGTGGCGTCCGGGCCGCCGCCAAAGCCGCCTGCGATTCCATCAATCGATCGACCAGCGCATCGATCTCAGCCCTCGTCTCCTTGTCCGGCAACGGGACAGGCAATCCTGCGATGAATTGCTTCCCGTGCGAATAGTAGCCGCCACGGAACACGCTGGTATTCGTCCTCACTAGTGCCTCGCTTAGAGGATGATTCAACAACGCCAGAAGAAAGTGGTTGGAGATTTCTGCGCGAGCTCGAGCCCGGATCAGATAGTACGGGCCATTACCGCCGCCAGTGACCATGATGTTCTGGTCGTCGTAGGCGTAGCGTGCCTCTAGCGAAAGAATGGGCAGGATGATCTTGGCTTCGCTGAACTTCGTGAGGCTCTGCGACCGCCCATACTGATACCACTGACGTTCAGCCGTCGGACCGCCTGTGATGCTCCGTTGCTCAAGTTCGTTCCTCCGCGCCTTCAGGTAGGCCCAGCACCCCGGAAACCGCGCGGCCATCTCGGCTGGCTGAATGACATGCGCAGTCAGCCGTCCCTTCGCATTCCGAACAAGGTCATACGGGAAGATGATCCAAGTGTTCGGAATAGGCTGTTGGTACGGCGAAAGGGGCGCGTCGAGCAGGCTAGGTCGCAGGATGCCCCGTTCGATTGGCCAGTTCCTATTTTCCCACCGCAACGTACAGGTCGCCGCTGTATCCGAAGCCGACTGAAAGATGTAGATTTTGTCGGCGCTGGTCTGGACGCCAACGAAGATCTCCGCGAGCTCGCCCAACGTGCTTGGCGACGACTCCATGACGCGGGCGAACAGCGCCCCTGTCTCGTCGTCCGCAAAACGCCATGGATCCTCTCCGAGTTCGCCTGCGGGTACGAGATCCACAGAACCTCGTTCTCCGTAGCGCCACGAACCCAGCCGCACTGGACGTTCGATCCGCACGGCGTCGGCCCCGGCGCGGTCTAGAACTAGAATGCAGGTGTAGTTGGACACATCAGTGCCGAAGACTTGCTTGGCGCCGAAGTGCACCGCTTCGTGCAGAATCCGCCCTACGCCAATCAGTCTGCGCAACGCCCGCCCTGACCGGATTGTCATGAACTTGTGCGGCACGATCATCCCAACTCGGCCGGACTCTCGCACCAGTCCAATTGAACGCTCTATGAACAACAGGTACTTGTCGAAGTTGTCCTGGCTGGCGGTCGAGAAAGGCGAGGTCGATTGCTGAAAGAACCGGACTTCGTCTGGCGAGTACTTCGCCATGTTCTGGATTCGGATGTAGGGAGGGTTCCCGATCACGGCATCGAATCCGCCACGAGCCATTTCAGCCGGGTATTCGGTCTCCCAGTCGAGTGGGTTGATTCTCGTCTCCCCCGGATCGGTGCCGGTAACCGCCCGCCATTCCGCGAGGCCGACGAGGCTGTTCCCGCACCGAATCGCCGTATCGAGTTCAGGCAACGCGGAGCCTCCGGACCGTTCAACATGCTGGCGCAACGCGTCGGCGGTCTCGCCCTCGATGAGCTTCAATAGGAGGCTGAACTGCGTGATCTCAACCGCGTTCGCGTCGATGTCGACGCCGCGGATGTGGGCTACGAGAATGCGGCGGCGTTCCTCGAACGTCAGTCTCCACTGGCCAGCTATTCCCTCGTAAAGGCGATGGCCTTCGTGGCGTTCCCGCTGATTATCGAGATACCAGTTGAGATAGTGGTCAAGCAGGATCTCGAACGCCGCAAGAAGGAACGTCCCAGAACCGCAGCAGATGTCGGCCACGGTGAAGTCCTCTAACTCGCGGGGGCTCCTTCCATTCAGCATCGGACGGAGCGTCCTCTCGACGATCACGTCCGCGATGTAGCGCGGCGTGGGGATGACGCCACCACTCTCACGCACCTCTGGCTTTTGGACGATCCTCGTGGTCCCGCCATCGTCAATCTCGATAATGTCGCCGAGGAAGTGTTCGTAGATCTCCCCCAGGATTTCCGGTTCTACAACTGCAAACGTGTACGGGCTCGCCGGGTAGTAGAGTTCCTCAATCAGCTTTGCAAGGGTCGTGTCGTCAATGCGTACACCGAGCCGTTGATCGTCCATGAGCCGGAACAGGCCGCTGTCATAGAACGCATCGGCGCGCCTTAGCTCCTCCATCAATGCATCGAACATGGCGTTGCGGTCCAGCTCTCGGAGTGTCTCGTATCGTTCAATCGCACGGTCTTCACAGATGCGGAGGAAGATGATCCGAGATAGGAAGAGTTGGACTACGTACGTTAGCTCGCCTGACGTCAGCCCAGGCGTATTGCGATGAATGTCCTCCGCGAGACGCGTGCGCCAGTCGCGGACCTGGTCCAAAAAGAGCTCGTCAAACTGCTCGACCCCAGTGCTAGCTGCGTCCGCGTCAAGTAGCTCATCAAACTCGCCCGAAAAGACGGATTCCCGTGAAAGCAGTGGCCAAAGATCATCGAAACGCGTCTCGAACTCCTCGTATGAGACGAGAAGCCGCCGGCAGACATTGGCCGCCGCATTCTCCCGAGGGGCCGTCCGACAGTCATACACGGCAAGGTGGCGGAAGTTGGTCAGCACCGAGATCGGGAGATTCCCGGAGAATCCGTAGCGCCGGATCTGGAATGAGGACGCCCGATCGGTTTCGATTCGTACGCTCGGTTTCTTGGCTTCCACGAACAGCTTCCGCTGACGTGCGAGCCGAAGCTCGTAATCCGGCCGTTTCTTTACCCGTTCCTCACCAACTTCAACCGTCGGCTCCTCGATGACCTCTCGAAGCGCCAGTTGGGCGCCTCTTTCGTTCTGGACGTCCCATCCGAAGGCCGCAAGCAGCGGCGAAATGAAGTCCGTCCGAGCCTGTGTCTCGTTGTAGTCGACGCCCACATAGTCGCTCTCGTTGAGCCTGAAGGCGGTGACGAGCCTGGTAAGCAGAGCGCGGGCTTCCGACTTCGCTGCCCCGTCCGTCACGATCGTCGCCGCCGACGGGATAGCCGACGGTTACGCATCTTCTCCCAGATCGCCCTGAGTTGCGCGCACTCTTTCTCCGACAGCCCTACATGCCCTCGGAGAACTACACGGTCGTTGTACTCGAGCACCTCCGCCAGTCGATCTTGTCGAATGAGCTCGTCGCACTCTTCTAGAGGCATCGCACTCCCCAAATTCGCCGGCATGAGGAGATTCGTCGCCTCGGTCGGCTCGAGCTCCAGGACCCCACCGCCGTAGCTACGGCCCTCTATCTCAGCCGACGCCGCCGTCAGATACGTATAGGTGTTGGCGACCGTCTGTGCGGGATCTGCGCGACATCTCATGCGGTGGATCGTGTCCGTGGCGGTCGCCTGTGCCGCGTTGATGACCACTCGAGGGAAGTCGTAGATCTGCCGGAACACAAACGCATCCGGCGTCCAGACGGCGGGCACCGCGTACCAGGGCGTCCGGATAGAGCACTTGTAGCCCTCATGGATTCCCATCCGCTCGCCCTGCCGTATGTAGAGATCAAGCTCTGGAGTTAGCTTCGATCCGTTCAACGGCTCAAGATCTAGAAGATGAACTCTTTCGTCGTCCCTCGCGAGCCTCTGCCAATCCGCCACGTCGATTCTGGCGCCTTCAAGATGCACTGAGCGCGAAACCAACGGGATCGTGTGATCTACGATGTCCAGCCTGTCGATCTCGCTCTGTCGGAGCACAAAGAACTGGTTCCTCCCGGTCACTACGCCGACATTGACGTCCGCAAACGACTTCAGTGTCGTTGTCCTATTCGACGCCCGGAGCGCCCGCATGAGGCCGATTTCCTCCTTCGACAGGAAGTACTTGAGCCACTTTTCGCTGTCATGTTGGATCGCCTTCGGCGAGGCGTCGTTAAGAATTTCGGATACTGGTCGGCTCACGATCTCCGCCACAGTAGCTGCCTCAGTCAGCGTCACCTCGCAGAATCCCTCACTCGACTTCTCTCTGGCACCGTCTGCGAGCAACAAGATCACTTCCTGTTCAGCATTCGCGAAAAACAGCTCGTTGCAGGAAATGAGGTCGATACGGCGAAAACGATCGGTTAGGAACGAACGGAGCTGTCCCGCATAACTGACTTGCAGCAACTCGGCGGGTAGCACCATCGCTAGCCGCCCTCCTGGTCGCAAGCTAGCCAAGGACGCCGCCACGAAGGGCACCCATATGTTGGTCAAACGGTTCGGTCTGAGATCGAGCTGCTCCATGATCTCCATCGCGTGACTACGATGGGGCTCGGGGAAAGTCTGATAACGGATGAACGGTGGATTCCCAACCACGACGTTGAATCGCTCGTCGTTTCGCTTCCACCAGCTGAAGAAGTCTGCGGTCTTCACTGCGTCGCCGGCTTGCGACCCGAATCTAGACTCAAGGCGTTGGCGGGCTTTCGAGGCTTCGCCTTCGACGATCTCGATGCCCCGGATCTGCCCAGTATCGCCACCTCGGCTACCTAGTGATTCAAGACGCGCGGCCGCGGCATCAAGGAACACACCGTCGCCACAACTCGGCTCCAGAACCCGATCACGAGCGGACGCAATTGCCCACGAGGACAACCATTGGGCCAACTTCTCCGACGTGTAGTACCCGCCCCGCAGCTTGTCCGGCTGGAGGTCCTTGAAACGACCGCCTGGAACCCCTAGCTGCAACGTGCCGCCTTCCCCTGAGTTCATTCCAGCCGACTCATCGCGACCCGTCGCCTCGCCTCACCACCTGTCGGTTGCGCAACCCTTCCGCCGACGGCCTTCCGACTTCGCCCCGTAAAGACGTGGACAACTCGAAGGGGAGCTGCAACTGGTCGTCGCGATGGCGTTCAAGGAACTCGGAAAGCGCTTGCCGCGCAATCCACGCCTGCGAAACTCGGCTCTTCTCGGATAGCATCGCCAGGGCACGATGGTCTTCGGGCGAAAGACTCACTGTCACACGATGCTTTGACGGCATACGCCAACCACTCCCTGGTCGGTCTGGTCGCTGCACGGTGCAGCACCGTGAGGTACTTTGCGGCCCTAGCACGACGATGTCAACTAGCTTCGCTCGAACTCGGCCCGACTTTAGCGTCGCCGCGTCACCTCTCCGCCCGCCAAGCGTCGATCTTCCCTTCCAGGCGCCTACCTGAGTCAGCCACCATCGTCTGGGCCCAGCTCTCGTTCCAGTTCGCTCAGTCGATCCCGTCCCAACGCGATCATCTCCAGCGCGACGGAACGCGAGTAGCAGAACCGATCACGCGGACCGTCGTATACCACCAGGCAGGCCGTCCCCTTGGGTATCGCAGCGCCCGAAAACTTGCACTTGCGTAGCCTCGCTGCGACCTCGACGCTAGCTCGCTTGACCATCTGCTTAGGGCGCGGCATCTTCCAACTTTCCTCTCACGATACTGGTCAGCTTGTCGGCAATATCCGGAGACGCATCGAGCGCGTGTTTTAGCTGATCAACGTCTGCGGACCCTCGTTGGCCCGAGTCCAGACCCATGATCTCGTTTTGAGCGGCGTTGGCAAGCCTGATTACGATTTCTGCATTGAAGCTCCCGGAAAAGCATGAGCAGAGTTCTCGGCCGCGGTGCGGGAGCCCCAGCCGATTTAGCACCGTGTCAGCTATGGACCGAGCCTCCTGCTGCAACCGCCCCTTGAGCGCTTCGCGGCGTTCTTGGGGCTGTATCACGGGGTTAAACGCAGACACGGACCCCTCCGACGCGGCCGCGCTCAGACGCGTCCTCACCATCTCCTCCGTAAGGCCAAACTCTGTCGGCTCGAACCCCTTTCCCCTGATAGTGTCGAAGAGATCTCGAATCATCACGTCATCGATCTTCTTGAGATACCCCTGTCGCTGGTAGCTCTGCACAACCTCGTTTAGGACTCGCATAAACGGGCGAAGCGTCAGTCGCGGCGATTCATCGCCCTCACCTTCGATTTCCAACTCGCCCTGCAAGTATTCCTGGAAGAACTCCTGATCCTCCTTGTCGAAATTCGTGAAGTCCTTCCACCATCGCTCATCATTGAGTCCTACATGAGACACAAGGTAGACGTGGTTCGCGGGTGAGTAAGGCGTGTCAGGCTGTGCTAGACGAAGTATACGGCCGACGAATTGCACGTAAGGAGACAGGCTGCGGTACGGACGAAAGACTGCGGCCACAGAGAGGCTCGGCAGGTCGTACCCCTCGCCGAGGATGCTCACCTGTACCACGACATCGGTTAGTCCGCTTCGTAGACTCGCTTCGATGCGGTCTCGTTCTTCAGTGGTGAGTTGGCTGTGGAGAACTTCCACGCGCAACCCGAGTTCCTTGTACAGTGCGGCCACCTGAGTGGCGTGCCGAATGGAGCACGCGACCGCAATTAGCTGCCGCGGCGACCCGAGAGATCGAACGTGATGGAGCTGTTGCACGGAAGCGTTCACGATGCTGCGGTTGCACTCCTCAGAGGCCGCAACGCCGCGACTGAACCAGTCCCTTTCGCGCATCCTCATGATCTCGTCGATGTCTAGCCGCTTGGTTTCTCCCTCCACGGTGAACGTCAATTCGGTTGGTTTAACGAAGAGCGCATCGATCTGGGAGATGAAGCCCATGATCATCGACCGCGCGTATCCGAAACGGTAAAGCCGCTTTCCCGACACCACTTGCCCATCGGCCCGCATCGGCGTGGCCGTAAACGACACCACCTTCGCCTTCTCGAAGTACGCGAACAGTCGCGTCCACGTCTCTGCTACGTTATGGTGTCCTTCGTCTACAAGGATCATGTCGAAGTAGTCGGTCGGAAACGCCTCGTACCATCGGTTGCGTGACCCGACGAACTGCTGGATGTTTGCAACGACAATGTGCGCTGCATCGCAGTCGTGGATGTTCGCACCCGTCTTCAACTCGGAAAGATACGGCCCATCCGTCGGGACGAACACTCCTCGTTTGGTGTAGAAACAGTTGGGATCACTGACGTTCAGTTCGCGCCGGATATTCTCTCGGATTGTCAGATTCGGCGCGATCATCAGAACGCGCCCCTTCGCGACCCCGAAGGGGACAAGCCCCATCAGCCCAGTCTTCCCGCACCCCACGGGCATCTGCACGTAGCCTGGCTCGTCGCTCACCTCGAAGTGTTCACGAGTGGCCCAGTAGCCCTCCATCTGCGGTTCGCGCAACGAAGGGTTTTCCCAGATCGACACCATGGTACTGCTGAAGAACCGTGCTACCTCACTACTATCCATGCCTAACCTCAGTGCCGCGTACGCTGTTCCTGATGGTGTCCCCAAGACGATCGTAGGACATCACGGTCAATCCGTTGGTGGAGAGCGCACGGTACCTCGTGATCTGCTTGGGGTCCAAGGTGCTTCGACGACCGATTACCACGACCGCATCGCAGCTTCCATCGATGTCCTTTAGGCCTCGTTCATCGCGTGCGTAACTCACGTTCTCGCTCAGCCAAGTCCGCCAGTCCCTCACTTGGCCAAGCGCCTCGGCCAGCTTTCGGGCTGGTAGGCCGCGTTTCGTGAGAGCCCTGGCCACAGGACTCTCAAGTTCGATTGCGAGCCACCGGAACCCTACCGACGTGACCGTTGCAAGAAGAAAGTCGGGTACGTACTCAGCTCCAAGTCTCGGTCGGTCGAGGCACCAATACGTCCCTCCAGCCGGAACGAGCGGGCCGAGGAGCACGGGAGATGACGCCAAGAGCTTTTGGATAGGACGCTCATCTGACGCATCCCCGAGCACCGCTTCGAAATCAGCTAGATTCTCGGCGACCGGTTCGCGCCCGGCGGTGACGACGGAATCCGGCCACTTCTCAAGTACGTGCCCGCTCATCGCAATCGCGGCGGTCTAGTGCACATCGTCGCTCTCCTTGCTCCGCACTTTGGCGTTCTATGCCACCTTCAGATGGATCATCGTTCGGACGTGCAGCCTGGTGCCAACGCCTACAGCCACGGTCCATGCAGATCCGCCACGATCCCTTCATCCCCGGCTGGTCGCCTGGTCACTCGACCAGCCGCCGTTCATCCATGAATGTGGTATAGGTAGTGATAACTGAATCCATGAATACGACAAAAAATAATGTAAAACAATGACTTAATATGAACTAGTGGCGGAGGGGCAGGGATTCGAACCCTGGGAGGCGTTAACCTCGCTGGTTTTCAAGACCAGTGCTTTCGTCCACTCAGCCACCCCTCCGGAAGGGAGTCGCCTCGCCGTTGAGGTAATTCGCTTCGGGCTGATACGGCAACGGGTTGGGTCGATTGGATGCGGCTAGCCTTGCGAGCGGCGCCATCATAGCGGTGGCTTGACTTGCCGGCAATTTCTCGAGGGGCCCGTACAGCACGGTTGGTCGTCCTCGATAGCGTCCATGGGTGATGGATTTGCGCCATGTCTCCGACCAGTCAACGGTGCCGCACACTGGCAGTGAGTACGATTTGGGATCGCAAAGCGACCGGTGCGCAGGTGGTGAGTCGCCTGAGGTGGTGAGTCGCCTGAGGTGGTGAAGAACCCGGCAACCGCAATCAGTGTTGGCGAGGACGGTATCGTTCTTTTTGGAATTAGCTACGAGGCGTCCACCATCTGTTCGAAAGAGGCTTGGTCGATGACCTGGTTGTTGACGAGCGTTGTCTCGATCAGACGTTCGGAAACGTCGAAGTGGCGGGCGGCGGCATGGATGTCGTCCTCGTCCGGTTTGTCGGTGTTGATGTACGCCTGAAGGTCAGCGAAAGGGCAGAGCAACCCCTGGGCGAATGCCCGTTGGAACTTCTGGCGCTCCGACTTTGCGGCGGACAATGGCCCCATGGCGTCGTTGCAGGACCAGATGATGTCGCCGAGGCTCCTGCAGAGTTCAAACCGCCGCGTGTGCGACCAGGTGGATCGCAAGGCGAGCTTGCTGGCAGTTTCTTGGCGCAGCCGCAGGGGGTAGGGAATGTCGAAAGTTGATCGACGGTCGGTCCTGATGCAATCGATGTTTGTTCCGACAATCTCGCTGAGTCGCTTGTTGCCTATCGGTCCGGGCGGCACGACGAGCCAGTGGCGCAATTGGTTGGCGACCCTTACGGCGAACCGCCGAGGTGGTTCCAGGGAGGACCGTCCTACTTCTATTCGGTCTTTCCTAGTGAAATCGATCGGTGTGCGAATCAGCACGTTCGAGGACTTGGCTGCCTCGATGCAGTCGTTTAGGGCTTCGGTTGCCCGCTCACCCTGATGGGCGAGCGCTACTTCCTGGAGTGGTTCCAAGCCGTATCGTTCAGTGAGGGCCTCCAGGCTGTCAACCAAGCCTTCTGGCGCATCGTCTGGATCGAATCCCAGCATGGCCTCGAGCTTGCGCCAGGTCGCGACTGCGGGATCGGCGCGCTCGGATTGCAGTTGGCGACATTCGGTGTCGAGTCCGTCGGAAGCCTCCCCGACGTGTTCCAGGACATGTCCAACGAAACGGTCGATAGCGTCTTCGACGGTCGAGGAGGGCACGTAGCTCAGCCGGGGCTGGGCAATGAACTTCAGGGAAGGCTTGAGGTTGTTGGCGTCGGCGTGAACAGCGATTCCAACTCGTGAACCCTCCCCCCAGATCGACACATTGGGCCAATGGTATCCAGCCCCGGCAGACGACAAGTGATGTGCAAGTCGCCACTCCGCGTTGAGGTCCGTGTGGGGAGCTGGTTCCCAGCGTATGCGCCACCAGGGAGGCGCTTCCAGCCAGTCGTCGGGCTCGTGGCTACCGCGGCGGATCAGCCGGGTGAGGCATTCATCGCCGAGGCGCATCGAGATACGGCGTGGGTCGGCACTGCTTTTGGTCCTGCCGTTTTGGATGAGGATTTCGAAGCTGGTCATCTATCTCAATCCGTAACGGAACCTACACGAGTCGCTGGCGGATTGTTCTGTTTCCGTACCCTGTACTTCGGCCCAAGCAGAAAAGCGGTTGAATGCGGCGCGGGCGATGACCTCGGTCGGGAGAACCGGGTGGGCCTCCGCCCCGCTTCCGTCACCGCGTTGACGCGAAATGCTCACTCTACGTATCGCGAAGCTGCGCGAAGATCTCTGTCATCTGGTTTGTCAGAGCTTCGCGGTAGTCGGGGGCGTCGACGGTTCGCGCGGCCACATCCATTGGCAGGAACGTTCGAAGCGTGTCGCGAAACGCATTTGACGCGATGATCGCGGGGAGCCTCTCGCCCACCGCGGTCAAGATGCCTTTGAATTCATCCAACCCCATCCGCGACGTGGCGTCCTCTCGCGCGGCTTCGATGATCGGCCGGCGCTCCTCCGCCGACACCGGCATGAACTTGTGGATGTCCCATATGTCGCGGAAGCGGGGGTTGTGACGCTCGATGATGGACAGGGGCAATGCGACCAGTTTGTCCGCCATTGTCTGAACTACGGGCACGCACCGCACCGCGACGGCGGCTGAGGGCATTATCACGCTGCCATGCGGAAAGGTGGCGGGCACGACGGAAGTGCCTGTCGGCCACCTCACGGAGTCCACTTCAATCTTGATGCGCTGTACGCCGATGTTGGACGTGCCTCTCGCGGGCGGTGGGCGCGTCACGATTCGCGCCCACCATCGGTGTATTGGCCGGTGACCGGACATTGCCCCGATTGACCGCACGGTGGCCTCTAGGCCGTAGTGCTGCCGCAGATGACCGGCGATGTGCGTTTCAAGGTCGGCCATCGTGTTGGGGTCGAAGTCCGGTCCTCCGGAGAAGTCCAGGTCCTCGCTCAAACGCTCCGCACCCCGACAAAGCCGCAGACATGTCCCGCCCTTGAATACGAGGTTGCGGAGAATGCCGGCTTGACTCATTGCACGAAGAATCTCCATGTGGAGGATTTCCTTCTCCACCGTCTTGCGGCAGTGCGCCAGTTGCCCCTTGCGCTCGATGATCTCTTCGGCCAGCGCCATGAAGTCATCCGGCATGGTATGGACCCCACTCGCCGACAACCTCCTCATGCGCGATCTTGTCAACGCTCGCCACCAACGCGGGTTTCGCTCTGCGGAGGTCATCAAGCGCCAATGCCGGGTGCGCCACCAGGTATCCTCCCGGCTCGTCCACGACGGTGTTGGGGTAGATCTCCGCGCGGCGGCGGTTCGTGTGCCGGAAGGCAATGTTGCCGTATCGAGTGCTGTACTCGCCCGCGTTGCCCGTCGTGGCCAGCGTATACCAGTACGGCTGCTGGCTTAGCGATCCCGCGTTTGCCAACGCGGATTCGTAGCTCAGGTAGTTCAGGTGCCCCGGACGCAAGGCTTCAATCATCCAACCCATGCAACGCTCGGTGGTTCCGGGGGCCGCGCGGTTGAGATATACGCCGCGGGCTATTCGTTCAAGGAGTCCGACTCCGAGCAACATTGTGAGACCCGACGCGAATGCGCGGTCCGAGTCGTTGGGGAACAGCATGTGCAGCGTCTCTCGCGGGAGCACGGGAAACCGCCGCCCGTCGCCGAGCACGAGAACCCGCACCGCTTGGGACAAATTCATGGTGGATATTCCATTAATAACAGTAGTATCCGCTACGCGCATACTATACACGCATGACGGGCGGGTCACCCGACCGGATCGTGTCGTGCTTGACTTGACTGAATGGACCCACTCCGGGCGATGACTGTTCGTGCCGAGGTGCGTTAGTTGGCCCTCCACTCAATCCACCACCCATGCGGCGACGCGCTAGCCAACATCTCCGTCTCGCCTGTGCCGTTCCGGTAGCGGGTAATGGAGAGTTCCGGGTCATTCCCTTCAAGCGCGATCTGCCAGACCAGCCTTTCCGCGCTGGCAGCGGCGAGCGTGTCGGCGATGCGCTGACGACTCTCCCGGGGAAACTGGTGGAGCGCGATGGTGGAGTAGACGACCAGCGCGTGATCGCTGGAAACGGACTCAATCAACGCTGGCAGGACACGGGCGGCATCGCCTGCGTGCATGCGGATATCGCTGTCCTTGAACTCGGTCGCCGCGTCGATCAACTGCTGGTGGCGCTCGACGTGCTCGGGCCAGATCAGGGCGCGCAGCCATAGGTGTTGGTCGGGATTGGCGAGGTCTACTGGGTCGAGATCGATACCGTCTCGACTGGCGACGGGGATGGCCGGTGGAATTGGAGGCAATTCGCCGCTTCCTCGGAGTTCGGCTTCCAGCCTGATCTGCGCACTGTCCGATCCCCACCGCAGGATTTCGCGCCCGTCCCGCTGGTAGCTGTAGGCGTAGCGGTCGAAGTTGAGGTTCAGCCCGGCACTCGCGCCCAGGTCGATCAGGGCCAGGGGCGAGGACGTTTCGCGGCAGACGATGGAGAAGGCGGGCAGCAGGCAGGTGCAGCGGCGCACGACGTTGGTCTGGGTGAGGCGGGTGCTGATGAGTTCGACGATACGCTCGCGGTGCTCAAGGCAGAACTCGCGGAATTGGGGGTAGGCGGGTTCCAGTGGTCGAGGTTCACCGGAAATGATCGGGTAGTGCGCGGCGAGGGGATGGTCGAGTCCGTTCAACAACAGATACTGCACGGCGGCGAACAGCATGTTGGGCGGCGGTTGGTGGGACCGCGTGTGCGAAGCGATTTCTAGCAGGTCGTCGTCGTTGGAGACGCCGTAGGAAAGTTCCTCGTACGTCGGTGAGGCGAGGCCGGGTGCTTCCACCCGCGCGAAACGATCGAAGGCAGCGCGGAGGAAAGCGAGTTGGTCGGGTTGCATGGGGACATTCTTCCACGGAACAAACGGCTCCGGGAGTAGCAATGAAGAGAGGTGGCTGAGTAGCAGGTACGCCGGCCGGAGTATGGGAGAGGAGTCAGGTGACGCTGCGCCAGGGTCGTCCCGAGGCCCGACCTCGGAATGGATGGGCTTTGGCGTACAGCTCGGCGGCTTCGAATGCCTCCGGGGGAACTTGCGGGTAGTCGTCGATCAGGTCCTGGAGGGTGTCGCCGTCCTGGAGACGGCCGAGCACTGCGTAGACTGGTATGCGTGTCCCGTCAATGACCGGGGTGCCACCGAGGATATCGGGATGCGACGTGATGAATTGATCGTTTGCTTTGCGGTTTCGAGCGATCATCTTGGTGACCCTCCTAGTCGTCCTTGTGAGGCGAGTTCACGCTTTACGTCGTCCCAGTCGACCCACTCCGTGTCGGGATCGTTCAGAATGCGCTTCGCGTAGGCGGCGTCCGTCGCATCCGCTTTGGCGTCACGTGACTTCTCGGCAGCCTGGTCGCGCTTCGTCGGGAACCCCAATGCACCCGACCCCGGCTTGGCTTTTGATTCCCTTTTGAACTCCATCCTTTTTGGCGACTCGTTGCTCGCGGACACCATAGCGGTCGTGTCGATAAACGCAATAAACGAAACACAGGCCGGAGTCATGGGACGCTCGTGATTGTGCCACCGCTAATGAAAGTTCCGACTGGCAAAAGCACTGTCCTCGGTCTCACTCCGGGACAGCCCCGCAAGCTTGTGCGTCAGATCCCGCACATGTCCCGCCACCACATGGATGACTTCCCCCTCCCGCTCCACCACGCCCTTGATCACGAGCAGCCGTCCCTGCAATAACGCTGCCCGAAATCGTTCCAGCACCGAACTCCAGACGACGATGTTGCTGTTGCCGGTTTCGTCTTCGAGGGTCATGAAGATGACGCCCGAGGTGGTGCCGGGGCGTTGGCGGCAGGTCACGATGCCGGCTACCTGGATGAACTGGTTGTGGCGGTACTCGGAGAGTTCCGCCGCGTTGCGGCAGTGCCGGAACGCGCGGTCTTCGCGCAATAGCGACATCGGGTGGGGTCCGAGGGTGAGGCCGAGGTAGCGGTAGTCCGCCATGGTGTCTTCGCCCGGGTCGGGGCCGTTGAGGTGGACGTTTGTGCGGTAGGGGGCGTGCGCGTCGGCGGCGGACCAGATCGCGGCCGGGTTGTCGAGTCCGGCGGCGTCCCAGTGGGCCTGGTAGCGGTGTCTGCTCAACCGACTGAGTGCGCCGGCGCGGGCGAGGAAGTCGAGGTCGCGCTTGTCGAGCGCGGCGCGGCGGCGGAGGTCGTTCGCGTCCGTGAACGGTTGCGCGGCGGCGATGCGGTCGGCGGTTTCCTGGGGGAGTCCCTTGACCTGGCGCAGGCCCAGGCGAATGGCTGGCTGCGGGGCGAGCGGCGCTTCGAAGCACAGGCGGCCGGTGGGTTGCCGGTCGGGGTCGGGGGGTTCGAGGCGATAGTCCCAGCCGCTCGTCTGCACGTCGGCTTCGCGCACTTCGATGCCGTGGGCGGCGGCGTCCTGCACGAGTTGCGAGGGCGTGTAGAAGCCCATCGGCAGGCTGTTCAGCAGGCCGCAGTAGAACCCGCTCGGCTCGAACCGCTTGAGCCAGGCGGAAATGTAGACCAGGAGCGCGAAACTCGATGCGTGGGATTCGGGGAAGCCGTATTCGCCAAAACCCTTGATCTGCTGGAAGATCCGCTCGGCGAACTCCTGGTCGTGGCCGCGTTCAAGCATGCCCCGGATGAGTTTCTGCTCGAAGTGCTCGAGTCCTCCGCGCCGGTGCCAGGCCGCCATGGCGCGGCGCAACTGGTCCGCCTCGCCAGCCGTGAATCCCGCCGCCACCATGGCGAGTTCGATCACCTGCTCCTGGAAGATCGGCACGCCGAGGGTGCGGTCGAGCACACGGCGCACGGCGTCGTTCGAGTAGGTGACGGGCTCGAGACCCTGGCGGCGGCGCAGGTAGGGATGCACCATGTCGCCCTGGATCGGGCCGGGCCGGACGATGGCCACCTCGACGACGAGATCGTAGAAGCATTTAGGAAGCAGCCGCGGCAGCATGGACATCTGCGCGCGGGACTCCACCTGGAACACGCCGATGCTGTCCGCGCGCTGCAGCATCTCGTACACCTTGGGGTCCTCCGGCGGGATCTGATCGACGGTGAGGCTGGTCCCGCGAAAGTCGTTGACGAGGTCGAGCGTCTTGCGGATCGCCGTCAGCATGCCGAGGCCGAGCACGTCCACCTTCAGGAGGCCGAGGGCTTCGAGGTCGTCCTTGTCCCACTGGATGACGGTGCGGTCCGCCATGGCCGCGTTCTCGATCGGTACGAGTTCGGACAGGGGGCCGCGCGAGATGACGAAGCCGCCGACGTGCTGCGACAGGTGCCGGGGGAAACCGAGTATCTCGTTCACGAGGAGGAGGAACTGGCGGGCGACCTTGCTCTTGGGGTCCAGGCCGGCCGCTCGAAGGCGCGCGTCGAGTTCTTCGCGCTTGTCCCACCAGGCCATGGACTTCGCCAGCAGGTCGACCAGGTCGAGGTCTAAACCTAAGGCCTTGCCGACATCGCGAATCGCGCTTCTCGGCCGGTACGTGATGAGCGTGGCGGCCAGTGCCGCGCGATCGCGGCCGTAGCGCTCGTAGATGTACTGGATCACCTCCTCGCGCCGCTCGTGCTCGAAGTCGACGTCGATGTCCGGCGGCTCGTTGCGCTCCTTCGAGATGAAGCGCTCGAACAGGAGGTGCATGCGCGACGGGTCCACTTCGGTGATGTGCAGGCAGTAGCAGATGGCCGAGTTGGCGGCGGAGCCGCGGCCTTGGCACAGGATGTCCAGGGAACGCGCGTATCGCACGATGTCGTGCATGGTGAGGAAGAAGTGCTCGTAGGCGAGTTGCTTGACGAGCGCGAGTTCCTTTTCGACGAGGGCGGTGACGTCGTCCGGCACGCCGTCCGGCCAGCGTTCGGCGGCGCCTTCGTATGTGAGTTGGCGCAGGTGCTCGTGGGCCTCGACGCCTGTTGGGACCAGTTCCTCCGGGTACTCGTAGCGCAGTTCGTCGAGGGAGAAGCCGCAGCGACGGGCGATCTGGATGGACTCGTCCAGCATTTCTTCGGGGTAGAGCTCGAGGAGGCGGTCGATGGGGCGCAGGTAGCGCTCGCCGTTCCCCTGCGCGGAGGTGCCGAGTTCCGCCACGGTCGTCTTGTTCGCAGTCGCGGTGAGCATGTCCTGCAGGGGCTTGCGGTGCGCGTCGTGCATGTGGACGTCGTTGCTGGCGACGATGGGGAGATCGAGGCGCGTCGCCAGGGTGAGGGCGTTGGCGGTCTTGTCGAGGTCCGTGGGTTCGAGGAAGAGTTCGAGGGCGATCCAGAGATGCGGCAGGCGTTCGCTGAGCAGGCGGCCTTCGGCCATCAGGTCGCCGATGGGTTTTACGCCTGGGATCCAGAGTGCGAAACATGCATCGACTGCGCCTTCCAAGTCTTTGATGTTTAGCGCGTATTCGCCCTTGGGGCTGCGTCTGCGCGCCTTGGTGATCAGTGCTCCGAGTTGGCCGTAGGCGAGTCGGCTCGGCGCCAGCAGCACCAGGTGGACGCCCTCGTCTAGGTGGAATTCGGCGCCGACGATGAGGTCGATGCCGTGGCCCTCTTCCTGGCACGCCTTCGCGGCCATGTGCGCCCGCACCGCGCCGGACACGGAGCACTCGTCGGTGATGGCGATGGCGGCGTAGCCGAGATCGTGGGCGCGCTTGACGAGTTCCTCCGGGTGCGATGCGCCGCGCAGGAAGCTGAAGTTCGAGACCGCGTGCAGTTCGGCGAACGCCGGCTGCGGCTTTTCAGGTAAATCTGACGAATGCTCAGGCGAAGTAGCCATGGAGGAACCATGCTCCCTGTGCGTTCTGGCTGTCTTCGCTACGCCGTTCTGCGCCGGATTTCCGATTGGCGTAGATCCAGCACTGCGCGCCGCTCCCGTGCACGGCGATGAAATAGTCCCTGGCGACGATCTCGCCCCACCAGCCGGACTCGATGCGCTCGGGACCGCTCAAACACCGGAAATGATCGATGTCGATGGGGCGGGGCGGTTCGAACAGCCATAGCGGCCTCGGGTGGAATGACCCTTCCGGAGGCGTGCCGCGTTTCGCGTTGGGCGAGCGCGGCGTCCAGGCGAACTCGGGACGGTGGTCGTCCGAGAGCGCGAGCCCCTGCAGGGCGTCCCGTCCGAGGCGCGCCGAGATCAGGTCGACGAGTTCCATCGGCAGGCCCTCGGACGCCTGTTTCGCGCCGAAGAGATCGGCGGGGCCTACCTGGTCCGGACGCACCGGTTCGGCGGCTGCGACGGCGAGTCGGACGCTCATTACCTCGTCCGGCACTTCTGCGCCTTCGAGTTCGAGTTTGCTCACGGCCAGGATGCCTTTGGCGTCGAGCCGGGGATCGGCGAACTTCGCAGTGAGTTCGCATCCGTCTCGCCCGTCGTTTCCGCCGCCAAGCGGTTCGAAGCGCCACGTCAGGCTGCGGACGCCAAGCTGTTTCGCGGAGAGCCAGGTGGCGAGTTCCGAGACCAGGCGGCGCATGGGGAAGAGCAGTGCTTCCCTGTCCGAGACCGATTCGATGAGGTGCAGGGACGAGGAGAACTTCTCTCTCGGAACGATGGGGCGCACCGGGTCCGGCGCATCGCCGGCGAGGCGCGCCAGGTAGTCCTGAAGCTTGACACCGAAACGCGCGCCGAGTTCGTCCCGGGGCAGGTCCAGGAGCTGGCCGAACTGGAATATGCCCATGTTGGCGAGGCGCTCGATGTCCCGTGCCTCGATCTCGGCGCCCGCGCATTCGAGCGGCGCAGCGCGCAGCGCGTCAAAGCTTGCATGGAAGTACGCATCCGGCGACGGGGCAATGCCAGCACTTCCTTGCGCGTCAGCGGTCGGGGGAACATCCCCCGGCTGAAGGCTCCTATCGGCGGCGATGTTGGGGATTCCGGCGCGGGCGAGGACCATCGACGCTGCTGGTGTGCTCGCAGCGGCGATCCGTGCTGCATGTCCCAGCCGTTGCAGGAGTGCGAGGAGGCTGGCGGCGAGCGCTTCGGCGCCGCCGAAGAGCTTGAGACTTGCGCCCGCATCGAGCACCAGGCAGTCCTCCGCCGGCATGGCAACCCGGGGGGAGTATCGGTATGCGGCTTCCGCCAGCAGGCGCAGACGTCTCTGCTCTTCGTCGGTGTCGCGGTTGAAGTGCCTGAGATCGGCGGTGATGCTGCGGGCGGTGGCGAGGGTCGAGCCGAGGGCGATGCCGGCGTCTCGCGCCGGGACGTTCATGAGCGACACCCCCTTGCCGTCCATGAGCACGGTGGGACGGCCGCGCTCGTCCGGCCTTGCGGGGTATCGGCGTTCGAAGATCTCGAGGCCGAGATATGGCAGGCGGACGCCGTACCAGAGTACGGTGGGCTGCGCGAACGCTGGCGCTGTTTGTTCGCGTCGATCGCGCGGCAGTCTGGCGGCGGCCTGTTCCATGCCTGCTTTGGCTACGCGCCTTGGCTACGAGGCCGTGCGATACCCGCCCGCGTTCGCATGGCTATGGCGCCAGAACGCGAGTTGCTCTCCGACGACCGTCCGCTCTCGGCGAATGGGCGCGTGGCCGACATCGAGCGCGATGCGCGAAGTGGGCCAGCCGCCCCGGCGCTTCAGGATGGTGAACGCCAAGCGGTCGCATCTCCCCGCCGGTTCGCTCTCGACCAGGATGCGAAGCTCCGCCATCGATGCCTTGTCGGCGGCCGAGGCGGGACGAAACAGCGTTGTCCAAGTACGTCCTGTCACCGCCGCGAGCTGCAGGCGGCGGATGTCGGTGGTCGTGAGCGCGGACTCGTCGAGCCAGGCGAGGGCAGCGCTCGACGCGCCGGTCTTCAGCGCCTGCTCGAGCGCCCACAGCGCCTCGCGGTGGCTCTTCGGGTGGATCACGAGCACCTTGCCCACATCGATGCCCACCCGGGCGAGTGCCGGCGCGTAAGGCACGAAAGGCGGGTTGATCCAGGTGATCCAGCGCGCCTCGTTGCGGCTCACGCGCGTCAGGGCGGATGCCAGCAGCCGCAGCTCCCCGATACCGTGGACGTCGCACAGGAGTTCCATCAGGCCCGCGGCAGGCCAGCCCCCGCCGTGCAGCAGTTCATCGAATTGGTCGAACCCCGTGGAGTGGTTATTCGTGGAATTGAGGTGCCGATTCGGGTCCGTCGCGAGTTCGCGCGCCCTCCAGAGATCCGGGTGATCCGGCAAGCGAGGTTGGATATGCATTACTGTGTTTCCATACAGGGGCCGGACAGGCTACCCTGTATCGATGTACAGTATCAAGTCATGATTTGGCGGTAGTGTTCTTCGGCGACGGCTTACACAAGATGCAGTGGTAGAGCACACCAGCGTCCGGGGAATGCTGATGCAAAAGGCGCACCTGCCATGCGTACTATGTATGCGATCAGGACTTGGGTGCGTGGTCTCTTGCGGCCAACTTGGTCAACTTGAAGGCGTCGAACTACTGTTATGGGAGATCAGGTAAGTAATTCCCAAAAATAGCGCATTGTGCGGCACCTTTGTGGACATCACGGGGATTTCTATCAAGCCGTGACGGGATAGCAGCTATTCCGCATCACATCGCAAAAAACCCTCAATCTGATACCATAATTATTAAAACAACCCCATAAAATCGTAATATTATGTCGATTTTGATGGTAAGTTAGCTTCATGCATCGCCGTCAACTCGACACCCTCAAAGGCTGGCTGCGCTCGCCGTATCGCAAGCCCCTCGTGATTCGGGGAGCGCGTCAGGTCGGCAAGTCCACCCTTGTGGAACTGCTTGCCGGAGAGGACGATGTGGACGCCGAGCTGTTCGCCGTCAACTTGGAGCGGTATCCGCAACTCTCCCAGGCATTCAATGACAGCCATCCCCGGGAAATGTTGAACCTGATGCAGGCGCTGACCGGCGCGCCCGCCCTATCGGATCGCAGCATGCTCTTCCTGGACGAGATTCAGGCCGCGCCCGCCGCATTTCCCATGCTCAGGTATTTCTTGGAGGACATGCCTGAACTTCCGGTCATCGCGGCCGGATCGCTCATGGAGTTCCAGTTGTCCAGTCATTCGTTCCCGATGCCGGTCGGCAGGGTCGAGTACCTGAACATGGGACCGATGACCTTTACCGAATTCCTGGCCGGAATCGGCGAATCGACGCTCGCCGAAGAGATCGGCGGATTCGAGTTCGACGCGACCGGGGAGGCGCCCGAATCGCCGCATCCCTTGGTTCACAAGCGCCTCCTGGAACTTCTGAAACTGTACCTTTTTGTCGGTGGCATGCCCGAGGCCGTGCGGGTTTATGCGGAAACCCGCGACCTGAACGCGGCAAGCGGCGTTCATGCCAGCATCATCGAGACCTACCGGGACGACTTCCCGAAATACGCCGCCCGGAGAGACTTGGCCCGAATGCTCGGCGTATTCAACTTCGCTGCGATGCAGGTCGGGCGAAAAGTGAAATACAGCAATATCTTTCCCGATCAACAGAGCGCCACGCTACGCCGGGACATAGACATCCTCGCGATGGCGCGCGTGATTGCGAAGGTGACGCACAGTCACTGCTCCGGTCTGCCGCTGCAGGCAGATCTGAAGGAGAACTTCTTCAAGCTCATATTCCTGGATGTCGGTCTGATGAATGCCGTGTGCGGACTCAACTGGGCCACGATTTCCGGGCAAACAGACACCAGGTTGGTCAACGAGGGGACCAATGCCGAACAGTTTGTCGGCCAGCATCTCGCAGAAATGCTTGCACAGCGTCCGAACCGCGAGTTGACCTATTGGTTGCGCGAAGGGCGGTCCAATAACGCGGAAGTGGACTACGTCGCGGAATTCGGCGGCCGCATCGTGCCCATCGAGGTCAAGGCGGGACGCGCGGGCGCCCTGAAATCGCTGCACCAGTTCGCCGCTGAAAAGCGCCCGGACCTTGCCGTGCGCTTCCATCTCGCCGAGCCCTCGGTGCAAACCATCGAAGCCGGCGCGATCACGGCTTCCGGCACAATACCTGTGTGTTACCGTCTGCTCTCCCTGCCGCTCTACCTGGTTGAGCGTCTCCCGCGCATCCTCGACGGCTTGGGTTGATCGCCGTGGAAACGCATTCGGAAAACGCGGGTAGGCAACGCGTCAAGCACGAATCGGTGATCAAGGCCAATCGTGGACGGATAGAACAGTTCCGCGCCGCGCGCGTTGTCCAACGAACGATGTGGCCCACAAGAACGCCCAGCATATTCCAATAAGAAGATGAGCCTAAACTCGGGGTTTGGGGGTATTGAAAGA
>JAPOYI010000075.1 GCA_026706665.1 Gammaproteobacteria bacterium | reverse complement strand
ACGAGGGCAACTACGGCATGGAGGGCATCCTCGCCGGCGCGCGGGCCGACGAGCGCAAGGCGGCGGCGCGGTAGGCGACGGCGTCGCGCGTACCGACGGCGACGGCCGGCATCTGATCCCAGGTTCGGCCGTCCAACACTCGGCCCGTGCGCTTCTTGAACACGCCTCCCCACTGCTTGAAGAAGAACGGCACGCCGTTCCGCACGCACGTATCGCGGATCGACCGGACCCATTCGACTTGCATCGGGCGCGCCCCGGGGCCTGACTCGCCGCCGGCAATCACCCAGTCGATGCCGGTGAGGTCAAGCCCCGGCAGCCGTCCCAGCAACGGTTCGAGCGACAGGAACTTCGTCCGAGCGCCGGTCGCAGAAAGCGGTCCGAGTCTCTTCAGCCACGGCTCGGACTCGATACTCACGCCGAGCCAAATGTTCGGGGTCCAACGCAGCCTATCGTCGAGCATCGTGACCCGATCGGGCCGCTTGGTCAGGACCTGAAACGTGTGCTGCGAGGCCTCGTTCATGATTGTGAACACCTCCTCGACGAAGGTGGCCGGGACGGAGGAATGGAAGAGATCCGACATTGAATTCACGAACACCAACCTCGGCTGCCTCCACCGGAGGGGTTCGTCCAGCGTGTCTGCGTGAACCGTGACGTCGAATCCACGACTGTACTTTCTCATACCCATGGCCTGTAGACGCTTCGCCATCCGCTCGGCGTAGCAGTGCGCACACCCAGGACTGACCTTGGAGCACCCGCTGACGGGATTCCAAGTCGTCTCGGTCCATTCGATGCCGGATCGGGTCCCCATGCCTACATCCTGATCAGAAGGTGCCTCGCGATCCCCTTCGCCAAATCGATTGCGTTCGGACTCCCCACGCAAAACATGAACTCGAACAGTGGTGACTCCGTGGAGCTGACCAGACGCCTCGATTCACGCAGAAAGCGATCACCGAATAGACCCGCCAGATTCTCCTTGTAGATGCCCAAGAGGCGGTCGACACCTCTTTCTCGTATCGACCGAGACTCACCGAACAGGTTGCGCTGTGGATCCTCGCTGTACAAGTCACGCCAGCTTTCATCCCCGAAGACGCTCGTCAGACGACTCGCCCATAGCGGAGAGATGTCCTCTGGTCGCCGAGCGGCGGGCAGCATCCGTGCGACGGCCGAAACCGGAAACAGGATCCAGGTGTCCAGTGCGTTGAGGCTCGCGATCCGCCGCAAGGTAGTCCACTCGACCTCAGTGGCAAACGGATCCAGGAACAGAACACCTCGGCAGGAGCGCCATTCTCTACGGAGGCCGCTCAGCACGGCGTTGGCCTCCCCCTGCTCAATCGTGATTGTCCTCTGTGGATGCGTGTGCCGTAGCTTCCCGAGCTCGACACATCGCGTGGAATCCCTCTCAATGAAGATCAGCTCGTCGAAGGACTTGTCACGGATGCGGAGCGCCCGCTCGGCGGACCCGCGAAGAAAGCCGATCGTTTCGCCATCCTCCTGTAGCTCGATCCGTCCCGTGCCGGCGAACGCGTCGATGTAGATGAGCTTGAAGGGCTTGCGCTTCAATGCGGTCGTATAGGCGTCGAGGTACGCCTCCAGTATCTCGAGCTTCGTCTCCGTCCACGGACCGCCAAACTGCATCGACCTCCCCACAGCGCCAGTCCCGCAGCATACCACACATATTCGCCTTATGATCGCTTCTGGCGCGCTCCCGCGCCTCCTGGCCGCCGCGCCCCGCCGGTCTCAATGCGAGCCGGGTGCGGCGGGCACGCAGGCGGTGTAAGGTGTCCGGTGCCCCCTCCGCCGCTCGGCGTTACCTTCGTCGTCGCCCTGACGATCTGGACGGCTCTGGTCCTGTACGTCGCGGGCGAGTACGGCCGTGCGCGTCGTCCGGCGGCGGCGTGGGCGCGCCCGGTCTGGCTGCTCGGGGCGCTGGTCTACCTGGGGCACGTTGCCACCGCCTTCGGGTTCCACCACGACTGGAGCCACCGAGCGGCGTACGCGTACACCGCGGCGCAAACGGAAGCGTACTTTGGTCTCGACTGGGGCGGCGGGATCTGGGTGAATTACGCCTTCACCGCTGTCTGGGTGGCAGAGGGGCTGTGGTGGCAGCTCGCCCCGGCCCACTACGCGCGGCGGTGGCCCGTCCTGACGACGGCCGTCCGCGCCGTCTTCCTGTTCATGATCATCAACGGCGCGGTGGTCTTCGTGGAAGGGCCGCGGCGCCTGATCGGAGTCTGCGTCCTGGCAGCGCTGGTCGGGATCTGGTGGAACGGCCGGCGGGCGGGGGCCTGACGGGCGCGAACCGTTGCGCGAGTGCGAGCGACCGCGCGGCTCGACCGCGACGATCTGCTGCACCTGATCGAGCGGAAGAAGTACTTC
>JAPOYI010000152.1 GCA_026706665.1 Gammaproteobacteria bacterium | reverse complement strand
CTGGACGGGGCGCGCCATGGACGCCAGCATGCCACGTCCCGATAGTAATGTCTACTTATTATAGAGACGGTACACTAGCATGGGTAAGAGGGGCTTCAATGAGGCCGCCGCATAACGCGGCGGAAAACGTGAGCCGCCGGGTGCCGGCGGCGGCCGGCGGCGCCGGCTTCAATGAGGCCGCCGCATAACGCGGCGGAAAACCTTGGTCGAGGGAATCGAGGTCGAGCCACTGCTCATGCTTCAATGAGGCCGCCGCATAACGCGGCGGAAAACATGCGGGCCGCAGTGGATGCCCTGGTAGCGATGGGCGCGCTTCAATGAGGCCGCCGCATAACGCGGCGGAAAACGCGCGCGCTGCGGCGGCCTCGCGGCGGGGTCCGAGTCGCTTCAATGAGGCCGCCGCATAACGCGGCGGAAAACTCCACCTCGACCTGCCTCCCATCGCCTGGACGGTGGAGCTTCAATGAGGCCGCCGCATAACGCGGCGGAAAACGCCGAGAAGATACGCTCCACCACGCCGGCGCCTACAAGGTGCTTCAATGAGGCCGCCGCATAACGCGGCGGAAAACTTGAACCAGACCAAGACGCAGCGTGAAGCTAGCCGGCTTCAATGAGGCCGCCGCATAACGCGGCGGAAAACGTCTTCCATGAGCGTGATAAGTACATCACGCTCACTGAGCTTCAATGAGGCCGCCGCATAACGCGGCGGAAAACGTGCAGATCGTCGCCGAGCAGCTGCGGCATCGCCGTGCTTCAATGAGGCCGCCGCATAACGCGGCGGAAAACAATGAATCCGGGCGAGCTAGAGACAGAACGCGAGGGAGGCTTCAATGAGGCCGCCGCATAACGCGGCGGAAAACTCGGTCAGCAGCACCTGCGAGCGCGGGTCCGCGCCCGCGCTTCAATGAGGCCGCCGCATAACGCGGCGGAAAACTCGTCGGCCGAGCCCATCCCGATGCCCCAAGTGCGATGCTTCAATGAGGCCGCCGCATAACGCGGCGGAAAACCCTCCTCAATGTGTTTTTTCATGCGTCGAACCAATAGCTTCAATGAGGCCGCCGCATAACGCGGCGGAAAACCGGCAATCCCATGGTCCATTCGTCTGTCGAGGATCTGGCTTCAATGAGGCCGCCGCATAACGCGGCGGAAAACGAGGTGGTGACGGTCGAGATCGCGAGCACGTACCTGAGCTTCAATGAGGCCGCCGCATAACGCGGCGGAAAACCGCTGTCGCAGATCAGCCCACCACTCTTGGGCCGCAAGAGGGACCTGCGAGAGGTCATGCACAAACGGCACCGGGTAGATTCTAGGACATGGGCTTCAGCACATCCACAAGTTTTAAGCCCTTGATCTTAAAGAACGTCCGAACGAAGCGAGCGGTCCATGGGTGCGGGGCGAGCATTGAACCCCTCGCAGGGAATCGGCAGTCAGACGATGATAGGCTCTCGTACGACCGGTGAGAAGCTCCGCTTCCCGAGTGATACGACCTTCGGTTTGACCTTGTCGGCGTCTCCGAGGTCAATGATGACGACATGGTCATCGTCGTGGTGGGTGATGTTGTCGAGATCCGCGACGAGTTCAGCGTGCCGTACGCGCGTCAGGCGGCACTGAAATACCGAAAGCTGCACCCACTCGCCATAGCCGTGCATCGTTCGGAAGACCGAACGCCACCGGCGCGGGTCGGCAATGTCGTAGACGACGAAGTAGAGCCTCTCATCCGCTGCCATGGTTCGCTCGCAATACTGTTGCCGTAACTCGCCGCCGAATCAACGCGTCGTAAAGTTCGGATACGCTGGAATCTCGCCCATCAGGTACCGCGCCAGCAAGCGTGCTTGAACTTCCAGAAGGCGGCGATATTCGAGACGGTAGCCGAATATCGGGTGGGTGACCTCCTGCGCGAGGCGACGCTCGAATGTGGCGATGAACCGCTTTCGACCGGTGCTCGTGAGGTTGGTGCCGATGGGAGTCTCCATGAAGTCGGTTGGACGAACTTCGCCGTTGTTGATCGCGGTGACGACCACCGAGTCGACGATCAGGGGTCTGAAAGGCTCCATCATGTCCAGTGCGAGCGCGGGCCGACCGTAGCGAGGCTGGTGAAAGAAACCCCGGTATGGATCGAATCCCGTCGCCGAAAGGGCGACGAGGAACGCTCGGGTCAGGAGGGAATAGCCGAAGGACAGCATCGCGTTTACCGGATCGGTGGGCGGTCTCCTGTTGCGGTTGTTCATCTCGAACGCGATGGTTTCGCCGGACGGTTGCTTGAGCATTCCGGTGAGGTGGCCGAAGTATCGCGCAGCTGCGGCACCTTCGACGCCGAGCAGGACGCCTGGTTCCTTGACGCGGCCAGCGCGGTCGGCAAGTCGCGACAGGTCCTTGAGTGCGGGCTGGACATCCCCGTCCGAGCGCCAGTTCCTGCGCAGCAGCGTCCGGCAGTTGCGAATCTTGGCCTGCACCCAGCCGCGCGCCAGTTTCAGGCATAGTTGATCGTCGAAGGACGCCTTGTACTGGGCAGTCCGCAGTTCCACGTTGGCGTGGCCCGCGCCAACCGTGTGTCCCAGGAACCACCCTCCGAACGAATGCCATGTGACAGGTATGTCCCGGCGCATCAGCTCGTGCAGGGTCGGCGTCGTCACGTAGACGTTGCCCATGACCACGAGTTGCGACGTCTCCGCGAGGCGGGCGTGTGTCGGCTTTTCGTCTCCCACGGAAATGGCCAGCCGCTCGCCTCGCTTGGCCACCTTTGCCCGGTGCGACTGAACGTAAACGGGGAGAGCGCGGGAATGCTTGACGCTGAGCGGACGCACCGAGTCCGACACCGAACGCAACAGATTGACTTCGTCGGGCAGGCAGATTGCCGCGAGAGAACAGCCCGTGCATTTCGGACTGTCTTCGAGCGGCGGGGGAATCCGTCCCGCATCGACTACGGATCGAAGCACATTCAAGGACTCCCTGGTGAGGGATCTCAACTCCTCGTCGAAAGGTACGCGCACCCGTTCGCGCGAACCGGCGAAGTACAGGACTCCCTCCGGGCATTCGTACCCGTGCTCCTCAAGCAACAGCCCCTGTGCGCATAGTTGAACCCGCTCCGGGTCGTAGGCCCGACGCGGGACATGCGGACGCTTGCCCCGTTTGTAGTCGATCGGGGTCACTTTTCCGCCAGCAATCTCGACCAGGTCGATTCTTGCCGTGAGGTCGAGTTCCCTGGACGAAAGCTCCAGCGACCTGGCGCGCTTCAGTTCTTCGAATTCATCATCTGGCGCGGGCAGGGAACCGCTTTGCCTGTCGACCTGCCGGTGCACATGGCGTCCTTCCACGGTGTCGGAGGAATCCTCCCATTCCTTTTGCACCCATTCCAGGTAGGCGAGCCGGGGGCAGTAGACAAATTCGTTGAGCATGCGAGCGGGAATCAGCGGCGCCTGTTCGCTCCGGCGCCCCGCGCGCAAGGGCAGGGCGGATTGGACCGGCTCTTTCGGGATCGGGGTTTCGTCGAGTTCTGCCATTGCATCAGCTCCGTCTAATCGCCGCCCGACGGGTCTGTTCGCCACACCCCAACGCGGCCTCGTCGACTTCCACGAGCGGCATCGCCGTGATCCTATCAGTGATCGGATATCGAAGATTACCTGGGTAGACGACCCACAGATGCTCGAGACCGAGATCGTCGATGGCAATGTGCATCGCTTTCGTCGTGCGCGGGGCGTCTGTGCACTTGAACTCGAAGCCCCAGCGCCTGCCCCTTCGCAACAGCATCAGGTCCAACTCGGCGCCGCGCTGGGTGGCGTAAAAATAGGCGTCGCGGGAACCGAGGGCAACCAGGGTCTGCTCCAGGGCGAATCCTTCCCAGCTTGCGCCGTATCGGGGATGCATCGGCAGTTCGTCGGCTTCCTCGATCCCGAGCAGGAAGTGCAGGATGCCGCTGTCACGAAGATATATCTTCGGCGACTTCACCAGGCGTTTGCCGAGAATCTCGAACCACGGGTGCAGAACGCGAATCATGAACGTGCCGGCCAGTAGGTCGCGGTATCCGTTCACGGCGGTGGGGCTCGCATCCATGGAGCGTGCCAGTTCCGACGCGTTCCAGACCTGGCCGTGATAGTGGGCGAGCATGCGCCAGAATCTCCCGATTGCGGTCGGCGATACGCGAGACCCCAGTCCGGGGATGTCGCGTTCCAGGAATGTCTGCGTGAATGCCTGCATCCATCGGGTCCACGCCGTAGATGAGGAAGCGAGCCAGGCGCGCGGGAAACCGCCTTGCATCCATAGCCGACGTTGATGGTCAGCGCCAACCTCCGAAAGCGAGAAGCCGGCCACGTCGACGAAGAGCACCCTGCCAGCAAGGGTTTCCGATACGCCCTTGATCAAGTTCCACGAAGCGCTGCCCAGCAGGAGAAACACCGCTTTGCGTGACGGATCGTCGCAGATTGGACGCAGGATCTCGAACAGGACCGGCATCCTCTGCACCTCGTCGATCACCACCAGGCCTTCGCTGTCGCCCAGAACGGTCACGGGGGCCTGAGCGAGGGCCTCCCGCTCGGCGGCGACCTCGAGATCGAGGATCCTCGTTGATCCCGGCCATGCGTCTGCCACCTGCCGCGCCAGCGTGGTCTTGCCGACTTGCCGCGCTCCCAGCAGGGCGACGACTGGCGCTTCGTGGAGGCCTTCCAAGACTGCGGTAAGCAGACGGGGACGATCTAAAAATTGTGGCATATCCGTTCTTATGCTTTGGATATTCGACAATAAAAGCCTGCTGCCCGGGTCGTGTCAACAAACGTCGACATGCAGAACGCCACGCATCCAGCGTAAAATCGCCGCCTGATTCCTCGATTGACGGCAGATACGTATGGGCGGCAGGACGCTCTACGACAAGATATGGGAGGCGCACCTGGTCGGCGAACGCGCGGACGGCATGAGCCTGATGTACGTGGACCGGCACCTTCTGCACGAGGTTACCTCGCCCCAGGCGTTCGAAGGCCTGCGCCTTGCAGGTCGCGCTCCGTGGCGCGTGGACGCCAACCTGGCGACGCCGGACCACAATGTCCCCACCGTGCGCGACGAACGGGCGGCGGGCGTCGACGGCATCGCCGATGAGGTGGCTCGCATACAGGTGCAGACCCTCGACGCCAATTGCCGCGACTTCGGCATCGAGGAGTTCGCCATCAACGACGTGCGCCAGGGCATCGTGCATGTCATCGGTCCGGAGCAGGGCGCGACGCTTCCGGGGATGACCATCGTGTGCGGCGATTCGCACACCTCCACGCACGGGGCGTTCGCTGCGCTGGCGCAGGGTATCGGCACCTCCGAGGTCGAGCATGTGCTCGCGACGCAGTGCCTGGCGCAGCGCAAGAGCGGCAACATGCGCATCGTAGTCGATGGCGCGTTGCGGCCGGGAGTGCACGCCAAGGACCTGATCCTTGCGGTGATACGCCGTATCGGGACGGCTGGCGCGACCGGACACGTCATCGAGTTCACCGGTCCCGCGATTGCCGAGCTTTCCATGGAGGGTCGGATGACCGTCTGCAACATGGCGATCGAAGCCGGTGGGCGCGCGGGGCTGGTCGCTGTGGACGACACGACTCTCGACTACGTCGCGGGGCGTCCCCTGTCGCCGTCGGGCGACGACTGGATGGCCGCCGCCGCCTATTGGGAGACGCTGCGGTCGGATCCCGACGCGGTATTCGATCGCGAAGTGCGGATCGATGCGGGCACACTGTCACCGCAGGTGAGTTGGGGTACATCGCCGGAGCTGGTGGTGGATATCGACGAGGGCGTGCCGGACCCCGGGGCGCTGGATGATCCGATCAAGGCCGAGGTCGCGTCCCGGGCGCTGAGATACATGGGCCTCGAGCCAGGTACGCCGATGACCCAGATCGCGCTGGACAAGGTCTTCATCGGATCCTGCACCAATGCGCGCATCGAAGACTTGAGAATCGCTGCCGGCATCGCCGAAGGCCGCAGGGTTCGCGTCCCTCAGGCGATGGTGGTTCCGGGTTCCGGCCTTGTGAAGCGCCAGGCCGAGGAGGAGGGCCTCGACCAGGTGTTCATCGACGCCGGTTTCGAGTGGCGCGAGCCGGGGTGTTCGATGTGTCTCGCGATGAACGCGGATCGTCTGTACCCGGGTGAGCGTTGCGCTTCGACGTCGAACCGCAACTTCGAGGGCCGGCAGGGCCACGGCGGCCGCACGCATCTCGTGAGCCCGGCAACGGCCGCCGCGAGCGCGGTAGCGGGATACCTTGCGGATCCGAGGGAAATCGCGGCATAGCCGGAGGCCTCATGGAGAGTTTCGACATCCACCGGGGATTGGTCGCGCCCATGGACAGGGCGAACGTCGATACGGACCAGATCATCCCGAAGCAGTTCCTGAAATCGATCCGGCGCACCGGCTTCGGAGACAACCTGTTCGATGCATGGCGCTATCTCGACGAAGGCGACATCGGCAAGACGCAGAACGAACGGCAGCTGAACCCGGATTTCGTTCTCAATGCGGCGCGCTACCAGGGCGCCAGCGTACTCCTCGCGCGGGACAACTTCGGATGCGGTTCCAGCCGCGAACATGCCGTATGGGCGCTGATGGAATACGGTTTTCGCTGCGTCATCGCGCCGAGTTTCGCGGACATCTTCTTCACCAACAGCGCCAACAACGGGTTGCTGCTGATCGTGCTCGACCCTGGCGCGGTCGATTCGCTGTTCGAGCGCGTCGCATCGCCCGGGTTCGAACTCACGGTGGACTTGCGGAGCCAGCGCGCGACCGCGGACGACGGAACATCCTGGCCGTTCGACATCGACGCCGAACGCAAGCAGCGGCTATTGAGCGGTCTGGACGATATCGGCCTGACGCTCGCGTGCGCGCCAGCGATTCGCGAGTTCGAAGCACAACGCAGGCAGCGTGCCCCGTGGGTGTTTCGGCCATGAGCGCGAATGTCCTGGTGCTGCCTGGAGACGGCATTGGTGCGGAGATCATGCCCCACGTGGTTCGGGTGCTGGAGCATGTGGATACCGCGATCGACTTCGAGTACGCGGAGGTGGGCGGAATAGCCATCGACCGCCATGGAGATCCGCTTCCGCCCGATGCGCTCGAGGCGGCGAAAAAGGCGGACGCCGTCCTGCTTGGAGCCGTTGGCGGTCCGAAGTGGGACGATCTGCCCATGGATCAGCGTCCGGAGAAAGCCCTGCTCGGCTTGCGGTCCGGCCTTGACGTGTTCGCCAACCTGCGGCCGGCGATCCTGTTCGAGCCACTGGCGCGGGCGTCGTCCCTGAAGCCGGAACTCGTCGCCGGGCTCGACATCCTGATCGTGCGTGAATTGACCGGGGGCATCTACTTCGGCGAGCCGCGCGGGGTCGAGGTGGAGCACGGCGGCAGGAGGGGGTTCAATACCCTCGTATACGACGAGCGCGAGATCGAACGGATCGCGCGGGTCGCTTTCGACCTCGCGCGCAAGCGCCGGCAGCAGGTGACTTCGGTGGACAAGGCCAACATACTGGAAGTGACCCAGCTCTGGCGCGATGTCGTCTGCGAGGTGGCGGGCGATTACCCCGACGTGGAGCTGTCTCACATGTATGTCGACAATGCCGGGATGCAGCTGGTGCGAGAACCGAAACAGTTCGACGTGGTCGTAACCGGGAACATGTTCGGCGACATTCTCTCGGATGTTGCCGCCATGCTGACGGGATCCCTCGGCATGCTTCCCTCGGCGTCGCTCAACGCAGGCGATCAGGGCATGTATGAGCCCGTGCACGGGACCGCCCCCGATATTGCCGGCCGCAATATCGCGAACCCGCTCGCCACCATCATGTCGGCGGCCATGATGCTGCGATACAGCCTCGATGCGCCAGCCGCCGCGGATCGCGTCGAAGCGGCGGTGGCCTCGGTGCTGGACGACGGGTTGCGTACCGCTGACATTTTTCCCGAAGGTGGCGGGGAACATCTACGGTGCGTTGGCACCGACGAGATGGCGGATGCGGTCATCGCCGCATTGGTCGGTGATGCCGTTGGCCATCCAGACCTGTAGAAGATCGAATGGAAAAGGTTAACGTTGCCATCGCCGGCGCCACTGGGGCCGTAGGAGAGGCGATGCGGGAAGTGCTCGAAGAGCGCGGCTTTCCGGTGGATCGCCTGGTGTTGCTCGCCAGCCCCCGGTCGGCCGGCCGGCGACTGCAGTACCGCGGCAGGTCCCATCGGGTCGAAGCGCTTGACGAGTTCGATTTCGAGAACATCCAGATTGGGCTCTTTTCCGCTGGCGGTCCGGTCAGCGGAGAGCATGCGCCGCGCGCCGCCGCGGCCGGCGCGGTGGTCATCGACAATACCTCCCGGTTCCGCTACGACGACGACGTGCCGCTGATCGTGCCCGAGGTGAACCCGCACTGCATCGACGGATACGCGGCGCGCGGCATCATCGCGAACCCCAACTGCTCGACGATCCAGATGGTGGTGGCGCTCAAGCCGATTTACGATGCCGTGGGTATCTCGCGCATCAACGTGGCGACTTACCAGGCCGTGTCGGGTGCCGGGGCGCGCGGCGTATCCGAACTCGCCAGCCAGACGGCCAACCTTCTGAACGGCAAGGATGCGGAGCCCGTCGTACACCCCGTGCAGATCGCTTTCAATGCGATTCCGCAGATCAATGACTTCCAGGAGAACGGCTACACGATCGAAGAGATGAAGATGGTCTGGGAGACGCAGAAGATCTTTGACGACGAGAACATCCGTGTGAATCCCACCTGCGTGCGGATTCCGGTGTTCTACGGCCATTCCGAGGCGGTGCATATCGAGACGCATGAGCAGATCTCGGCGGAATGGGCGAAGGAACTGCTGGCCGCTGCCGATGGCGTGACAGTGATCGACGAACGCAATGACGCCGGCTACCCCACGGCATTCGGGGATGCGGCCGGCCATGATTCGGTCTACGTGGGCCGGATTCGAGAGGACATTTCTCACCCGAATGGACTGAATCTATGGATAGTCTCAGACAACGTGCGAAAGGGCGCCGCGCTGAACAGCGTTCAGATCGCAGAACACCTGTTGCCGAAACTGGCGGCATAGCTGCCCGCGCCGAAGAACGGCGTGAGGCTGGCGGCATCGCTCCCGCGGTGCGGCCGGGAGTGTGGCTGGGCGCGCTGCTATGCATCGCCTCGTGGCAGTTCGCATTCGCTGAGGAAGCACCTTCGGATGCGGACACGTCGAGTCCCGACCCGGCGGACGCGGAGATGTACGGGCCGACAACGCGGAACGATACGCTCTGGTCCATCGCAAGGGCGGTGAGGCCGCCCGACATGACGCTGGCTGAGACTGTTTCGGCCCTGCAACGCATGAACCCGGATGCGTTTGTCGAGGGCGACCCGAACGTGCTGATGCGGGGCGTGATGCTTCAGGTACCAACATCTGTCGCGGCGGCGGAACCCCCGACGGACCCGGTGGAGCCGGAACCGGCCCCTTCCACCGTAGAGCCTCCCGAGGAGGTCTCGTTTCGGGATGTGGTGCCCCTGCCCGCGGACCCCGCCATGGACCCCGAAAACCTGGCGATGCGCAACGCGGAGCTGGAAGACCGCCTGGAGACCGTCCAGGTGGAACTCGACGTTGCGACGGACAAGATCCAGGCCCTGGAAAGCCAGATAACGACAATGCGGCGCCGTCTGACGGAGAGCCAGGAGCGTGAGGCCGCCCCGCAATCGGGGGCTCCGAGGGATGTTGCGAAAATCCCGACCAACGTGATCATGGGCGTCGTCCTCGCGGTGCTGCTCGTTGGTGCGGTGTTGATCGTTTTCGCGAGGAGCCGGCGGGCAAGCCGGGTGGATTCGGGGGAACCGCCGCAGCGGCCGCTCGGCGCCCGGCGGGTGGGCGCGGGGAGGCCCGCGCCCGAGCCGGAGCGAGATGCGGACCCGGACCCCGATGAGATCGGACCCGAAACAAAACTCAACCTTGCGCGCGCCCTCCTGGACCTGGGGCGCACGGACCAGGCTCGCGAAGTCCTGAGGGAAGTGATGACCGAAGGGAGCGATGACGAATCTCGCGAAGCGGCACAACTCCTCCAGCAGTTGGAGTGACAGCGACCCGGCGTGATCATCGCACTGGGACTCGAATACGACGGCGGCGCCTTCCACGGCTTCCAGGCGCAGCGGGGCGTTCCGACCGTCCAGGAGACCCTGGAGGCGGCAGTCTCCGAGGTCGCTGGAGAATCGGTTCGCGTCACTGCCGCCGGACGGACGGATGCCGGCGTGCATGCGACACAGCAGGTCGTGAGTTTCTCGACACATGCCGAGAGACCGCTGGAAGCCTGGCGCCGGGGGGTCAATTCGCTCGTGGACGGCGCGGTTTCGGTCATCTGGTCGCGCCGCGCGGCGGACGGATTCAACGCGCGTTTCAATGCCCTCGAACGCCGCTATGTCTACATCTTTCTCGAGTCGGAGACGGCGCCCGCACTGCTACGTGGAAAGGTGGCCTGGTCCCCGGAACGCCTGGACGAGACAGCCATGTCCAGGGCCTGCCGGTGCCTGCTCGGCGAGCAGGACTTCAGTTCGTTCCGGGCAGCCGGTTGCCAGTCGAACACCCCGTACCGTTGCGTGCATTCGGCCAGCGTATACCGGCGCGGCCGCCAGGTTGTCCTGGACATCGCCGCGAATGCGTTTCTCCTGCGGATGGTGCGGAATATCGCCGGGAGCCTGCGCCGCGTTGGCGTTGGGAAGGAAGACGCGGGATACCTGGCGCGGTTGCTTGCGTGCCGGGACAGAACCAGCGCGGCGCCGACGGCGGCGGCAGCAGGCCTCTACCTCGTGCGGGTCAGCTATGCGGATTTCGACGTCGACTATCGTCCGCCGCCGACGCTGGAATCCGCCTGACGTAAAATCAACGGTTTCGCCGGGTGAATGCGTGGTGCGCGTACGGGCAAAGATCTGCGGGATTACTACCGTACGCGATGCCGCGGTCGCTGCGGCCGCCGGATGTGACGCCATCGGCATCAACTTCTTCCCGGGAAGCCCAAGGTGCGTATCGGTGCCCCTCGCGCGGGACATCGCCGCCTGCCTGCCTCCGTTTGTCACCCCGGTCGGAATATTCGTGGACGCCGAACCCGAGCGGATCGAAGCAGTGCTTCGCGAGGTGCCGCTGGGTCTACTGCAGTTCAACGGCGACGAACCGC
Source organism: Gammaproteobacteria bacterium (assembly GCA_026706665.1). Classification (GTDB taxonomy): domain Bacteria; phylum Pseudomonadota; class Gammaproteobacteria; order Pseudomonadales; family Azotimanducaceae; genus VXNE01. Next base: position 95,161 of record JAPOYI010000152.1, on the reverse strand, counting down.
CCGCGGCATGCGAGCGGTTCGGCGTGCCGTACGCCAAGGCGATAAGCGTCCGGGAACCTCTCGACGTCACGTCCCTGGAGCAGCACTATGGCTCCGCGGCGGCATTCTTGCTGGACACGTTCGACCCGGCGGCGCGCGGAGGTACGGGCCGGACTTTCGACTGGTCGCTTTGGCCGGCGAACGCGATCAAACCCCTGGTGCTCGCCGGGGGTCTGACGCCGGACAACGTGTGCGACGCGATTCGCCGGTTGCGTCCCTACGGCGTCGACGTCAGCAGCGGCGTCGAGAACGAGACGAAGGGCGTAAAGAGCCCGGAAAAAGTGCGCGCGTTCATGGACGAGGTAAGGCGTGGCGGGAACGAATAAGACACCCTATCGAGAACCCCGGCGGGGAGGGCGGTTCGGCCCTTACGGCGGCCGATTCGTCGCGGAAACGCTGATGCACGCGCTGGATCAACTGACCACGCTCTACGAGGCGCTGAAGGACGACGACGATTTCCGGCGCGAGCTGGACCACGACCTTGCAAGCTACGTAGGCAGACCTACACCCCTTTACCTGGCCGAGCGACTTACGGCCGAGTTGGGCGGAGCGAAGATCTACCTGAAGCGCGAGGATCTCAATCACACGGGCGCGCACAAGATCAACAACACCGTGGGTCAGGCCCTGCTGGCGAAGCGGATGGGCAAGCCGCGCATCATCGCGGAGACCGGGGCAGGCCAGCACGGCGTCGCCACCGCGACGGTCGCGGCGCGCATAGGCCTGGAGTGCCGCGTCTACATGGGTTCGGAAGACATCGCCCGGCAAAGCGCCAACGTCTATCGCATGAAGATGCTCGGGGCGCAGGTCGTCCCGGTCGAATCGGGTTCGAAAACGCTGAAGGACGCGATGAACGATGCGATGCGGGACTGGGTCACCAATGTCGACACGACGCACTACATCATCGGCAGCGTCGCGGGGCCGCATCCGTATCCCATGATGGTGCGGGACTTCCAGGCGGTGATCGGCCGGGAGGCCCGCTCGCAGTGCCTGGGTCTCGAGGGTCGCCTGCCGGACCTGCTGGTGGCGTGCATCGGCGGCGGTTCCAACGCCATGGGACTGTTCTATCCCTTCGTGGATGACGAGGGCGTCGACATGGTGGGCGTGGAGGCGGCGGGACTTGGCCTCGGGACCGAGCAGCATGCGGCGCCGCTCAACGCGGGAACCCCGGGCGTCCTGCACGGCCAGCACACGTACCTGATGCAGGACCAAGACGGCCAGATCATGCAGACCCACTCGATTTCGGCCGGGCTCGACTACCCGGGCGTCGGGCCGGAACACGCCTACTGGAAGGACATTGGCCGCGCGCGCTATACCGCGGTCACGGACGACGAAGCGCTGGAGGCGTTCCGGTTGCTGAACCGGACCGAGGGCATCCTTCCCGCGCTGGAGTCAAGCCACGCCGTGGCCTGGGTCGCGCGGGAAGCGCCGAAGATGGCCACCGCCGACATCGTCATCGTGAATCTCTCCGGCCGCGGCGACAAGGACATCAACACCGTGGCCGAACTCGACGGCATCGGCCTGTGAGCCGGCTGGCCGCAACGCTGGCTGCGCGTCTTGCCGGCGGCACAAGGGCGTTGACGGCCTTCATCACTGCCGGAGATCCCGGCCCGGAGGCCACCGTGCCCGCACTGCATGCCCTGGTGCGGGGCGGCGCGGACATCGTCGAACTCGGCGTGCCGTTCTCGGACCCGGAGGCCGAGGGGCCGTCGATCCAGCGATCGTCCGAACGCGCCCTCGCAAACGGGGTGACGCTGGCCTCCGTGCTGGACATGACCCGTGAGTTTCGGAACGGGAATGACGTGACGCCGGTGGTGCTCATGGGATATCTCAACAGCGTCATGCGCATGGGGTACGAGGCGTTTGCCTGCCGTGCGCGGGAAGCCGGGGTGGACGGTCTCATCGTCGTCAACCTGCCGCCGGAAGAGGCTGCCGAAGCGCAGGCATCGTTGGCGCGCCAGGACCTCGACCTGATCTTCCTGGTGGCGCCAACAACATCCAGCGAACGGGCCGCGCGCATTGCCCAGCGTGGAAGCGGGTTCATCTACTACGTGTCGCTCAAGGGCGTGACCGGTGCCCGCCACCTCGACACTGCTGATGTGGCGCGCAATATCTCTGCGTTGCGGGAAGTGTGCAGCCTGCCTGTACAGGTAGGCTTCGGCATACGGGATGCGGAGTCGGCCCGTGCCGTGGCCCGCGTAGCCGATGGCATCGTCGTGGGAAGCATGCTGGTGGACGTCATGGGGGAACGCCGGGACGATCCCGCCAGCATCCCGGCTGCGCTCGAGAAGCGGGTGGCCCTGTTGCGGGACGCCATAGACACGTTGTGAGGGCCGGGATGGGCGAAAGAGCGGACCTGGGCGGGGGCGAAACACTGCGTGCCCCAGGGGCCGGCGACCTCGCGGGCTGGCTGGAGCGCATCGGCGTCGAACACCCGAAAACCGTGGTTCGGGGAGTCGGACACGTGGCGGAGGTGGCCGCCCGTGCCGGTCTCAATCCGCCAGCCCCCGTCAATTTCGTGGTGGCTGGCACGAACGGCAAGGGGTCGACGGCGATTTTCCTGGAACGCCTGCTGCTGGCCTCGGGCCGGACCGTTGGGACCACGCTCTCGCCACACCTCGCGCGCTTCAACGAACGTATCCGCGTCGATGCTGCGGAAGTCGAAGACGAGGAGATCGTGACCGCTTTCGAAACCGTGGAAGCCGCCCGCCAGGACGTGGCGCTCACCTACTTCGAGTACGCGATCCTCGCGGCGTTCAGTGTATTCCGCCAGCGCAAGGTCGACGCGTCGGTGCTTGAGGTGGGGCTCGGGGGACGTCTTGACGCGGTCAACGTCGTCGATGCGGATGTCGCGATCATCACGAGCATCGGCCTTGAGCACCAGGACTACCTCGGCCCCGATGTCGAGGCCATCGGCGCGGAGAAGGCGGGAGTGATGCGCCGGGGACGGCCGGTCGTATTCGGCGCCCGCGAGATGCCGAACTCCGTTCGCGCGCGGGCGGCGGAACTTCACGCGCCGCTCGTCGCGAACGGAGTCGACTATCAGCACGCCGTCGACGGGTGCGGCTGGGACGTGAAGCTGTTCGATGGCCGGCGGGTCCGGGTCGGCGAACGCCCCCGGGTAGCGGCGGACAATGCTGCGGCAGCGTTGCAGGCGCTGGCCATGATCGAGCCGGACTTCGAACCGGCCACACTTGCCGAAGCTTGCCGTCTCGCGACGATTCCGGGTCGTCTCGAACGCCTGGACGCGCACGCCCGCCGGTGGGTGCTCGATGTCGCGCACAACCCGCATGCGGCGCGGTTCCTTCGCGAGAACCTGGAGGGGCGCATCGCGGTCGCGATTCTCGGCATGCTGGAAGACAAGGATCATGCCGGCGTCGCCATGGCTCTTGCCGGCCGAGTCGACCGTTGGGTGGTCACGGACAACGCCGCGCCTCGGGGACTGAGCGCCGAAGAACTGGGCAGACGGCTGCCCGTTCGGCACGCGCGACACCCCCGAACGCGGGACGCCATCGCGTATGCCGTATCTACTACGGAGGTAAACGATGGTATCCTCGTGCTCGGTTCGTTCGATACCGTGGCCCGCGCGCGACAAGAACTGATCCGTGCAAAGTAGTTCCAGCCCCCGACCTTTCGCGGCAACTTCCGGCTACGCTCAATGCTGAGCGACCAGACCCGATACCGGGTTACCGGAACCATCCTTCTGGTCGCCCTGGCGGCGATTTTCTTCCCCATGCTCTTCGACGGTGACGGGCTCGATCCACTGGAGTTGCCGCCGCTGGACGAACAGCACATCGACGTCAGTGCCGTGGAGGCGGTGCAGGACGAACCTGTCCCGGACTTCGCTTCAACCATCGCCGGGCGCGATGAAGTGCTGGCGGAAACGGACGCCGAGGGCTATCGGCTCGAGACGGGGGTCAAGATCGGCGAACCCGTGCTTGCCGAGGAGGACGAGCCGCTGGAGATGCCGGCGGATGCGTGGGCCGTCCAGGTTGGCAGCTTTGCCGAGCATGAACGTGCCGAAGCGTTGGGTGACCGGTTGCGCTCGGACGGCTACCACGTGTTGACCTCGAAGTTGAAAGTGGCGGGCCAGAGGCCGGAAAAACGGACGCGCGTCGCCGTTGGTCCGATGATTGACCGGGAAGATGCCGATCGCCTCAAGTCGGAGCTGTCCGACCGCTATGGCGTCGACGCCATTGTGGTCAGGTTCGGGTATTGATGTCCTTGCCCAACACAGGCGACGCACGCCGGAGGACACGGCCTTGATACTGCCCGCGGCCGACATCGTCATCGTTTGCCTCATTCTGCTGTCGGCCGTGATCGGGCTGGCCCGGGGGCTGGTCAAGGAACTCGTTTCGCTCGTTATCTGGGTTTGCGCAATCGCTGGTGCGATGCTGCTCGCCCCGCTGCTTGCGGATCACCTGTCGGCTGCTATCGAGGCGAGTCGGCCGATCCGCGTCGTCATCGCCTTTCTCGCCGTTTTCTTTGGGGTACTGATCGCAGGTGGCCTTTCGCAGTGGTCACTGGCCAAGCTGATTCAATCCACCGGCCTGAGTGGCACCGACCGGTTCCTCGGCTTCATGTTCGGCGCGTTGCGCGGCGGGCTGGTCGTGGTGGCCGGGCTCATCCTGATGCGGCCCTTCGCGGAGACAAGCGTCTGGTGGGACGAGTCCCTGCTGCGGCCGGAGTTGCTCGTTTTCGAGGACGACATCCTCAGGTTGTTTCGCTTGACGGGCGCGGAACCGGCGGACCTGGGATCGCTGGATGCCGGGACCCGGGAGCGGGGCTCGATGGAAATCTGATGTGTGGCGTTGTTGGAATCGTGACCAGGGCCCAGGCCAACCAGGCGCTGTATGACGCATTGACGGCGTTGCAGCACCGCGGCCAGGATGCGGCGGGCATGGTCACCTGCGACGGCACCAGGGTACAGCTGCGCAAGGCGAACGGCCTGGTGCGCGATGTCTTCGAGCAGCGGCATATGCAGCGCCTGGTCGGGAACCTCGGGATAGGGCATGTACGCTACCCGACCGCGGGAACTTCGAGTTCGGCGGAAGCGCAGCCCATGTACGTCAACTCGCCCTACGGCATCGCGCTTGCGCACAACGGCAATCTGACCAATGCCGAGGAACTGGAACGGGACGTGTTCCACGAGGATCGACGCCACGTCAACACCGACTCGGATTCCGAGATTCTGCTCAACGTCTTCGCGCACGAACTGGATCAGACCGGCGCCCAGACGCCGGATGCGGACGACATCTTCGCCGCTGTGCAAGGCGTGCATCGGCGCTGCCGCGGCGCCTACGCCGTGGTGGCGATGATCATCGGCGGCGGCATCGTGGGATTTCGCGACTGCTACGGCATCCGGCCGCTGGTCTTCGGGCGGCGCGAGGCGGACTCGGGCACCGAGTACATCGTGGCCTCGGAAAGTGTCGTGCTCGACACCCTCGGATTCGAGTTGATACGGGACGTGTTGCCCGGCGAAGCGGTCTATATCGACGTTGACGGCAACCTTCACACGAAGCGCTGCGGTCCGGAGCGCGCTTATTCGCCGTGCATCTTCGAACACGTCTACTTCGCGCGCCCGGACTCCATCATGGATGAAGTCTCGGTGTACAAGGCGCGCCTGCGGATGGGGGAGACGCTGGCGGACCGTATCGTCGACCACTACTCGCAACGCGACCACGACATCGACGTGGTGATTCCCGTCCCGGACACGGCGCGCACGGCGGCCCTGCCGCTCGCGCATCGCCTGGACGTCAAGTTTCGCGAGGGCCTGGTGAAGAACCCGTACGTGGGCCGGACCTTCATCATGCCCGGGCAGAGCCAGCGGCGGCAGTCCGTCCGGCAGAAGCACAACGCCATCGAGCTGGAATTCAAAGACAAGAACGTCTTGCTGGTGGACGATTCAATCGTACGCGGAACGACCACCACGCAGATCATCCAGCTTGCCCGGGACGCCGGCGCGCGAAAGGTGTACTTCGCCTGCGCGGCGCCGCCGGTTCGCTACCCGAACGTCTACGGCATCGACATGCCGGCGGCGAACGAGTTCGTCGCGTACAACCGCACGGAAGAGGAAATCGGCCGGATCATCGGCGCCGACTGGCTGATCTACCAGACCATCGGAGACCTCATCGCCTCCGCGCAGGAAGGCAATCCCAGCCTCGAGGCTTTTGACTGTTCGGTGTTCGATGGGCACTACGTGACCGGCGACATCGACGAAGCCTATCTCGACCGCCTGTCCCTCGACCGGAACGACGCGAGCAAGCTGCTTCGGCAGACCGAACTCGATGGCGACCAGATAGCGCTGCACAACCATGACTTGTAGCTGATTGGCTGAGGATCCGACGGCTTGAGGATGCGGCAAACGCCGTGTATCGGTATCTGCTCGACCACCTACGGTGACCTGATCTGCCGCGGCTGCAAGCGTTTCGCCCACGAAGTGACCGGGTGGAACGGGTATGCGGACGGGCAGCGAATTGCCGTATGGCGGCGCCTCAAGGACCTGCGCGATGCTGCCGTGGCGGAATATGTGCTGATCGACAACGAAGCCGTCCTGTTTGAAGCCGCCGCGTCCCTGAAGATCGCTCCGGCGCCAGACTGGTCGGGTCTGAGTGCTGCCTACGAGATCCTGCGCCGGATTCGGGGGAGGCCGGATCTGGCCTCGCTTGGCCTTGCCCGCTCAAGCTTCGCCGCCGGGATCGCGGCGGAAGAGCTGTTCGGCGCCATAGACCGCGAGTTCTACGCCCGGGCCACCGCCGCCTACGAGCGCAACTTTCGTATTCTCGCGCAATGACCGAAACGGACATTGCTCCCGTTCGCGCGTTTCTGGCTTGCGACACCCCCGACGCCTGGGTGGATGCCGCGCTTGGTTCGCTCGACACGCTGCTGATCGACCACGCCAACTGCGAGAAGAAGGCGGCGGGCACGGCGCTCAACATGCTGTTCCGCCACGTCGACCGGCCACGGTTGCTGACGGCGCTGTCGAAGCTCGCGCGGGAGGAGTTGCGGCACTTCGAGCAGGTGCTCAAGATGATGCAAGCCCGCGGCGTGACCTATCGCCACCTTTCGTCGTCACGCTACGCTGGCGGATTGTTCTCCCGTGTCCGCCAGCGCGAACCGGGACGCGTCATCGACAGCCTGATCGTCGGCGCCATCATCGAGGCGCGCTCGTGCGAGCGCTTCCATCGGCTATCGCAGCGGATCGACGGTGACCTGGGCCGTTTCTATGCGGACCTGCTGGCTTCGGAAGCGCGCCACTTCCAGATCTACCTGAGCCTCGCCCGCCATTGCGCCGGGACGCAGATCGATGATCGCGCGCGGGAACTGCTCGAGGCCGAGCGGGCGTTGATCCTGGCCCCGGACAAGGAACTGCGGTTCCACGGCGGGCCGCCTGCGCGCCTTCCGGCTAAAGCTAAAGCGCGAAACAGGCGAGCTCGGGCGCCTTGTCGAAACGGATGAACCAGCCGCATCGGTCCCAGTCGCCCAACACGTAGCGCGTGCCTACCGCGTCTCCGAGGGGCACGTCGTGTATCCCGGGTCGATGCGTATGCCCGTGAATGAGCGTCGTGCAGCCGGTCCGGCGCATCAGTGCGGCGACTTCGTGCGGCGTCACATCCATGATGTTCTCGGGCTTGTTCGCGTTCGCCCGCCTGCTTTCCTGCCGCATCTGCCGCGCCAGTTGACGGCGCTCCTCGAGGCTCTTGCCGAGAATGTCCTTTTGCCACGCCTCGGAGCGAAACAACTGTCGCGCGAGCTGGTAGGCGGTGTCTTCCGTGCAGAGCGCATCGCCGTGGGTCAGGAGCACCCGATGCCCGTCGATATCGACGATGTGCGGGTCGTCGATGATTTCGCCTCCAACTTCCCGGGCGAACCGCTGGCCGAAGAGAAAGTCACGGTTTCCGTGCATGATGTGCAACGGGCAGAGGCGCGCCGCCCGGGACAGCGCTTCGCGCACCGCCTCGGCGGTTTCGGAGTCGTCGTCGTCGCCGATCCAAACTTCGACGAGATCACCCAGAATGTAGAAGGCATCGGCTGCAGGGGCCTCGCGCTCGACGAGGTCATTCAGTCCCTGGAGCACCTGCGGCCTGTCGGCGTCTATGTGCAGGTCCGATACGAACAGCGCCGTCATGTCGCTTCGGCGGATTCGAGCGCGTTCTCGAGCATGGACACCCGCGTCATGGGGCCGACGCCGCCCGGCACGGGGGTGATCCATGCGGCGCGTTTGGCCGCCGCCTCGAAGTCGACGTCGCCGTACAGCTTGTTGTTCTCGCGCGTGATGCCGACATCGATGACGATCGCGCCAGGCTTGATCCAGTCGCCGCGAATGAGACCGCGTTGACCGGTGGCGGATACCACGATGTCGGCGGCCGCGACGTGGCTCGCCGCGTCCCTGCTGAACTTGTGTGCGGAGGTGACGGTGCAGCCGACAAGGAGCAGTTCGAGCGTCATCGGCCTGCCGACATGGTTGGAGGCGCCGACGATGGTCGCGTCGAGACCGCGCAATTCCTGCCCGGTGTGCTCAAGCAGCGTCATGATGCCCTTGGGCGTGCAGGATCGCAGCGTCGGCCTGCGCAGGGCCAGGCAGCCGATGTTGTAGGGGTGCACGCCGTCGACATCCTTGGCGGGGTCGATGCGTTCGAGGATTCGGGAGGCGTCGAACTGGGGCGGCAGGGGCAACTGCACCAGGATCCCGTCGATGCTGTCGTCGGCGTTGAGTTCATCGATCATCGCTGCCAGCTCCGAGGGCTGGGTATTGGCCGAGAGGTGGCGAATATCGTGCTTGAAGCCCACCTCGCGGCAATCCCGCTGCTTCAGCCGGACATAGATTTCGGAGGGAGGATCGTCTCCGACCAGCAGTACGGCGACGCCAGGCGGTCGCAGATCCCGTTCGCGCCGCTCCGCCACGGCTGCGGCGATCCGTGACCGAATGGACGCTGCGATTGCGTTGCCGTCGAGAATTCGGGCGGTCATGCTATCAGCCTTGCTGTGGCTGGGACGTGCCGTTGCCGGGGCTTGAGAGTTTGACATGCTTCAAGTTTGACCGTCCATACGGCGGCGGGCACTATCGTTCATGGAATCGGAGCCGTTTGTTCCACGCAATGATGTTCGGATGACGCCTGGGATTGCAGGAGTTCTCCCGCTTCGCGCGTCTTGAGGGGGGTCGCCAGAATCGCCACTCCCGCTCCCCCGAACTCGGCCCGCGGAACGACACCAACCGGCTCGGGGCGGATCGCGCCCGGTTCAGTCTGACGAGGTCGTTGATCGGACCATCGCTTTGTGTGTATTGATACACAACGAGGAGCCGGCTTTGGAACGCAACAGCGGAAAGCTCATCCGCATGCTTGAGCAGGACGGCTGGGAGCATGTGGCCACCAAGGGGAGCCATTGGCAGTTCAGGCATCCTGCCAAACCGGGACGGGACACGATACCGCACCCGAACAAGGACATTCCGCACGGAACGGTGGCGTCGATCTACCGGCAGGCGGGATGGAGCGCGCAAGGAGGAAAGAGACGATGCGCTACGTATCCTTCATCCACCGGGACGAGGTTGGCTACGGTGTCAGCTTCCCCGACTTTCCGGGCTGTGTGTCGGTCGGAGACACCGTCGACGACGCCATTCGGCACGGCAGCAAAGCCCTGGCCTTCCACGTCGAGGGCCTTGCGGAGGACGGCGAGGCGATTCCGGAGCCACGCACGATCGACGCCATCAAGGCCGACCCGGAACTGACGGACTGGCGCAGGGAGGCCGACCTCGTGCTGATCCCACTCCTTCTCGACCGGGGATCCTCGCGACGGGTCAACATTTCCCTCGACCGCGGCCTCCTGGAAGCCATCGACGACGAGGCCAGACAGCGCCGCATGACCCGTTCGGCATTCCTGGCGACGGCGGCCCGGCGTGAGATAGAGGCCACGTAGCCTAGAGGCGGAGACGCGGAAGGCAGCGCGGATAATGTGTTGTCTCGGCACTTCGAATCCGCGGCGGAGGATCACCTAGCTAGGGCATGGTGGCGCTGTACGCCACAACAGCAGCGGCGGTGGAGGATGGCGTTCCGTCGCCAGACAGCGTTGAGCCATGTGCTTTGAATCCCCATCAGGACTGGAATCGCTCCGCATCGGGGATCGCCCCGATCAAGGACGAGTGGGGCCGCAAAGCCCGCTTGTTCAAATGATAAACTGTCCACCGAAACGGGTCGGGTCCACCCCGTTGGCTTTCGACCCGATAAAGCGAGGAGTGATCGTCGTGCGATACAGCAACCCATCGGCGTCGATCAGACCAGAGGAGTCACTAACGGAGAGCGAAACCATGCAAGACAAGCAGTCATTTTTCAGACGGGCGACGGCATTCCTGGCCGCGGCGGTGCTGGCGCCGGTAACAGGCGCGGCGGAAGCACAAGCAGCAGCAGAAGCCGCAGATGAAGAAGTAATCGAAGAAATTGTCGTCACGGGCATCCGTGGCAGCCTCCAGCAGTCGCTGGAAAGAAAGCGAAATGCCGATCACTTTGTCGACGCGATCACCGCGGAAGATATCGGCGCGTTTCCTGATCAGAACCTGGCCGAATCCCTGCAACGGGTGAGCGGCGTCGCCATCGACCGCAAGTCAGGCGAGGGAGCGTTTGTCAGCGTTCGTGGACTCGGCCCACAGTTTGTGATGACGACAATCCATGGGCGTGTCTCAGCGTCCAACGTCGCCCCGGGAGACTTCGACGGCGTGGGCAACAGCAACCCCAAGTCACGCGCGGTCGGCTTCCACGCATTCCAGTCCGGGCTGGTGCAGGCGGTGGAGGTCCATAAGTCGCCGCGGGCGGACCACGTCGAGGGCGGCCTCGGCGGTTTCGTCGACGTTCAACCACGCAGACCCCTTGAACTGGGCGAGCGGCACGCCGCCTTCTCTTTCGACTCCACGATCAATGAGCTGGCGGACGACACAGCGCCCGGTGTATTTGCGATGTACAGCGACGTGTTGACCGATAACCTGGGTTTCATGGTGTCAGCACAGTGGGACAATCGAGTCTTTCGGACAGACAACCTGCGGGGATGGTCGCATGTTTTCAGAACAGTCAACGTCGACGGCGTGCAGGTAGGCAGCGGCTATTATCCGCAGCAGCTCAATGCGGAATTGCATACCACGGACCGCGATCGCCTGAATGTCTCCTCGTCGCTGCAATGGCAACCGTCGGATGAGCTCGATATCACATTCGATGTGCTGTTCGCCGACAACGAGACGAATGAGGCTGATTACTGGCGGGACTACCGCATCCGCCAGGGGAACGGAAGAATCACCGAAGCTGAGTTCATACAAGACAATGGTGAAACCATATTCACCAAGATCTCTACCACGGCGGGCTTGTTCCTTTCGAACCAGGTAGAGGAGGTCAGCGCGGAAAACGTGAATCTCGGTGTCAATGTCAAATTCCAGGCCACGGATAACCTTGCCGTCAACGTCGATGCGTCGGTCTCTGACACGGAAGCGCCCATTTTCCTTGAGGGTGCCCTGATGCGACACACCCGTACGCAGATGACCTGGGAGAAATACGGTTCGGGCAGATTACCGTCGATGACCTCGACTGACCCGATAACCGACCCCGCCTGGTATCACGTCGTCTGGTCGTCCAGGGCAGGCCACTTGGTCGATGATCGGAATTCTCAATTCAGGGTAGATGTCACTTACGAGCATGACGGGGACTGGCTCCAGACAGTCCAGGTGGGTGCCAGAACGTACCGGCAGGATCGCCGTGACAGGTCTCGGTATATGGGTACCACCACCTGGCGGGGGGATCCGATAACCGCACACGGCGGTGGCGTTGCGCACCCGGCGGAGGGAGACTTCCTCTCCGGACTCGGTATGGATTTCCCGGCGAATACTCCTGCCCCGAACCGTGACTTTCTGATAAATGAGCTTTCAAACGTCTCGCATGAGCAACTTATGCCTTGGCAGGGGCATACGGCGGAGTCTCAAGCCAACTTTCCGGACTTTAGCCTGCCTTTTAACGAAGACCTCAATCACGACGACGATGGCAACGCGATTTATGCGATGGTGACGTTTGCCGGTGAACTCGGCGATGCGCCGTATACTGGTAACTTCGGCGTACGCCATGTGGACAACAGCACCGGGTCGATAGGGGAAATCTCGCGACCCATCCATATCGATTATAGCGACCCAACGGCGCCTCAGATCATTACTTCCGCTCCTGAGTTTACCGAAATCGGCCATGACTACACGGAGATATTGCCCTCCCTGAATCTACGATTCGATCCTACAGAGGAAATCGTCGTGCGAGTTGCGGCAGCAAAAGTGATGACTCGCCCAAGGTTTCTTGACCTGAGTCCGCGACAAACCGTTCAGGCGAGGAACCGGACCACGCGTGGCGGCAACGGTACGCTGGACCCGACCACCGCGGTGCAGTTCGACCTGGCGGTGGAATGGTATTTTGACGACTACTCGATTGCCTCCGTTGGTCTTTTTGGCAAGAATATCGAAGGGTTCGTTCAGCAGGAACAAACTCCAACCCCATGGCCCGGTATCATTGATCCTGAGACCAACCAACCCCTTGTGCTAATTGCCTTCAGACCGCTGAACACCGGGGATTCGGACCTTACCGGTATTGAACTGGCGTTCCAGCGCACGTTTGCGGATCTGCTGCCGGCACCGTGGGATGGGCTCGGCATAGTCACCAACTACACGCGCATCAATTCCGGGTCGGACTTCGAGAACGAGCTAACGGGTGCGGCCTACGGTATTCCGGGATTGTCCGAAGACACGATCAACTTCACCCTGTTTTACGAGAAGGGCCCGTGGAGTGGTCGCGTATCCTACAACTACCGGGATGATTTCCTGGATGCCATTGCCGACGGCCAGGGGCACCCCAGGTTCGTCGACGCGTACGAGCAATGGGATGTGTCCTTCGGTTATGCAGTGAACGACAACGTCTCGGTGATGCTGGAAGGCATCAACCTGACGGACGAGAACGTGTACTACTACAACGCGCTGGGGACCAGCACGATTGAGCACATCGTGGGGGCGACCCACGCCGGCCGTCGATTCCAGGCCGGTGTACGCTGGAGACTGTAGCGCGCAGCCCGGCCGATGGCAGCCCCTGGTGATTCGCGTCTCTCCCCGATAACCGCGACATCGCCAGGGGCCGGTCTTTTTTCTTTCGACCTCTCGCACGGCTCGATCTTTCGGGCAGGGACTCTCGATCAGGATCACCGGCTCGCGTGAGTTCAGGTGCAGTGCTCCACATAAGGCTAGTGACCACGCTGCTGTTGCTGTCATCGGCTTGTCTCGCCGAGAAACCGCAATACCAGCACGGGATTTCACTCCTGCACGACCTGAAATATCGCGCGGATTTCACGCATTTCGCGTATTCGAATCCGTCCGCGCCCAAGGGGGGGAGCCTGACGCTGTCGACGACGTTCCCGATCCGAAACTTCTCTGGATCCTGGGGTATGGGCGTAGGCTCTGCCCCGGGTCTGCACAGAACCAACGACAGGTTGTTCGTGAGGTCGGCGGATGAACTGTCGGCGGTGTATGGCCTGCTTGCGGACGGTATAGCGCTTTCGGCGGATCGAAAGTCGCTGTTCATCAGATTGAACCCGGCCGCGCGCTGGCACGACGGTGTTCCGATTACCACCCGTGACGTGCATTTTTCCTACCATGCTCTGGCGTCGTTCGCCCCATCCTCGATTTTCAGCAGGGCTTATCTGGATTCCTGGATCGAGTCGTTCGAGGTCATTAACGACAGAGAACTGGTGATTCGCCATCGTGACGTGTTCACCCATTCGAATCTTCTGGCGATGACCACGTTTCCGGTCAAACCGGCACATTACTATGCGGGCCGTGGTGACCCATATGAAATCTCGCTCGAGGTACCACTTGGCAACGGGCCCTATCGGGTTACCGGTCATGATCGAGACCATGTCCAGTACGAGCGCGTCAAGGACTACTGGGCTCGTGATCTTCCGGTGAACCGCGGTCGCCACAACTTCGACAGGATCCGCTACGACGTGTACCGGGACGCCACGGTGGCGCGGGAGGCGTTCCGCAAGGGCTTGTTCGACCTTTACGTGGAAAGAGATGTTCGCTACTGGCATGCCGCAAATGACATTCCCGCGCTGCAGTCAGGTCGTATCTTGAGGGATACGCGTCGGGTCGCCAGGATCATCGGGCAGCAGTGGTCGCTGGTATTCAATACCGCACGCGAGACGTTGCGTGACCCCAGGGTAAGGGAAGCGTTGACCCTGGCCTACGACTTCGAGTGGCAGAATCGTGTGCTTCAGCATGGTTCCCAGCGCAGGGCACTGAGCTACTTTGCAGGCTCGACACTTGCGGCGACGGGCTTGCCCGGGGAGGAGGAGGTGGCGCTGCTGGCGCCGTTTCGTGACCAGATCCCTGAACGCGTTTTCACGGAACCCTATGCATTGCCCGTATCGACCGGGCACGGCCTGAACCGGGCTGTGCTGGACCGGTCACGTCAGCTGTTGGCAGACGCGGGCTGGGTGATCGTCGATGGTCGGCTGCAGGACAAGCGGGGCCAGCCTTTTACGCTGGAGATCGCAACGCAGCATGTCTGGGCGAAACGGCTACTGCTTGCCTATATCCGATCGCTTGGTGTTCTGGGCATTGATGCGCGTTTGCGGCTGCTCGAAACCGTCCAGGCCGTCAGGGTGAGGCAACAACGCCAGTTCGACATGTTTCTGAATGACGTTTCCTTTGTGAACCCGCCGATGGCGTCGTTGCACTACTATTTCAGTTCCGAATATGCCGAGCCGGGAGCAGGAGCCAATCTTGGGGGTATTCGTGATCCGGTGGTCGATTTCCTGATCGAGCGTGCCCGGCGTACGCCGGATATGGAAACCGCATTGATTGCCTGCCAGGCCCTGGACCGTATCCTCTTGTGGGGGTTCTACCGCATTCCCCTCAACATGCCGGATGAGGAACGCTTCCTGTATTGGGACAAGTTCGGCCGCCCCAATGACTCTGCCGCCATGTACGAATATCTGACTGATGGCCTGGCCCGCGTCATCGACACCTGGTGGTTCGTCAAGGTCGGACCACCCGTGGGCCTGCGCCACCAAGTTCATTGCTCGCCTAACAGTAAGCTTCGCGAACACGTCGTGCCCCAAGCACCGGTCGAACAAGAAGGCCGACAGAAAAACAGCCTCCCAGATCCGTTTAACCTATCGATTTAGTTCCGCTTTTTTTGGTGAATCACAACGAAAGCCGGGGCGACCTGGGCCGCCCCGGATAGATTGCTCGTTCCGCCTGAACGACGGAACCTGAGCCGCCCCTAAAACCGAGCGCGAATGCCCGCCTGCAGGCGTCGTCCGCTGTTGCTGATGCGGGAGAGGTGCCTTTTCGACGAGGTTTGGCCGATGATGTTGTAGTAGTCGACGTTCTCGTCCGTGAGGTTGATGCCCTCAACCAGAACCGAGATGTCCTCGGTAATGTTGAAGCTGAACCCGGCATCGAGTTGCCAGTAATCGTTCGTGTACTCCGGGTGGAGGGCCGGCACATCCGTCAGGAAGCCTTCGCGTTTGTTCCATGCGAGCCGCGTGCTGATCCTGTCCTTCTCGTAGAAGAGCACCATGTTGGTGGTGTTCTCGGACAGGCCCGGCACGGTGAACGTAGCGGTCCTCAGCGTGTTGCTTAAGTCAGCGTCGGTGGTGACCCAGGTGTGGTTGAACTGTAACCCCAAACCGTCGAACGGCGCGGGCAGGTTCGTGAAGAGGTACTGTGCTGCGACCTCGAATCCCCCGATGAACACATCGTCGCTGTTAGCCGGTCCCTGGAACAACACCGTAACGTTCGAGCCGTTCTCACAACACACCGTCCCACCGGTGGTCGGGTCGACCCAGTCCCTCAGCTCCGAAACATTGATGATGAACCCATCCACTTCCTTTCCGAAGGCATGCACGGCGAAGATCGCATCGTCCATCGGGTACCACTCGAGCCCGATGTCCAGCTGCTCGGCGATGTACGGTTTGAGCTTCGGGTCGCCCTCTTCGACAACCATCGGATTATTGTCCTTCTCGCCGCCGGGATTCAGCTGCGTGAATGAAGGCTGCGTCATCGTTTTGCCCCAGGAGAAACGACCGACAAGGTCGTCGGTTATATCGAACTTCAGATTCAGCGACGGCAAGAGCTCGGCGAGCCGGTTGCCGTGCTCCTGAAACTCGGAGGGCCCGAGGTCGAACTCCCATATACCCACCGTATCATTCAAGAAGATCCGGTTAACGGGCTGCACGTTGCCGTTCGAGGCGCGGTCGATCGAGATCCAGCGGACGCCGACGTTGCCGGACCAGGGTATGTCCCCGATGCTGCCGGCCACATCCATCATGAAGTAGACGGACACGGTTTCCTCCCAGAAGTCGAAGTCCTCATCGTGCGAGCGTGACGCCCTTGCCGCGACCGAAGGCGGATGCTCGTCCGCACGGTCGATGAGATACACCTGCCTGACCGAGTCGGCAATCGGCATCAAGAAGCTTCTGGGCGACTCGATGCCGCTAATGCCGGAGAGGAGGTCGTCGACCGGTAATACAGTGTATTCGATATCGACCATGCCCAGGCCCTCGCTGCCGATAGGGCCAAAGTGGCGGGCGCGGGGACCGACCACCCACTCACAACAGCGGCGCCAGTCACGCTCTCGGTCTCGGAAGCTGATACCCGCATGGATCGCCAGGCCATCGTCCAGGTGATACGTGGCGTCGAAGCGGTACGCGGTCTCATTGTCTCCCGATATGTTCAGTGCGTCCGCGAAGATGGCAAAGTGGTAGAGCGACGGGTCCAAGAGGTCGGTTTCGAGGGCGATTGAAGGCAGGTACCTGTCACGGGCATCGTAGACACCGGGCACGCCCGTTTGGAAGTAGTAAGTGTCAGGTCTAACCTGCTCCCTGTCCCCAATGGAGTGAGACACATCGTACGAGAGGGTCCACTTTTCCGATGGCGTGAACTGCGCGTTTATGGCGAACGTCTGGTTTTCGACCGTATCCGTCCGGGGCCGCGAGAAGCTCCACACCTGCGAGTTCTCCGTGCGGAGATACGTCACCATGTTGTTCTGGTCCGACTGCACGATCGAGGCGGCGTTGGCGACCCCAATAAAGTACATCCACATCGAGTGGTAGTCTTCGTAATCGCGGTCCAGACCCGAGTGGCTAACGTCGACGGTGATGTCCCATTGCTCGTTCGGGCGCCACTGCAGCGCGGCACTCAGGTTGAGCCGTTGGTTGTCCTCGATGAGCGTACCCTGGGCGAGGCCACTGGGCGCGTACGCGCACGCCGTGTTTATGCCTTCGATCAACGTGCAGGTCGGCAACGGAGCGCCGTTCAAATCGACGGCGTTGTTGAACACCCTCGGCCGATAGCCCCCGATGCGGAACCAGTCCTCGCGCAATGTGCGTTCGTCGCCCGCGACGCTGACGAGAAAGCCGAGCCCGTCGTTCCACGTGTCGCTGTAGACCGCCGCGAAATTATAGCCGTTGTCGTCGGCCAGCCCGTCGTCGGTGACGATCGCGTTGGCCGCGAAAATCCGTTCCCCGCCATTGTCGAACGGCCGCCGGGTACGGATGTTGATGGTGCCACCCAAACCGGCCTCGAGCAGATTCGCCTTTGCCGACTTATGCACTTCGACCGCCTGTACGAGCTCGGCCAGCATGGACTCGAAGCGGAATACCCGAGTCTGGGTGCGTTGGGCGTCTGGGCAGGATCCGGCGCACGATTCGCTACCGCCCGACAGCGCCGTGCGGCCGTTGATCAGCACACGCGTAAACTCCGGACCTAAGCCCCGGATCGAGACCATCGAGCCCTCGCCGCGCATCCGGTCGATGGCAACGCCGGTTATGCGTTGCATCGACTCGGCCAGGTTCTGGTCCGGAAACTTGCCGATGTCCTCGGCGACCAGGGTATCGATGATGCTGTCCGCGTTGCGCTTCATGTCGATCGCCCGGCGCAAGCTGCCGCGGATACCGGTGACAACAATTTCTTCGATTACTTGATCATCTGTGGCTTCTGCTGCCTCGGCCGCGATGGCCGCCCCGCCGGAAGTGGCGAATATGGCCGCGGCCAGTGCGGCGGCAACACCATTCAATAGTTTGATGGACACGGTATTCCCCCTTATCCGATGATACGGACGGAGGACCGACGCAATCCGGAGTTCCTCCGTTTACGCCGTAGCTTGACTGGGGGGGGTAGTGGGTCACGACCCATGTGCCATGCTCAGTCAGTCCACCAAATTGACCCCCCCTGGAAGTCAAACTGCGGTGGCTAGAGACTACTATATCCAAGAATTCAAAGGCGACAAAACCGTCAATGAATTGGCGTCGGAATACGATATTCACCCGACTCAGATTAACCAATGGAAGCGACAGGCACTGGCGTCACTGCTTGTCGGCGTGGAAGCCGAGGACGCGGAACGGGAAGGACAGC
Source organism: Gammaproteobacteria bacterium (assembly GCA_026706665.1). Classification (GTDB taxonomy): domain Bacteria; phylum Pseudomonadota; class Gammaproteobacteria; order Pseudomonadales; family Azotimanducaceae; genus VXNE01. Next base: position 76,704 of record JAPOYI010000152.1, on the reverse strand, counting down.
AGCAGGCCCTCGAGCAGCGGCAGCAGGAAGCGCTCGGAGATGCCGACGGCGGCGCCCACGAACTCGTACTGGGTGGTCTCGTCGACCAGGTTGATCAGGTACAGGCCCTTGGCCCCGTCGCGGTCGCCCTAGTGGACGGTGTCGACGCGGACGAAGCCGGGGCGCCCCTTGGGCTTCGGCGCCTGGCGCAGGCCGATGGCCACCGACGACGCCCGCGTCTTCGTCCACAACGCGCGCTTGGCGCGATACGCCGCGGAGCCGCGCAGGTTGTAGACGTGGCCGTTCGAGATCCTCGCGAGACGCTCGAAGCGGGCGTCCCCGAACACCTCGAACTGCCGCCGCAGGATCTCGCGCGTCGCCAGCCCGGACATCTGGTCGAACGCCTCGTCGACTTCCGCCAGCAGCCGGATATCCGCCGCCGTGTACTTGCGCGCGAACGGCCGCCCGCGGCTTCCCCCGCGGCGGTCCCGGATCGAGCCGGTTTCCCGCCACTGCCGCACCAGCCGCTCCATCTGCTGGCGCGACATGCCGGTCGCGGCGACCAGGAAGCGCAGCACCACGCCCTTGTCGCGCTTGCCGAGCCCCCCGTGGCCGAACCGCACCAGCGCGTCCCGCACGAACCCGTACGCCTCGCCGCGGTCCCCGGGTCGAAAGTCCACCGCCTCGTTGCCTTCCGCAAAGGCGCGAAGCTGCTCCATGGTGCGTAGCCGCCGCGTCTGGATGTCCACGATCATCCCCGAATGATGCCCCGGACACCCGTTTCACCCTCACTTCGCGTTGGACAGTACGTCAGTTTGAAACCACCGCATCTTTGGTGTACGTTCGGCAGTGTAGTTACGTGAGAGGACACCGTCGGCGCGGCATCGCTGGCCGGCGCGAGGTGTAACAACCACCCCCCAGGGATGCAATCGTCGCTGGTTCCGTTTTATAACCGAACAGGGGGGATTGCATGACTACAAATACCATAAGCTGGCGACAGCTCTCCATTGCGGCATTGACCGCGAGCGGCATGGCATTCTGCCTGCCCGCGGCGGCTCAAGAGCAAGACGGGGGCGACGCCGACGACGATTCTCTGGTAGAGGAGATCATCGTCACCGGCGAGCGCGGCGAAATAAAGTCGATCGACCGGGCGATGACCGTCACCGGCTGGAACGCGGACATGATACAGAAACTGGGTATCCAGAACATCAATGATATGGAGGTTCTCGTACCCGGCATGCAGGTCGGTGAGCGCAGCAATGGCGGTGGCATGCAGGCGGACGGCCACATCAATATACGCGGCAACGCTACTGTCCGCGCTACCAGCTTCTTCCAGGACTTCGCGGTCGCGGTTTATATCGACGGTGTCTTTAGCGACCAGTCCTACGGTCTTGACTCGGGCGCCATATTCGACGTTGAACGCATCGAGATAGCGCGCGGCCCCCAGGGCACGACCGGCGGTAAAGCCGCTATCGGAGGATCCATCCATTTCGTCACCAAAAAGCCGACCGCAGAGTGGGACATGAAAGCGTCGGCAGAGTTTACCGATCAGGCAACCCAACAGGGTAATCTTGCCTTTGGCGGTCCCATTGGCGAGAGTAACTTCTCCTATCGCCTGGGCCTGAGCCGTCTGGTTGGCGACGGGCTGATCAAGAACGTTGGCGTTGGGCCCGACGGAGGCATACCGGATCAGCTGATCTATTCACCGCAGTTGCGCTTTACCAATGATCGCTGGGACATCACCGCGCGTTACTCGAAACTTACAGACGAGGGTACCCCGCGAGTCTCGCTGCTTATCGGCGCGCGTGACTCCGAGGAGGAGTTCGAGCTGGATAACTTCGGTAATCCCCGTTGCGAAATCGACCCCGCAACCCAGGAAACGACCCGGACTTGCATCACCGACGCGGCCGGCAATCCCATCTATCGGATCAATCCGAATTTCGGCCTGGGGCAGAATGCGGCCGTGGTAAACTGCCCGGGATTCAACACGGATGGCACCCGCGATCCGGGTACGCCGGTGGTCTGTGATGGGGAAGATCTGACACTTGCGATTGAACTGAATGCCCCCATTTTCGAGAGAAACTCGCAGGAAGCGATGACCCTGGAGGCGCACTACGCCCTCAACGACAGCCATGAACTGATCTACAAATTCGGCAATCGGGACACCCGGACTTGGAGAGGATCAGACTGGGACAACACCAACAGACAAGGAGGCGGCGTCTGCTCCGCCATTCACCCGCGGGTAATTAGCGGTGAACTGGTCGCGGGTCAGACCCACCCCCGATGTGCGTTGGATGGCAGGGGCAACGGCGCCTACTCGGACCGAATGGTCATCCAGAATTTCACTTCGGATCAGGACAGTCACGAATTGTCTCTGGTCTCCAACAACGATGGCCCGTTCAACTACACCTTTGGCTACACCCTTATCGACGGTGAAGAGCCCTATATATATAGTAGGGGATTCAACGGCGTGGGAACCGGCGACGACAACAATAATATCCCGGTGTTCTATCAGGATAACTCCGCTCTATGTGAAGCGTCACTGGAAGAGCGTCATCCTGGTCGTCTGTGGCGTAACGCCTTGGACCCAAGCAAGCCGGAGAACAGTACCGTCGGTCTCTATTATGGCTGTGTCGGATCTGCTCCATCAGACTTCTGGAGCGACGTGACCAACAGCGGTACCCATGTTGCTGGTGGTTCCGCCTACCAGTTTTTCTATGGGAATGTCGAGTACACCTACCAGGCTATCTACGCCAACGCCGAATACGTGCTGAACGACCAATGGAAGGTGTTTGGCGGTGTCCGCTACAACGATGACCACAAGGAGCACAACCAGAATGATTTCAGCGGTATCAGCCCGGTCAGGGATGCAGACGGTGAGGTCATCTATTTTGAGACGTTTGCCATACTGCGAAACAAGCATATGAACTACCGTTGTTGTCTTCAAGGCGGCGTCACGGATCCTAGCACAGGTCTGGTCGTACCCCCTGACCGGACCTTTTTGGATTCCAAGCGCAGGACCTGGAAGGAAACAACCTGGAACATCGGTGCGGAATATACCCCGTCTGATACCATGATGTGGTACGCCCGGATTTCCAAGGGCTATCGTCCTGGCGGTTTCAGAGGTTTCGCGCAGGGGCTGGGTGAAGGCTGGGATGCCGAAGAAATGATCAACTACGAAGGCGGCCTTAAGGGACTGTTTGCCGATGGCACCGTGCAACTCGAGCTTTCGGCTTACCACCAGGATTTCAGCGCTCACTGGACGCAGCATGGGCGCCTTCGTCGGCCGGAGGAGTATGGAGTACCGCCCAATCCTACAAGACTGTGGATCGGTGAGTCGGTTGTTCTTGACGGTACGACGATCTCCGGCATCGAATTTCAGGGCGCATGGCAGATTAACGATCTCTTTACCCTGCGCGGATTCTACGAGTTGATAAACTCCAAGCACGCTCCTTACCAGACAGTCTATTGTTGTAACCCCGAGGGATTCTTGCCAGAGGCGTCGACCATTACTGTCACAGACGATGAAGGGAACGAGCATGTACTCAATAATACCGGTATCAGGGACTTTACCGGTAATCAGTTAAGGGGTTCACCGAAGCACAAGTTTTCGGCGACCCTGACGTATGGCGTCCCCATCGCCTCCGAGTGGGGAAGCCTGGACATTCTGACCATCCTGAGCTGGCGCGACAAGATGTATATGGATGAGGCCGAGCTGGATATATACAGCGTACCGGATTACACCCGCTGGGATCTCCGCGCCAACTGGACTTCACCGTCGGGAACCTATTCGATTACCGGCTGGGTCACCAATCTGCTTGATCTGATCGCGGTACAGGCTTATAGGCAGGGTGAAGGTAACGGCGTAACCTCACCTGTTACCGGCACGGTAACCGATGAGCGCCGGATCGGCATCACGTTCAACTATCAGCTGTAACAGTCGTTAAGATCCTTTTAGGATCCTAAGCAGTAATAAAGGCGCACCTCATTGGGGTGCGCTTTTTTTTGGGCTGGCGCTGGATCGCAGGGGTCGAGTCAGTGTCTTGACGCCTGGGCCGTTCGCCTCCTATGTCGAACCGAACCCAGAGGTGCTTGCCGTCGTACACGACACCATTGCAACTGGGTTTCACGACTCTCACCTGTACGAGCCGGGCGCCCGCCCTTACCGGCGCGCCCGAGAATTCCCCGCCAAGCAGAAAAATGCCCTGGGGTAGCTTCCCCTGTTGAATTCGAACGCTCTCGTATGCCCAGGGACCGTCGCACTTTGCGGTCAATTCAGCGCGCATATAGCTTCGCTCCCACCCATCGGTGTCCCTGAATTTGATCGAATTCAAAAAGAAGAATCCCGGCCCCGTCTCTCGGACGGGTGCAGATCCGCAACCGGTCAGAAAGCCTAGTACACAAATGAGAATATAGAGTTTGAGTCGCATCCGGCTAGTTTAGGGGACCTACGAGACGTGGCAAGCAACAAAATAGAGTGAAACTCCCGAGCCTGGTTATGGCAGGGGAACCTGGCTGCTCGAACTGGGTCGAGAGAATAGGAATTATAAAGCGTATTTTCCCTTGATAGAAAAAGTATCTTCATGTTGGTTTTCCTTCCCATTGGCTGAAACCAAAACCAGCGCCAGAAAAGTTGTAACCAACATTCTCGGAATCATCAAATTTTCATCCTCTTTAAGGTCACCCTGTTGCTGCATCCAGTCATCCAGCTCCTTTCCCAAACGAGATTCGATTTTCCGATACTCAGTTTGGCCAGCCAGATTGTTCTGGTCAAAGGGATCATTCTTGAGGTCATACAACTCCACTTCCGGGCGATGGGATAAAAACTTGACGCGTCGCGCCAGGCCGGGATCCTTTTCAGCGTCCTCCTGCCAGGACTTGTAAACCGCGTGACCATGGATCCCATTGATCCAGAATTCGTTTTCAAAAGCCAGATTGCGGATCAGCTTGTAGCGCTCGTCACGTACCGCACGGCTGGGATAGGGTTCTCGGTAACCGAACACTCCTACCGTAGTATGCTGCGCAAAGACGTATTGCCGATGCACGCTCCGATCTCCTTGCAACACAGGTAGAAAGCTCCGCCCGTCGAACCCGCGTTTTCCGTCTGGCGCGCCGATGCGGCCCGTGTCCGATGCGAGCGGATTTCCACCGGCAATCTCGACTAAGGTGGGGACGACATCAATGTATTGAAGCATCGCATCGACCAAGCCGCCAGAGGGGATGTGGCCGGGCCAACGAACAAAACCGGCCACGCGAATACCGTTGTCATAAAGACTCCACTTGCCGCCGAGGGAAATTGACTGCCCTGTTCACTAAAGAACCAAACCATGGTCTTGGAGTGCTGGCCCGCCTCTTCGATGAATTTGAGCAATCTGCCAACCTGCTCATCCAGAGCGCTAATCTCGGCATAATAGTCCGCTAGCGCGTTGCGAGTAATCTGGTTGTCGTGAAGCCAGGAAGGCAGGGTCAGTTTATTCGCATCGTAACGTTCCCTCGGTCCACTGCGCCAAGGGGCGTGGGGTTCGTTGGAGGCAAACACCATGAACCAGGGTTGCTGCTCGTCTCGATTAAAGAAGGCTGCTGCCTCGTCGATTTCGTCGGTCCTGGACGAGATATTTTCGAAAGGAAAAGCAACCGCAGGACTGATGTGCGTCTTGCCGAGGAGCCCAACCCGATAACCAAGACCTTTGAGGTGATGAAAAACACTGCGCGTTTCCGGATCGACCATGGTGTGATTGGGATAGGCCCCGCTGCGAATCGGATACAACCCGGTATAAAGTGCATGACGCAGCGGCGAACACACGGCGGAGGAGGCAAAGAAACCGTTGAGCCGCATGCCGTCCTGAGCCAGTTGATCAATGTTTGGCGAGTAAACATCGTCAGATGTTCTCGTAGCACCACCAGAATAAGGAGGAGAGAAGCCGTATCCGATTGTCCTCCAACGAATTATTTTCGTGAAGATACGAGCGACCCGCCACCACCTGTTATCCGCGCGGCTTTCTCCGGCTCATACCACCAGCCATCCGGGAACGCGGGCCAGTACTTCGATTCGAACGCCGGCCTGCCGAACTTGTCCCAGTGCACGGTCCGAGGCAGATCAACCGCATACAACAGTATCTGGTAGTACTGCCAGAGCAGCACACGGTCAATGGCCCTGCATGAGGCAACCATCTGCGCCAGGGTCGTCGCGAGATTTGCCTGCTCTACCAGATAATCCACGGCGGGATGGCTGATCCCGGCAACGTTTTCAGACACCGGTTGATAGGCGGTCTCGGAGTGATACATCGACTTGAGCAGCATGACCGGCGGCATCGGCGTGCCCTGCTCCTTCAATATGGCGTCGAAGTCGTGTTCCCGCCGGCGGTTGACGAATTGGCTGCGATCGGCAAGTCGTATCGTCCCGTGAATGCCCAGCCGTTCCAATTGCTGGAAGTATGGCAGAAGGATTCTGGCATCCTCGGAATTCTGTGACAGAAACTCGATTTCAAAAGGCTCGCCCCTGGCGTTTTTCAGCACCCCGTCTACGACATGCCATCCGGCCGCTGCCAGGAGTTGCCGCGCTTTAACAATATTGGCACGATGATCTTCCGGTGACGTGACTTCCGGAAAGCGAAACGGTCGCTCGAACAACTCCGGCGGCAGCTGCTCGCGATACGGCTCCAGTAGCTGCAATTCATCTTCGCCGGGAAGACCGGTGGCGGTAAAGATCGTGTCCGGCCAATAACTGTGCGCCCGCTTGTGATAGCCGAAGTACAGCGTTCTGTTCTGCCACTCGAAATCCATCGCCAGGGCCAGCGCTTCGCGCACGCGGCGATCCCTGAATTTGTCGAGCCGATTGTTGAGTGCAATACTGCGCCGAACGCCAACATAGATGCCAAAGTTGCGGCGGATCTTCTTTATCCAACCCTTGTCAAAAGCGGGGATATCGTATGCGCGATGCCAATAGCGAACATCTGTTTCGGTCCATATGTCGATGAGGCCTTTGCGAAAAGCCTCCCGTGTAACGGTCGCATCGCGATAGACTTCGTAGCGCACCGTGTCGAAGTTATAACGACCTTGATTGACCGGAATGTCCTTGCCCCAATAGTCCGGATCGCGCTGGTATTCGATAAACCTGCCTTGCTTGAGTGCCGAAACCCTGTAGGGCCCGCTGGAAAGCGGCGGCGTCAGCGTGTTGGCACCGGGATCCCTATCCCGCCAGTAGTGTTCCGGGAGAATCGAGATGAACTGAATAACGATGATGTTGTTCAGCGTCACCGGTGATTTCAGATGAAAGGCCACGTGACGGTCGTCGATTTCCTCCATCGAAGCGATAAATTCGAACAATAAGCCACCCCACACGTAGCTGCGATGAAACTCGAACGTATAGACAACGTCCCGAGACGTGATTGGTACGCCGTCCCGCCACCTGGCCTGCGGGTGAATCCTGAACACTATGGACAACCTGTCGTCCGTAATGGCGATGCCGTCGGCGAGACGGCCGTAGAAACCACTGACCTCGTCCCCCGCACGAATAATCAGCGTGTCGGCATTGAACCGGAATCCGCTCGGTGCACTGATGCCCCGTACGGATGCGGGCGCCAGTGTATTGAAGTTTCGCTGCGTAGCCTCTACCAGTACGCCCCCCTTGGGGGCGTCAGGATTGAGGTAATCCAGATGGGTGTAATCCGGGGGATATTTCAGCTCATGAAAAAACGCGATCCCGTGTTTGAACTCCAGAGTGTCGGGAATATCGTCGGCGAACCCGAGAACAGGAGCCAATAGCAGTATCAGCGATAGCAAAGGCGTCTTCAAATCATTCATCACCTCTCCCCAAGGGGGCCATTTTACTGTAATTGGAGTTGACCCGCTTTAGTAGACACAACATCCTTAACAGAGGAGGTGTCTATTATGCCAAAAACGGAGGATAGGCATTACAAACCACGTTTCCGAAGAACGGTCATGTATGGTAATTGCTGATGATCCGATTTACTCGCTTCACGATTTCTTATACAGTCGGTATGTCCAGGCGACGATCGAGCCGCGTTGCTGGAGCCGTCCGAGGTTCAGTCAAGGGAATCGGCCATGCAGATCGACTATCGTGAAGTATTGCACCAGCAGTCGGATGGGGTTCTCACCCTGTCGCTCAATCGACCGGAAAAACGCAATGCCATGACGACGCGTACGGTCGCTGAATTGCTCCATGCCCTGGAGCAGTGTGCGGGCGATGCGTCGGTTCGGGTTGTGGTGTTGCGTGGTGCCGGCAAGGGCTTTTGTCCTGGTGATGATCTGAACGGCATGGGCGAACTGCCGTCGGAGTTCAGTAGCGTACTGGACCATGCGGCCAACCATGCAGGTCTGCAATCGTGTCTGCGCGAGCTGCCAAAACCTACGATCGCCGTTATTCACGGCTATGCCTTTGGCGTTGGACTCGACCTTGCCATGGCATGTGATTTCCGCATTGCCGAAGAGAGCGCGCAGTTGCACAATCAGCGTGTATTGGAGCGTGGCATGCATGCCCTGACTGGTTGTGCCTGGTTTCAGCCACGTGCGCTGGGTGTCACGCGGGCCATGGAGTTTCTTATTCTCGGGAAACCCTACAACGGCCGCGAGGCGGCGGATGCCGGCATGGTGACCTGCGCTGCCACTGCCGACGCGCTGGAAGACACCGTGAATGACATGGCGCACAGACCCTCGCAAGTGCCCCCACCAAGGCCATCGGACTGATGAAGCGGCAGATCTACACCGGCCTTAATCTCGACCATGAGGCGTTCATGGCATTCGCAGCGCCATTGATGCAGGAAGTTGAAATCAAGGACCGGCAGGAAGGAATTCGCGCGTTCCTGGAAAAACGCGCCCCCAATTTCACTGGCGAATAAGGAGCGAGCGATGAGCGAGACACTCATAAGAAACGGGTTGGTTGTCGATGGCACTGGTCAGGCACCGCGAAAGGCGTCGGTGGTATTCGTGATGGCCAGATTGTTGACCCGGATTGTCTTGGCGCGGATGCACAGCTAATTGATGCGGACGGACGTGTCGTGACCCCGGGGTTCATCGACGTTCACACACACTTTGACCCGCAGCTGTGCTGTTAATGACTCTTGCCGAAAGTGATTCGCGCTGCCTTGTCCTCGTCGAACCACCAGCCGTCCGGGAACGGCGCTTTATACATCTCCTCCGGCAGGTCGGGCCGGCCGAACTTGTCCCAATAAACGATGCGGGTGTCCCCCTTGGCATCCAGCGGGAACTGGTAATAGTTCCATAGCAGAACGCGATCAAGCGCCCGGCATGCGCTAACAAACTTATCGAGATGTGTTGCACTGAGCGCTGCCTCGACCAGGGCATCGACCGCCGGGTCGTTGAGCCTGGACGCATTGAGGTGGAGGGTTGACGAGGAATGAAAAAAGGCCCGCAACTCCCAGGAGGGCGGTACCTGCATTCCGGCTCCGGGGGGCAGAGTAGCGTCGTAGTCAGCGTCGCGCAGGCGATTGTAGTAACTGGCGCGGTCGATCATGCGGATATCCGCCTGGATACCGAGTATCGACAGCGAGCTCACGTAGGGCAGGAAAATACGCTGGTCTGCCCGCCTGAAGGACAGAAACTCGATCACAAAGGGTTCGCCTGCAGCGTCGACCATCACGCCGTCTACGACCCGATAACCGGCTTTCGCAAGGAGTGCCCGCGCCCTCGACAAACCGTCACGATCGACGCCCACGCCATTGGTGCCGGGAAAGGAAAAGGGGCGGGTGAATACCCTGGCGGGCAACCGCGCGCGATGCGGTTCGAGCAGCGCTGTTTCCGCTTCGTCCGGCAATCCCGAAGAAGCGAACATGGAGCCGGCAAAGAAGCTGTTGGCCCGGGTCAGTTCGCCCCCGTGCAACGCCCGGATCTGCCACTCGAAGTCCAAAGCATGGGACAGCGCCTCGCGTACGCGAAGATCGTCGAACGGCTGGCGCCGGGTATTCAGCGCCAGACGATGCCGGGCACCGCGCAGATCGCCTGACCGGAGTCGGCCCAGCACGAGCCAGCCGGCCTCGCGGGCGGGAACGTCGTAGGATTTGAGCCAGTGCCGCGAGTCGGTCTCGGTCCACACGTCAAGCACTCCCGCGCGCAGAGCTTCGCGGGCGACCGTCGCGTCCAGGTAACGTTCGTAGCGAATGGTATCGAAGTTGAATTTGCCACGATTCACCGGAAGATCCCTGCCCCAGTAATCGGGCACCCGCTCGTATATGACGTAGCGACCCTGAGACGCACCTGTCAGCCGGTATGGGCCGCTCTGCGGCGGCGGCGCCATTGTCGGTTCGCTCACGTCCCGTTCAAGCCAGTAATGCGCGGGCACGATGGGAATGTAGCCGATAAGGAAGAGTTGTTTGGCAACGTCCGAGTCGGCACGAATTTCGACAGTCAGTGAATCCAGGATGTTGACCTCGGTAACCCAGGAGAGCGCCGCTGCCCACCCGGCGGCCATGAGGTCAGAGCGAAACGTTTCGAAAGAAAATTCGACGTCGGCCGCGGTAATCGGCCGGCCGTCATGCCAGCGGGCCTCCGGGCGCAATCGGAAGACGATTCGCCGGCGGTCGTGGCTTAAGGCGATCGACTCGGCGAGACTGCCGTAATAACCCGACAGTTCGTCACCTGCGCGCTCGATCAGGTGATCGTAGGACCTGAAGAATCCCGCCGGCCGGTACATCGGCGACACGGTATCTAAAGGCTCGAGCCAGGGCAGCACCAGCGTGCCGCCCTTCGGGGCGTCCGCATTGAGATAGTTGAAGTGCGGGAAGTCAGCGGGGTATTTCAGTTCGTAGCCGGGTATCTGCGAGACGCCGTAACGGAACTCGAGCGGCTGCGTATCGGCGACCGCGGGCGCCAAAGAGTAGATCGACAGAGTGAACAGCAACGGGAGGGTTGTTTCCGGCGCGCGGTTTTTCCAGGCGATTACACTTCTACGCAGCATTCTCATACGGGCAAATCTTACGCTGATCGGTGTCGGTGTTCCCTTGCTGCGTCTTCCAGAATGGGATAGGTTCGGCCGCCCCAATGACTCTGCCGCCATATGCGAATATCTGACTGATGGCCTGGCCCGCGTCATCGACACCTGGTGGTTCGATGATGTCAGGGCCGGGATTCAGCGTGTGGGTGCCGTTAGCGGCCGGCGCGAAACAAGGAATGCCTCGTGGCGGACAACTGAGCCTGGAGTATGCACATGTCACTGCTGGTAGCTGGCCTCGTGCTGTTTACGGCAGTCCACCTGATACCGAGTGCTCCGCGATTGCGCGTTGTCCTGGTGGAGAGGTTGGGAGAGAAGCCCTATCGCGGCGTGTTCAGTGCGTTCGTACTGCTCTCTCTGGCGGTCGTTGTGTGTGGCTATTCGCGCTCCCCCCTGGAAGGGGTCTACGTGCCTCCGGCTTGGGGTTATCAAGTCTCGATGATCCTCGTGCCGGTTGCACTGGTGCTGTTCGCTGCGGCCAACATGCCCACGCACATACGCGCCCTGGTCCGGCATCCGATGCTGCTCGGGCTGCTGCTATGGGCCTTCGCCCACCTACTCGCGAATGGTGAATTGCGCTCCGTCGTACTGTTCGGCGGCTTCGCATTGTTCGCGGTGGTTGAGATCGTCAGCGCCGTGGCGCGGGGGAAGGTCCCGCCGACGGAGCCGGTGCCCCGTATCACCATGGACATCGCTGCCGTCATCGGTGGCTTGATTGTCGCCGGGCTCCTGGCGGTTTTTCACGGCGCGCTGTTCGGCGTGCCGGTGATGTGATGTCGTCCGACCGGCCCCTCACATTTCATATCCTATGGGTACCGTGGTGGCGGTCGGATCAGCGAGCGGCGGTGACAAGGACAGCCGCTGGCGCGACGTCGAACGCGCAAGGAGCCTTCAGCCGGGGGATGTTCCCCGACCGCTGACGCGTAAGGAAGTGCTGGCATTTGCCCCGTCGCCGGATGCGTACTTTCATGGAAGACTGGCAACGGACTGGAGGCTGAGATGACCGAGCATTGGACGAGATTGCCGGTCCGCAAGGGCGGGCATATGTCAGCCCGGACGCGCGTTGAAAAGAGTCCGGGCCTCTCACGGCTACTTGACGAGCGTCTGGCGACTTTGCCGGACTCGGTCCGGGGGATCACGACCGACGGCGCTGTGCGTAATGGACTGTTCCCTTTGGCCACGACCGGCGTCTCGACGAAACCGATTACCGAAGCGGCCAGGACCTGTCTGCAGGCGCTTGGCGCCGAGCAACGCTCGCGAACCGTTTATTCACTCGATGCCGACGAGTGGCGCACCTGGAACAACATCCATCCCAACTGCTGGCGCCACGGGATCATGCTGGAGGATCTGCCTGGCCCGACCCGGAAGCTGGCACTGGACCTGGTCGCTGCGACACTCTCCGCCCGGGGGTTCGAGCAGGCGCGCGACATCATGCGCCTGAACGGCCTGCTTGCGGTCGTCTCCGGGAGTCCGGACGAGTTCGGAGAGTGGCCGTACTTTCTGTCCATCTTCGGCGAGCCGTCCGACGCCGAGCCCTGGGGGTGGCAACTCGACGGACATCATCTGAACGTCAACTGCATGGTGATTGGCGACCAACTGGTGATGACCCCGACGTTCATGGGATCGGAGCCTTGCGACGGGAGCGATGAGCTGCTGCCGGGGACCAGCGTTTTTGTCGCCGAAGAGCGCGCCGGACTCGATCTCATTCGTTCGCTGAACGACGCACAACGATCGAGAGCGGTCACGCGCCCGTCCATTCACCCGGACGATCTGCCACGGGAACTCAAGCACCCCTTCGACGGCCGCATGGTGGGCGGGACCGGCCACGACAATGCCGTGGTGCCGTACGAAGGCGTTGTAGCCCGCGATCTGAGCGATGCCCAGCGACGACTGCTGCTGTCGCTGGTTGGTACGTACGTTGGCTGGACCCGGGACCGTCACGCCGATATCAAGATGGGGGAGGTGAACGCGCACCTGGACGAGACCTGGTTCTCGTGGATGGGAGCGACGTCCGACGACGGACCCTTCTACTACCGGGTACACGGCCCCGTGGTCATGATCGAGTTTGACCATCACCCGGGTGTGGTATTCGACAACCCGGTGCCGTCCCGGAACCACATCCACACGATTGTCCGAACGCCCAATGGGGGCGATTACGGGGTCGACCTGCTACGCCAGCACCATGAGCGTTACGACCACTCGCGTGGTACCCATGAGCCCCGTCGCCACTGACGCCGCTTCGACGCATTTTTTCAAGCTTCGCGACGTTTGACCACCCATATGGCCGCCAGTATGATTCGCGCGCTCAGCAGGGCAACGCTCAAGCGAATGGCGGGGTATGGCGCAGTCTGGCAGCGCGCCTGCTTTGGGAGCAGGAAGTCGGGAGTTCGAATCTCCCTACCCCGACCACGAACGTCGGCTCTCCCTGCAGAACGTGTGTCATGAGAAGTGGGTCATGAAGAAGCGGCGACGCCGATTGCGCCCGTAGCTCAACCGGATAGAGCATCGGCCTTCTAAGCCGAGGGTTGCAGGTTCGAGCCCTGCCGGGCGTGCCAGTTTCATGGCCCACTCGGCGGCATGCATGAGAGTCGGGACAGACGCGGCGGCAGGAAGCCGCATCGATGGTGGACGTAGCTCAGCTGGTAGAGCTCCGGATTGTGGATCCGGCGGTCGTGGGTTCAAACCCCATCGTCCACCCCAAATCACGGCGCCGGTTCATGGAACGGGCGCCAGCCGGCTGGGTCAGTTGCCCGTTTGCTCCCGAACAGACAGACTATGCGCAACGCGGCGCGATCGAGGCGCGTGAACCAGGTTCCTGATCCGATGGCACAAGCAGACTTGCAGGTTTCCCTCGAAAGCACAGAAGGCCTGAAGCGGCGCATAAAGTTGTCGTTGCCGGCCAGATCGTTCGAGGATCGGGTCGCGGACAGGACGCGTGTCGTGGCGCGGGAAGCCCGCGTCAACGGTTTCCGCCCCGGCAAGATGCCGGTGAAGGAGGCGAGCCGGAGGTTCGGCGCGTCGATCCGGCGCGAGGTGGCCGCCGACCTGATGCAGGAGAGCTTCTTCCAGGCGGCCAAGCGCGAATCGTACGATATGGCCGGTCCGCCCGTGTTCGATCCGCCTGACCCCTCTACCGGGGGGCAGTTCTCGTTCGTGGCGACGTTCGAGGTCATGCCTGAAATCAAGGTCGCCGACCTTTCGGGCATCCGCCTCGTCCGGCCGGAAGCCGAGGTCACGCCCGAAGATATCGACGAGATGATCCAGACCTTGCGGGAACGGAACAGGAAGTGGGAGACTGCGGACCGCCCCGCGGAGGAGGGCGACCTGATCGTTGCGGACTTCACTGTCTCGGCGGAGGCCGCCGGCGATCCGCGTATCCCGGGGAAGGATGCGAGATTCATCGTCGGTGCCGGGGGCGTGCTGGAGGATATCGACCAGGCCGTTCGCGGGATGTCCGCGGGCGAGACAAGGGAATTCCCGGCAACGGTTCCGGACGACTCACCGGACGAGTCCCTGCGAGGCAGCGAACTCACGTTCGAGGTGGCCGTCACGTCGGTAGAAATGCCTGCGCTGCCGCCGCTGGATGATGCGTTCTTCCGCACGCTCGGAGTCAGGGAAGGCGGTGAGCCGGCCTTTCGCGAGGAGATTCGCAAGGACATGCAGGCCCGGCTCGAGGCGGCGATCCGTCAACGCATGCAGGAGCAGGTGCTGGAGGCGATTGCCGACATCCATGACTTCGCCTTGCCGGAAGCGCTGGTCGAACGCGAACGTGCGCAGATGAGCGAGGATCTTCTCCGGCGCGTGGGACTCCCGGAGCAGTCGGAGCAGCTTGATCGGATAGGGGAACTCGTCGGCACCGAGGCGGAGAAGCGGGTAAAGACGGGCCTGGTCATGAAGGCGATCGTCGCCCAGGAGTCCCTGACGCTTGATGCGAACAGGCTTCGCGAGCGGATCGAGGGCATGGCCGAGCGGTACGAAAAGCCGCAGGAGGTGATCGAGGCGTACTACGGCGACGAACGGTTGCTGCAGTCGGTCGAACAAACCACGCTCACCGAGCAGGTCATCGACCATGTGGCCGGTCTCGCGAAGGTGGAAACCGTGCAGAGCACGTTCCAGGACGTGATGTCCGGAAAGCCGGCATCGCAGGAAGGGGCCGAGGAACAGGCATAGGGGCTGCTCCACCCCGGCTGGAGAACAAGCAGGCGCTTTCGGGTGCATCCAACAGGTTGAAGAGAGGTTTGGCAGTGAACGATCAGGATCGGACCATCAGGAACCTCGGGTTGATCCCGATGGTGGTGGAACAGAGCCCCCGTGGCGAGCGCGCATACGACATCTATTCCCGGCTGCTCCGGGACCGCATCATCTTCATCGTGGGGCCGGTAGACGACAATGTCGCGAACCTGATTGTCGCCCAGTTGCTGTACGTCGTTTCCGAGAATCCCGAAAAGGACATTTCGCTCTACATCAATTCCCCTGGCGGTTCGGTCACCGCGGGCCTCGCGATCTACGACGCCATGCAGTTCGTTTCGTGCGACGTGAACACCTGGTGCATCGGGCAGGCCGCCAGCATGGGCGCGTTCCTCCTCGCGGCCGGCGCGCCGGGCAAGCGCTTCGCGTTGCCCAACTCGCGCGTGATGCTGCACCAGCCGTCCGGGGGTTCCCGGGGCGTCGCCGCTGACATAGAGATCCAGGCGCGGGAAATCGTCTCGATGCGGCAACGGTTGAACTCGATCCTGGCGCAGCACACCGGACAGCCGATCGAACGCATCGCCGAGGACACCGACAGGGATTACTGGATGAGCCCCGAAGACGCCGTGGAGTACGGCATCATCGACAGGATCCATCACCCGCCGCCGAAACTCAAGGCCGCACCGGACGGGGAGCCGGGGACTTGAAACTTGGCGCGTTTGCAAGCATGGTTGAGACCCGAATGACCTGTCGCTGACTGGCGCGGGCGCAAGCCACACACAAAAACGGCCACCAAAGAGGCAAGCGAGCACTGTATGGCGGACCATCAACGGGGCAAGGGCAACGACTCGGGCAAACCGCTCTTCTGTTCCTTCTGCCACAAGAGCCAGCACGAAGTGCGCAAGCTGATTGCCGGCCCGGAAGTCTTCATCTGCACGGAGTGCATCGAGCTCTGCAACGACATCATCCGCGAGGAAGTCCAGGACAATGAGCAGGGGAAGGACGCCAACAAGTTGCCCGTTCCCCGCCAGATCAAGGACATCCTCGACATGTACGTCATCGGCCAGGAGCACGCGAAAAAGGTGCTCTCGGTTGCTGTATACAATCACTACAAGCGCCTGAACTCGACGGGGAAAGGGAACGGTCGTGCGGGCAACAGCGAAGATGTCGAACTCTCCAAGTCCAACATCCTCCTGATCGGTCCGACGGGATGCGGCAAGACGCTCCTGGCGGAAACCCTTGCGCGGCTGCTGGACGTGCCCTTCACGATCGCCGATGCGACTACGCTCACCGAGGCGGGCTACGTCGGCGAGGACGTGGAGAACATTATCCAGAAGCTCCTGCAGAAGTGCGAATACGATGTCGAGCGCGCGCAGGTCGGTATCGTGTACATCGACGAGATCGACAAGATTTCGCGCAAGTCCGACAATCCGTCCATTACCCGCGATGTTTCGGGGGAGGGCGTCCAGCAGGCGTTGCTGAAGCTCATCGAGGGCACGATCGCGTCCGTGCCACCCCAGGGCGGGCGCAAGCATCCCCAGCAGGAGTTCCTGCAGGTCGACACCGGCAACATCCTGTTCATATGCGGCGGCGCGTTTTCGGGTCTCGACAAGGTCATCATCGATCGTTCGGACCGCAGCGGCATAGGATTCGGCGCCGAAGTCAGGACGGAGGTTTCGGGCAAGAACATCGGCGAGACATTGCGCCAGGTCGAACCCGAAGACCTGATCAAGTACGGTCTCATTCCCGAGTTCGTAGGTCGCCTTCCGGTGGTGGCCACGCTCGAGGAACTCGATGTCGAAGCGCTGATGCGGATCCTGACCGAACCGAAGAACTCGCTGACCAGGCAGTATGCGAAGCTGTTCGGCATGGAGGGTGCCGAGGTCGACTTCCGTGAAGGCGCGTTGCGGGCGGTGGCTCAGAAGGCCATGGAGCGCAAGACCGGCGCGCGGGGCCTTCGCTCCATCCTGGAATCCGTGTTGCTCGACACGATGTATGACCTGCCTTCCTCGTCCGAATCCGTCGCCAAGGTCGTTATCGATGCGAGCGTCATCAACGGCGAAAGCAACCCCCTGTTGATGTATGAGAACCGCGCCAAGGCGTTGCCGAAGGAATGACTATCGGGGTCAACGAAGCAGGACCGTGGGACAACTGAGAAGGGCGCGGACCACGGGCGCGGTACGTGGTGTCAGCCGGCCTGTCTATCCGCTGCTTCGATCGAAATGAGCCAGGCGCCGCTACCGGTTCTCCCGCTTCGCGATATCGTGGCCTTTCCGCGCGGCGTGTTGTCGCTGTTCGTCAGCACCATATCATCCATCCTGGCACTCGAGGCGGCCCTGGCGGGAGACAAGCAGATTCTTCTCGTCGGGAAGCGCGATGCCGAGTGCGACAACCCTGGACAGCGAGACCTGTTCGGAGTCGGCACATCGGCGACGGTGCTGCAGTTGTTGAAACTGCCCGACGGCACGGTCAAGACGCTGGTGGAGGGGGTGGGCCGCGCGCGAATAGGCGGCGTGGTCGACAACGGCCAGTACCTTGTCGCGCAGGTCGAACCAGAGGAAGAACCGCTGGTCGAAACGGCGATGGCCGAAGCCGTGATGCGTGCGGTTTTGTCGCAGTTCGACGCCTACGTGGAATCTGCCGCCCATGCGTCGAAGAAGGTCCCGCCGGAAACGGTTTCCTCGGTGTCCTCGACCGATGAGCCCGGCCGCCTCATCGACACCATCGCGACCCAGCTGCCGTTCAAGCTTGAAGACCGCCAGGCCGTGCTTGAGGCGGTAGGGCTGGATGAGCGCATGCAGAGGATCATCGGCCTGATGGAAGCCGAGATGGCCCTCAATCGCCTGGAGAAGAACATTCGCGGGCGCGTCAAGAAGCAGATGGAGGACAGCCAGCGCGAGTACTACCTGAACGAGAAGATGAGGGCGATCCAGCAGGAACTGGGCGGCGAGGCCCTGCCGGACGAGTTCGAGGAGTTGCGCCAGAAGATCGACGGCGCGGGAATGCGCAATGAGGCGAAAGACAAGGCCGAGCACGAGCTTGCCAAGCTCATGCGCACGCCGCCGATGTCGCCTGAGGCCACGGTCATTCGCGGGTATCTCGACTGGTTGCTGGCGCTACCCTGGAAGAAACGAAGCCGTACGCGCCGGGATCTGAGGGCCGCGGAGGCAATCCTCGAAGCGGACCACTACGGCCTCGAGGAAGTCAAGGAGCGCATCGTCGAGTACCTGGCGGTGCAACGGCGCGTCGGCAAGGTCAAGGGGGCCGTGCTCTGCCTGGTAGGACCGCCGGGTGTCGGCAAGACATCGCTCGGAGAGTCCATCGCTCGCGCCACGAATCGCAAGTTCGTGCGCATGTCGCTCGGCGGCGTGCGGGACGAGGCGGAGATCCGGGGACATCGCCGCACGTACATTGGCTCCATGCCGGGCAAGATATTGCAGAAGGTGGCGAAAGTCGGCGTGCGCAATCCGCTGTTTCTGCTTGACGAGGTCGACAAGATGGGCATGGATTTCCGGGGCGATCCGGCGTCGGCCCTGCTCGAAGTGCTCGATCCGGAGCAGAACCATACGTTCAACGATCACTATCTCGAAGTCGACTACGACCTTTCAGACGTGTTCTTCGTTTGCACCTCGAATTCCATGGACATTCCCCCGGCGCTGCTCGACCGCATGGAGGTGATCCGCCTGCCGGGGTATACGGAGGACGAGAAAGTCAACATCGCGTCGCGATTTCTCGTGCCGAAGCAGAAAGCCCTGAATGGACTGGGGTCCGTCGATTTCGGGATTTCCGAACCGGCCATTGTCGAACTTGTCCGCTATTACACCCGCGAAGCCGGCGTACGGGCGCTGGAGCGGGAAATCGCCAAGATTTGCCGCAAGGTCGTCAAGGACCAGACCCTTGGGTGCGAGGAGATCGAACCGTCGATCGGCAGCGATCGGATCGAGAACTACAGCGGCGTACGCAAATTCGACTACGGCCGGGCGGAGGATGAGAACCGGGTCGGGGTGGCCACCGGCCTGGCGTGGACGCAGGTGGGTGGCGAGCTCCTGAATATCGAGGCGGTCGCCGTAAGCGGGAAAGGACGCCAGACCAAGACGGGTTCCCTTGGCGATGTCATGCAGGAGTCGATTCAGGCGGCACTCACCTTCGTGCGCAGCCGCGTGGAGGATCTTGGTATCGAGGCAGACTTCCACGAAAAGAACGACATTCACATACACGTGCCCGAAGGCGCGACGCCCAAGGACGGGCCCAGCGCCGGAATAGGGATGTGCACGGCCCTCGTCTCGGTGCTGACGGGCATACCGGTTCGGGCGGACGTTGCGATGACCGGCGAGATCACGCTGCGTGGTCAGGTACTCCGGATCGGCGGCCTGAAGGAGAAGCTGCTGGCCGCGCACCGGGGCGGAATCCGCCGCGTGGTCATCCCCGAAGACAATGCGCGCGACCTGAAGGAAGTCCCCGACAACGTCAAGGCGGCGCTCGACATCGTGCCGGTCAAATGGATGGACGAGGTGATCCGCGCCGCCCTCCCACACCCCCCGGCACCCCGGACGGAATCCGGCCCGGAACCAGGATCCGAGCCCGGTTCAGGCATCGACCAGGACGTTCCTTTCGTCCGAATAGACCGTCGAGGCGACTCAGCCGTTGACAGCGTTTTTTAGCCGTTGATATAAGTCATGTGCGCAAGCGATAGCTTGGAAACACTTCCCAAAACCCGGTTTCAACCGTACCAGTGAGAATGATTGATAATGAACAAATCTGAACTAATTGACTCGATTTCGGATTCGGCCGATGTCTCCAAGGCTTCCGCGGGCAGGGTGCTGGATGCACTGTGCGATGCGGTAGCGGCATCTCTCAGGAACTCGGAGCCGGTGGCGATCACGGGTTTCGGGACGTTTTCGGTGCGCGACAGGGCGGCGCGTACGGGCCGCAATCCTCGAACCGGCGAAGCCATCGAGATCGCGGCCTCCAGGGTTCCGGCGTTCAAGGCGGGCAAGGCGCTCAGGGACACCGTCAACGGTTAACCCAATCCTTCGCCAGGCCGCGCGCAACGCCGCGCGGCCGGATGTCCTGCCAGTGCCTGTCGGGCGTATCGACGCTCGCGTCCGTAGTGGAGTACTGATGACGTGATGCTGCAAAAGATGCGCGATGGTGCGCAGACACTGGGGGCCAAGGTCATGGTCGCCATCATCGCGTTCGTGCTGACGGTCTTCGGTTTCGGGGCTTTCAACCTGTTCGCTGTCGGCGAACCCGTGGCGGCAACCGTCAACGGGGATGAAATCACCGAAGCCTTCCTGACAAACGAAACGGAGCGGCGCATGCAGTTCCTGCGGGCGGAACTCGGTGAAGACATGGATCCGAGCCTGATCGACCGGGAGCAGGTTCGGGAATCGACGCTGCAGACATTGATCAATCGAACGCTTCTGCTCCAACTGGCCGACGATCTGGACCTGGCCGTGTCAAGAAAGGCCCTGGATCGCGAGATCACCTCCATGCAGGAATTCCAGGTGGACGGCGTCTTCGACGAAGGACGCTTCCGTTCGGTCCTGGCGAGCGCCGGGTTTTCGCCCGCGTCGTTCCTCGACGACCAGGCGCGCAATGTTCGCCTCGACCAACTCACCGGCGCTGTCAGCGATACGGTCGTGGTAACGGAGAAGGGACTCAGGGAGGCTTCGCGGGTCCTGGGGCAACAGCGCGATATAGCGTACCTGGAATTCCCCCCTGACGCCTTTGCCGCAGGTATCGAGGTGTCCGATGACGAGGTCGCGCGCTACTACGAAGACAACGTCTACCTGTACCTCACGGAAGAGAACGTCGACCTGGAATATGTCGAGCTTTCCATGGAAACGCTGATGGCGGACCAGGAGGTCGACGAGGCGGACCTCGTCGCGGCGTTCGAAGAGGAAGAGCGCATCCGGATCGAGTCGGATGCGGGCGAGGAACGGCGCGCCGCGCACATCCTTCTGCAGGTCACCGACGCACGTTCCGAGGAAGATGCCATCGCGAGGCTCCTCGAGATACGTGCCGAGATCGAAACAGGCTCGGCATTCTCGGACAAGGCGAGGGAGCTGTCCGAGGACGCCGGGTCGGCGGCAAATGACGGCGACCTCGGATTTGTCGGCCGGGGCACGTTCGTGCCGGCGTTCGAAGAGGCCCTGTGGGAGCTTGCGGTGGGTGAGCTCTCCGGTCCAGTGAAGACAGAGTTTGGCGTGCACCTCATCACCTTGCTCGAGGTCAGGCAGGCCGAGCCGCGCATACTTGAAGACGAGCGGGAGCGGCTCATGGAGTCGATCAGACGCGATCGCGCCCAGCCGGTTTTCGAGGAGAACCTGCGGACCATGGATGAAATCGCATTCGAACAACCCGATACGTTGGACGGCATTGTCGAATCACTGGGCCTCACAATCCGCAATGTTCAGGGAGTGACGCGGGAAGCTGCCGAAGGTGTCTTCGCTGACAGGGCTCTCCGTGATGCGGCGTTCGAGCCCGATGTCCTGGTCGAAGGCTACAACAGTCCGGCTGTCACGATCGACGATCGGGGTGCAGTGGTGGTTCGAGTCACGGCCCACCATCCGGCCATGGAGTTGCCCCTGGAGGAAGTGGCGGAGAGCATCAGGGAGAACCTTGTCGCGCAGCGCGCTGCAGAGGCTGCTTCCGCCGCCGCGGATGCAGCGCTGGGACGCTTGCTTGCCGGCGAAGCCGCTTCGGATGTGGCGGGCGAGCACGCGTTGACCTGGCAGAACATGGAGGCGACGGGATACCTCGATCCCGGTACTCCCGGGCCGGTGCGCGCGGCGGCCTTCCGGTTGTCTCCGCCGGCGGGAGAAGCGCGATCCGCATCGACGACCCGACTTGCAGACGGCGGATCCGCCGTGGTGGTCGTATCCCGGGTCGAGCCTGGCGACTACGGCGCCCTGAGTGAAGCGGAACGCGCCAGGTTGCGCGGAGACCTGGTGCAACTCGCGAGTCAGCGGGCAATCGGTTCGGTTGTCGTTTCCCTGAGAGAAGAAGCGGGCCTGTAAGGCAATCCGTCCCCGGCCAATACCGTCGCGGCTGCCGTTCGCATGGGAGGCGGCTTGAGCGTCGTCGACACCGAGTTTGGCTGCAGCCGGTCCGGCAGGGCGATGCCATGAGCCGCGGGATCGGCGAAAATCGCCGCGAAGGCGAGCAGCCTCGGCACGTAGACGGCCGTTTCCCTGGGCCATCTCAAATCGAAAAAGGACGCCCCGGCAGTGGCGCTGTCAAGTACCTCGGCGACCTTGTTCTCGCCGCAGTTGTATGCGGCGAGGGCCAGGGTCCAGTCGCTGAAGAGGCGCTGCAGATCGACCAGGTAGCGCAGCGCCGCATCGGTAGATGCGGTGGGGTCGCGGCGCTCGTCGACTCGCCAGCCGACCTTCAGGCCGTAGCGTTTGGCGGTGCCGGGGACCAGTTGCCACAGGCCCCGCGCTCCGCTCCGCGACACGGCTGCCGGGTTGACGCCGCTCTCGACAATTGGCAGCAGGCAGACTTCCGAGGGCAGGCCGCGTACGCGCGCCTCTTCGCAGATCCACGGCAGATACCGCTCGATGCGGGGCGAAAGCACGGCGAGGTAGGCGGGGCTTCGTCTAACGCGATCTATCTCGTGTAACACCACCGGTTGGTCGAGCCTGTGATTCAGTGCGAATCCCTGGCGCAACTCCTCGAGAAAGCCCGTGATCGACACGGGAGCATCGATGAGTTCGTGCGATGCCGCACCTGCGCCGAATGCCGCGGCGACGAGGAACGAACCGAACAGCCGGCGAAATGACGTCGAGGAGGGAATCCGGGCGCCGCAGGCACAGGCGACGTTAATCGAAAGTCGGCTGTTCACGACGATTCCGGCAAACCGGGACGTGCCTTGCATTGCACCTATCCTGGCAGTTTCTCTGGTTGCGGATCGAGAGCGCACAGTACAAAATGACGGCGAATCTCGTGGCTACTTTGCGGGAAAATACGGTCATTCGCAACCTCGCCTCGCCGGTTTCTTCTCAACCACTCGAATTCATGAGGAGCTGGTTCTCGACAGAGCCGGGAAGACGGTTGCTCACGCGCGAAATCTCGCTGATTCGCAGACATGTGCGCCGTTTTCACGGTGAATGCCTGTTATGGATGGGACCCGCGCCGCAGACCACGTCAGCCACGGCGCGTTGCATGGTCAAGAACCGCTTTTACCTGTCGGGGGACCCGTCCGGGGACCCGTGCGCCGTTCGCGGAAGCGAACTTCCATCCGCGGTCGCCCTCCCGGAAGCGTTACCGTTCCCCGCGAACAGCCTGGATGGGGTTGTCGTCCACCACGCCCTCGAATATGCCCGGGACCCGCGTGCCGCCATCCGGGAGATCACGCGCGTGATCCGTCCAGGAGGCAGGTTGCTGATCTGTGCCTTCAATCCACTGTCGCTATGGGCGCTGCGCCATCCTCGCCGAATGACACTGGTCACCGCCTATCGGCTCAGTGACTGGTTGGCCGTCCTCGGTTTCGATCGTGAAGAGCGCGTGACGTACATGAACTATCGGGGATTCCTGAAACCGGGGCTGGACGGGGCGCGATGGCGGAAGTTCGGAGACTGGCTCGCCGAAAGGCGCGTGCCACTGGGCGGCGTTTACCTTGTGCTCGCCGCGAAGAACTCCGCCGCGCGAACCGGTGTCGGGCGTTTGGCCCCGGCCCACAATATCGCGCCGCTTGCGATTCCGAGACCCATGGCCCGTCAGTGAACGCCGGGGCCGTGGTCGAGATATTCACCGATGGCGCATGCCGGGGAAACCCGGGACCCGGTGGTTGGGCCTCCCTGGTGCGTTGCGGTGAACGCGAGACACTGCTCAAGGGCGCGGTGCCGAGCACCACGAACAACAGGATGGAACTCGAGGCCGCCATCGAGGGACTGGCCGCTCTCGGCAGCGCGCGCAGGCAGGTCCGTCTGACGACGGACTCGCAATACGTGCGCCTGGGCGTCACACAATGGATGGAACGCTGGAAGACGAACGGCTGGCGAACCTCGGGCAGGGACCCGGTCAAGAACCGTGAGCTCTGGGAACGCCTCGACGCATTGGCGTCGATGCACGAGGTTGAGTGGTTGTGGGTCAAGGGTCACAGCGGCGTCGAAGGGAACGAGCGGGTTGATCGAGCCGCCAACGACGCCATCGACGCGATGCTCGGAGGATCATGCGGCAGGTAGTTCTGGATACCGAGACGACCGGGCTCGAAGCGGAGCGGGGTCATCGCATCATCGAGATTGGCGCGGTCGAGCTTCTTGACCGACGCGTTACCGATCATCGATTCCACTGCTACATCCACCCAGAACGTCCTATTGACGACGCCGCGACAGAAGTACACGGGCTGACCCTGGAGCGCCTGGAAAAGGAACCCAGGTTCGCTGAGGTCGCCCTCGACTTCGTCAACTTCATTCGCGGTGCGGAGGTGATCATCCACAACGCGTCGTTCGATGAGTCGTTCATCGACTTTGAATTCAGCCTGTTGGGCGAGACGGATGGAATCCCGGCCAGGATCAGGGACGTATGCAGCATAGTGGATTCCCTGGACCTGGCTCGCCGCAAGCATCCCGGGCAACAGAACTCTATCGATGCCCTGTGCCGGCGCTACGGCGTGGACGACTCCCGGCGCGAATTCCACGGCGGGCTGGTCGACGCGGAGATCCTGGCGGATCTCTACCTGTTGATGACGGGAGGCCAGACCTCGCTGTTCGACTCGGATTCGCCACAGAGCGCGCTGTCGCGCGACGAAGACCTCGAACGGCTTCCCGCCGACCGGCCGCGACTCCCCGTGGTGCCGGCCACACCCGAGGAGTTGGTCGCCCACGAGGGTATGCTGGACAGGATACAGGCCGGAACGGATAGCGCCGTGGTCTGGCGCGTGCCTGCGGAACAACCGGGTCAGGTGAAGGCGACCAACCGGTCGATGAGCCAGTAGGCGGCAACGCAGCCCACAGCGTACCCCGCCACCGACCGCCCTCGGTCCAGATCGAGACCTGCAAGCGCCGCTCCGCGGAGCAGCAGGACCACGCCCAGGGCAAAGATCACCTGACCGATCTCGACGCCGATGTTGAAGAAGATCAGGCCGGTGACGACTTCGACCTGTGGCAGGCCGATTTCGTTGAGCACGGCAGCGAAACCGAGCCCGTGCAGCAGGCCGAACGCACTGGAAACCGTTATCGGGTAACGCCAGGTGAGTGACCCGCTGCCGGCGCCTCCGGCCCGGCGCGGCCCCTTGGCCACTTCGGTCGCAAGGAACAGGACGCTCAGGGCGATGACGGCCTCGGTAGGGGGCACAGGCAGCCGGACGACACTCAGCGCGGACAGGGCGAGTGTGATCGAATGCGCCACTGTGAAGCCCGTGACGGTGATAACGATCCGCTTCCAGTTTCCGGCGATCCAGATCAGGCAGACGAGGAACAGCAGGTGGTCGAAACCGGCCCATATGTGTTCCGCGCCGAGCCAGGTGTACTGCACCGCGACGGTGGCGACATGTTCGGGACCGGGCATGCTGAACCTGCGCGTACCCGAGGACAGCGCCATGGTGTGGCTCTCTGCCGCCAGCAGATTTACCCTCACGACGGTCGGATTGGCTACCTCGCGCCGCGGATAGGAAATCGTCAGTTCGGCGCCATGCAGGGTCTGCGTGCAGCGGATCGCGGTCGTCGCGCGCGCGGAGAGGGCCGTGCCGCAGGTCTCCGGCAACACGATCCGGGGGACGTTGTCCGGGCGCACCCTTGGCGGCGTCTTGATGCGCAGCAGGTAGCGGTTTTCGGCCTCCTCGTCGATCTGTATGTACAGGGGACGCAGGTCATCGGCCGCGGCCGCCGATGCGATGGCGATGCAGACAACCGTGGCCGCACCCCGCACCCAGTGCTGTCGTTCGACGGGACGACGCCTCACGGCATCGTCCCGGGCAGGTCAACGACGATTTCGTAGGCGCTCCGGGCGTCCTGGTAGAAAGTCTCCAGCCCTTCGCGTATGCGCTCGACGGTCAAGTCCTGGGCGAGCCGTTGCCGGACTTCCGTCATCGGAGGCGAACGGCCCGGCTTGCGCGACGAGACCATCACGAGATGATGGCCGTGCTCCGATGCGATGGGACCGACCCAGCGGTCGGCCGGCGCCAGGTTGAACACGGCGTCGGTGAACCCGGCGCCGAAGTGGGAGTCGACTTCCTCCGGTTCCCTGGCGACGTAGTTCCTGTGATAGAGAAACAGGTCGCCGCGGGACGGCCCGTCGTGAAACGGCACCGCGTCCCGGTTGAGTTCTTCAAGCGTGTCGGTGGCCAAAGTTCCCGCATTGTCGCCCCGGTGCTCCGTGCTGAAATACACGTGCGTGAACGTGATCTCCGGCGCAATCACGTAGCGCCCTCTGTTGGCTTCGTGGAAGGCTCTGAGCTCATCATCGGAAAACTCCAGGGTGTCTTCGATGAATCCCCGGTTGATGTAGTCGAGTTGCGCGATCAGGCGGCGCCGGCCCACGTGATCGTACGGGTCCAGGCCAATTTTCCGCGCCTGCCGGAAGAGCACCTCTTCCCGCACGTAGTCCTCGATGAGGGCACCCCGCCGCTCGCCGCTCATGCCACCAAGTACGGTGGCGGCGGAATCCGCATTGAGGCGCGGATCGCGGTTTGCCAGAAACTGAACGAGAGTGGCCTGGTCGACGCGAATCTCGTCGGCTGGCGCAGGCCTGTCGTCGCTGCCCCATTCGAACGCCAGGAACAGCACGGCCCCGGCGAGCATGAAGTGCAGAAGCGGTTCGCGCAGGATGCGTCTCACGGGACTCGACCGGGAATGTCCGGAACGTGAGCCCGGTGCCCGTCGATCCGGGTTGGGCGGGGAGGACGGCTGCGCGGTCCGACGCCGGTTTCTCCGGTCGTCCGGGGCGAAACGAGGATACCCTTGTGCATGCGCCGATATGCTATTCCACGAAACCTACTTTGGCGCGGCGAAAACCTGCGAGCCATTGGGGTCGGCGATGATCGTTTATAGTTGCTTTTTGCGTTGCCCCGGGAGACCTGAGGATGTGGCCGACCGAGCCTGACGCCTTCGAGTCCGCCGTGACTGCGCCGGAGGGCGCCGATACCGACGACGCCCTGTACTTCATCTTCATCGAAGACCGTATCGTGTGCTTGAGCGAAGGCGGCATCCCGAGGGCCGTGACGCGCGACGAATTCCGCTGGTTCGATGTCGACGTATCGCTCAGGCACTACCTGGGGCGCTGGGAGGGACGGTCGTGCTACGTCCTCGTGATTGCGGGGACGGTGCCCGATGGTTTCGCGACCGTCGACCTGCGCGATTGGATGGAGCGGGTCGATCCGGCGTTCTTCTACCTCGCGGGGCGGGCCAGGCAGGTTGTCGACTGGCATCGAAATCACCGTTTCTGTGGCCGCTGCGGTACCCGGACCCGCGATCACGAAGCCGACCGGGCGAAGCGATGCCCCAACTGCGGACTGCTCAACTATCCGAGGCTGTCCCCGAGCATCATCGTCCTGGTGCGCAGGGGAGACGAGATGCTGCTGGCGCGCAATGCCCGCTGGAGGCACGGCATGTTCAGCACGATTGCCGGTTTCGTCGAACCTGGCGAGTCCATCGAGCAGGCCGTCCATCGAGAAGTGCGCGAGGAAGTCGGTCTCGAGATATCCGGACTGCGCTACATGGGCAGCCAGCCGTGGCCCTTTCCCAACTCCCTGATGCTGGGCTTCCACGCCGACTATGCCGGCGGCGATATCGTCTGCCAGGAGGACGAGATCGACGAGGCGAGGTGGTTCCACTATACCCAGCGTCCGAATACGCCCACGCGCATGGCGATATCCGCCTGGCTCATCGACGCATTCGTCAGGGAGAAGGAAGAGTCGCGCGGTTCGGCGTGAAAGCCATCAGCAACGGGAATACCAGCGTGATGTGCCCGTCTGAGCGGAATGCTCCGCGCATGAAGGCCGAGACGAAGTCACCGCCGCCCCCGAGGAGGGACAGCAGCGTTTCCTCGCCGTCGAAATAGAACGTCGCTTCGGGCGACAGGCTCTCGTCGAAGACGATTCCCGCCGCCGTCATGCGGCACACCAACGGTTGCCGGTCGGCGATGGCGAAGGCAACCTGGATGTCGTGTCCGGCCGCCGCCGCGCGCTGGTAACGGGCTTCCAGTTCACGCGCAAGCTGGTCCTGGTCCATCATGGCATCGAGGCGCGGTCCCAAGTCTCTCGCGAAATCGCCCTTGTGGTAGATTAGCGCGTCTTCCCCGTCCCTTTGCGAATCCCAGATGGAATACGTATTCGACTACCTGAGCTTCTTCGCGAAGGCTCTGACGGTCATCGCGGCCGTCGTGGTGATCATCGTCGCTGCGGGAGCGCGGCGCAGCCATCGGCCGCCGGAAGGTAGCATCCTGGTGGTCCGGATCAATGACCGTTTGCGGGGGATGCGCAGCGCCCTCCAGCATGCGCTGACGCCTGCGGCGCGGCACAGGAAACTCGTCCGCGAAGAAAACAGGGAACAGAAACGCGAGCGGAAGACGACGGCGGACCGCGCGCGGGTGTTCGTCGTCAACTTCAAGGGGGACCTCGCGGCGTCCCAACTGGATTGCCTAAGGAACGAGATCACGGCGATCCTGACCAGCGCCAGGGAAGAGGACGAGGTCGTCGTAAGGATCGAGAGCACCGGGGGCCTGGTCCACGCGTACGGTCTCGCCGCATCGCAGCTTGCAAGGGTCAAGGAGAAGCGCATCCGGCTCGTGGCGGCAATCGACAAGGTGGCGGCCAGCGGAGGCTACATGATGGCGTCCGTCGCGGACAGGATCGTTACCGCGCCGTTCGCGATCGTGGGCTCCATCGGTGTCGTGGCCCAGATGCCGAACGTCCACCGATTCCTCAAGAAACGCGACGTGGACGTGGAGCTTCTGACCGCCGGAGAGCACAAGCGGACGTTGACGGTATTCGGCCAGAACACGGACAGCGGACGCGCCAAGATGCAGGAGGAGATCGAGGACATCCACGCCCTGTTCAAGTCCTTTGTCGGTGAACACAGGCCGGACGTGGACCTGGATGCGGTGGGGACGGGAGAAGCGTGGTACGGCCAGCGGGCCATCGACCGCAAACTCGTGGATCAACTCTGCACGTCCGACGAGTACCTGGTTGCGGCCTGTGACGACAAGGACGTATTCGAGGTCCGCTGGATCGTGCCGGAGAAACCCATGGAGCGGCTCATGCGGCAGTTGTCGACATCCTTCGGCCGGCTGGTCGAACGCGTGCTGGAGAGGTTCTGAATGGCCACGTTCAGGGCGTTCCGGGTCGAGAGGGGAGAGAAGGGGTTTGCCCGATCAATCATATCTCGCGACGTGGACGACCTGCCGGCAGGCGACCTCCTCGTCGAAGTGCGGTATTCCTCCCTCAACTACAAGGACGCGCTGTCCGCGACCGGACGGCCCGGCGTCACCGGGAACTATCCGCATACTCCGGGCATCGACGCGGCCGGCACCGTGCTGGAATCTTCCGTCGATACATTCGGCCGGGGTGATGAAGTCATCGCGATGGGTTTCGATCTCGGCATGAATACGCCGGGCGGTTTTGGCCAGCGAATTCGCATTCCTGCGGGGTGGGCGACACCCCTGCCGGCGGGACTGACGCTCGAACAGAGCATGATTCTGGGCACGGCCGGATTTACCGCGGCGTTGTGCGTGCAGAAGCTCGAGAGTGCCGGCATGACTCCCGCGGGCGGCCCCGTGCTCGTCACCGGCGCGACAGGGGGCGTCGGTTCGGTCGCGGTGATGCTCTTGAGTCAGCGCGGCTACACGGTTCATGCGGTGACGGGCAAGCCCGCGCAGCATGGTTTCCTGCGCGAGATCGGGGCGGCAGTGGTCGTCGGGCGCGAAGCGGCACTCGCTGGCGCGGACCGGCCGTTGCTCCGCGAGACCTGGGGTGGTGTCGTGGACACGGTGGGCGGGGATATCCTGTTCAATGCCGTCAAGTCGCTCCGGTACGGTGCAAGCCTCGCGGCGTGCGGCCTCGTCGCATCGCCCGCGTTCTCCGCTACGGTGCTGCCGTTCATCCTGCGCCACGTGAACCTGCTGGGCATCGACTCCGTCGAACTTCCTATCGAGCACAAGACCGCCCTGTGGCAAGAGCTGGGCGGGGACTGGAGGATCGATGGACTGGAGGCGTTGAAGCAACAGTTGCGGCTGGAGGATCTATCCACCGCCATCGACCGCATTCTCGCTGGCGAGATGATCGGCCGCGGGGTCCTGAAGCTCGACGAATAGGGCAGCGCCTCAGTCGCGGCGCAGCTTGTTCGAGATGGCGATCGGGCTCGGATACCTGAAGATCACGAGGTAGGTTGACGCCATCAGGGTGAGTACCGTGGCGCCCTGGATGACATGGGCCGCCTCGCCGTCGACGAGTGCGCCGCTGAGTGCCACGGTGGTCACGAGCAGCGAGAATTCGCTCGCCTGCCCGAGGCGGCAACCGATTTCCCACGATGTGTCACGGGATTCTCCCTGCCACGCCAGCAGCCAGCGGAAGACCGGCGGTTTCACCGCCAGCATTGCACCGCCAAGACACAGCGCTGGCCAGATGACCTTCGTGAGCACGGCGGGGTCGATGGCCGCTCCGACGGAAAAAAAGAACAGGATGAGGAAGAAGTCCCGCAATGGGCGCAGGTTATCCGTAACGAATTGTGCTATGGGCGAACTGGCGAGAGACACCCCGGCGATGATCGCGCCCACCTCGAGCGACATGCCGG
Organism: Gammaproteobacteria bacterium; assembly: GCA_026706665.1. Lineage (GTDB taxonomy): Bacteria > Pseudomonadota > Gammaproteobacteria > Pseudomonadales > Azotimanducaceae > VXNE01. The sequence goes on along the minus strand of JAPOYI010000152.1, from coordinate 45,837 downwards.
CCAGGTGCGACACGGTCGCGATCGCCAGGCACCAGCCGATGACCAGCAGGAAAATGAACTCGTTGAAGGCGTCGAAGCGCGACAGCAGGGGGGTGACAATGAACTTGACGCCGAGGAAAGCGCCGGCGGCGATGACGGGGAAGGCGGCAACGACCATCAACGGGTGGCCCGGTACGGAATTGCCGTGGTCGGCGCCGAATCCTGCCAGGGCGAGCAGGGCGATGATCGCGATCAGGTCCTGGATGAGCAGGAGGCTGATGACGATCTCGCCGACGTGCCGGTGGTGAAGCACCGTCGTCGGCAGCATCTTGATGCCGATGATGGTGCTGGAGAAGACGCAGGCGATGCCGGCCACCAGGCATTCGATCCAGCCGAAGCCGAAGCTCCACAGCAGGGCGAAGCCGAGGGCGAAGAAGATCGCCGTGCTGGCCAGCGCGGTAAGGATGGATTCGCCCAGCATGTTGCGCAGCTTGGCGGGCGGCAGGTCGAGGCCGACCAGGAACAGCAGGAAGATGATGCCGATGTGGCCGATGTCGCTGACGAACTCGGCGTTCGGTATCCAGGCGAAGCCGTGCGGGCCGAGCAGAGCGCCGACTGCCATGTAGGCGACCAGCAGCGGCTGCCGGGTGAACAGCGCAATGGTCGCAAGCACGGCAGCGCCGGCGAAGATCAGGAAGAACGATTCGATGATGCCTACTTGCATGGCACAAACGTCTCCGGGAGCGTCAGCGACCGGAGGTGATTGTGCCATGGACGACGAGCTGGGGCGGGCTGCGGGCGGGGCCGAAGGCGCCGTGCAAGCATGCCATCAGAAGGGCAGGGCGGCATCCTTGATTGAGACGAAAGCCTGAGGGGGCAATCAACTGCCCGTGTGAATTCTCCGGAACGCGGGCTGGGGCTGCAGGACAGAGGCCTGGTAGTGGTCCGTGATGGAGGCGACCGAGGCGATGGCGACCTCGGCGGCGCGCCGGTCCTCCACCAGGAATGCGTCAAAGCCGGAGCGGTGCAGGTATTGCGCCAGGTCGGGGAGAATGTCGCCGAACGCACGCAGTTCGCCGCCAAAGCCAAGGCGGGAGCGCAACAGCGCGCCGAGCGACAGACCACGTCCATCGGCGAATGCCGGGAACTTCACCGCTACCAATGATGCTCCTTCGAGGTGGTCGCGCAAGCGTTCGACATCCACCCCGCCATCCACCCAGAAACCTGCGTTGTACGCCTGACCTGGCCGCGGCGCCGAGGCCCAGTAGTCGAACGGGAAGATGCACCCATCCCCCGTCGAACCGTCGCTATCGTCGGCTGACTCAATCAGCTTCCAAGGATCGGGGACGATCTCGAGGTCCTTAACCAGCACTGGCATAGACGCGCTCCTTGAAGGGCTGCATGCCGATGCGGCGGAAACAGGAGAGGAACGGTTCGGTATCGATCCGCCGGTCCACGTATACGTCGAGAATCCGTTCGACGACTTCGGGCACATCGTCCCGCGCGAAGGACGGACCGATGATCCTCCCCAACGACGCATCGTTCCCCGCATTTCCGCCTATGGACACCTGGTAGAACTCCGCGCCTTTCTTGTCGACGCCGAGAATCCCGATATGGCCGACGTGGTGGTGACCACAGGCGTTCATGCAGCCGGAGATGTTGAGATCGAGAGGACCGAGGTCGTGCAGGTAGTCGTAGTCGTCATAGCGGCGTTGTATCGCTTCGGCGATGGGGATCGACTTCGCGTTGGCGAGAGAGCAGTAATCGCCGCCGGGGCAACAGACGATGTCGGTCAGCAGACCGACGTTCGGCGTCGCTAGCGCGATGCGTTCTGCGCGCTGCCATAGTTCGTAGAGCCTGTCCTGGGCCACGTCGGGCAGGACAAAGTTCTGTTCGTGGCCGATGCGGATCTCGCCGAAGCCGTACGCGTCCGCCCAGTCCGCCACTGCGTCCATCTGCAGGTCGGTGACGTCGCCCGGCGGGACGCCGGTGCACTTGGTGGACAATGTCGCGATGGCGTAGCCGGGCACCTTGTGTCGCGCCACGTTGTTTTGAAGCCAGCTGTTGAATGCGGGCTCCCTCAGTCTTTGCTCGCCCAGTAGCGCCGTCTCGTCATCCCGGTCCGGGTACTCGGGCGGCGCGAAGCAGGCCTTGACGCGATCGAGTTCCGCGGCGGTCAGCGTGCTTGGACTGTCTTTCAGGTATGCCCACTCCTGGTCGACGCGTTCGGCGAATGCCTCGGGCGTCATCGCACGCACCAGGATCTTGATCCGGGCCTTGTACTTGTTGTCTCGCCGTCCATGCTGGTTGTAGACGCGGAGGATGGCTTCCAGGTAGGTCAGCAGGTGGGCCTCGGGCAGTCCGCGGCGGATGACGCTGCCAATGGCCGGTGTGCGCCCGAGCCCACCCCCCACCAGGAAATCGAAGACCACATTGCCCGAAGCATCCCGATCGACGCGAATGCCGATGTCGTGCACATGAATCGCGGCACGGTCCGACTCGGCGCCGTTCAGCGCGATCTTGAACTTCCGCGGCAGCCAGTCGAACTCCGGATGCTGGGTCGACCACTGCCGAATGATCTCGCAGTACGGGCGCGCATCGACGCGCTCGTCGTCGGCAACCCCGGCGAACTGGTCCGTGGTGACGTTGCGGATGCAACTGCCGCTGGTCTGGATGGCGTGCATCTGTACCTTGGCCAGGTCTGCGAGGATGTCTGGAACGGACGCGAGTTCGGGCCAGTTGAACTGCATGTTCTGGCGCGTGCTGAGGTGACCGTAGCCCTTGTCGTAGCGCCGTGATATCTCGGCCAGCGCGCGCAGTTGACGTGACGACAGCGTCCCGTAGGGGATCGCCACCCGCAACATGGGTGCGAGGCGCTGGATGTAGAGGCCATTGCGCAGCCGAAGCTGCAGAAACCGTTCTTCGGACAGTTCGCCGTTCAGGTAACGTTCGGTCTGTTCCCGGTACTGTTCGACGCGCTCCTCGATGAAGCGCTGGTCGAAATCCTGGTATTGGTACATCCGGCGCACACTACCAATTTCGGATTTGGGTGAGAACTAACTGTTTTTTCTATAGTTAGTACACCGCTGCCGGTACCTGCGGCCCCGGCCGAGCGCGGCGAGTGCCTGGGGTGTGGAGCGGTAACGTCAGCGGTCGAGGACGAAACTGATCCAGCGCCGCGCCGCCGCGGGGTCTGCCCCTTTGCGCTGACAGTACGCTTCGAACTGGTCTTCGCCGACTCTGCCGACGCCGAAGTACCTGGATTCCGGGTGCGAGAAATACCAGCCCGCAACGGTTGCCGCGGGCCACATCGCGTAGCTCTCGGTCAACTTGGCGCCCGTCGCGGCCGTCGCGTCGAGCAGTTCGAAGAGGGTTTCCTTTTCTGAATGATCGGGGCAGGCCGGGTATCCGGGTGCCGGCCGAATACCCTGGTAACGTTCGGCGATCAGCTCGTCGTTGGTGAAGGACTCGTCCGCGGCGTAGCCCCAGAACTCCTTGCGAACGCGTTCGTGGAGATGCTCGGCGAAAGCCTCGACGAGGCGATCCGCCAGGGCCTTCAGCATGATGTCGCCGTAGTCGTCATCCTGCAGCCCGCGCGCCGCTAAAGGTAGGGTGTCGACCGTCACGACGAAGCCTCCGATGTAGTCTTCCATGCCGGAGGGCGCAACGTAGTCCGCAAGACTGACGCTCGGCCTGCCATTATCGGTCTGCTGGCGGAGGTGGTGCGATGTCGCGAGGGCCACGTCCCTCGATTCGTCGCGCCAGATCCGCACGTCCTCGCCATCCCTGTTCGCCGGCCACAGGCCAAGCACGCCGTTCGCGCTGAGCCATTGTTCTTCGACCAGGCGGTCCAGCATGTCGCGGGCGTCGCGATACAGGCCCGTGGCGGCTTCTCCGACGACTTCGTCCTCCAGGATGTTCGGGAACTTGCCGGCAAGCTCCCACGTCCTGAAGAAGGGGTTCCAGTCGATGTGGCCGACAAGGTCTCTCAAGGGATACGCGGGAAGACGGTTGATGCCGAGCCGCGCGGGACGCGGCGGGTGGTGCGCTGACCAGTCGAATCGGGGCCGGTTCGCGACGGCCTGGCCCCAGGACAGCATCGGCCTGCGCCGGGCGCCGTTGTCACGGCGCTTGCGAATGATCTCGTACTCGTCCTGGATCTCGTCGACGAACGCTTCGCGTGCCGTGTCGGATACGAGGTTCTGCGCCACGCCGACGCCGCGGGAGGCGTCCGGCACGTAGATCGTGGGGCCGGAATACTCGGGCGCTATCTTGACCGCGGTATGCGCCTTGGAAGTCGTGGCGCCGCCGATGAGGAGCGGTATATCGAGTTCGCGCCGTTCCATCTCGGCGGCCACGCGCGTCATCTCGTCGAGGGACGGCGTGATCAGGCCCGACAGCCCGATGAGGTCGGCGTCGATTTCAGCGGCCGTGTCCAGGATCGTCTCGGCCGGCGTCATGACGCCGAGGTCGAGCACTTCGAAGTTGTTGCAGCGCAGGACGACGCCGACGATGTTCTTGCCGATGTCGTGGACGTCGCCCTTGACGGTGGCCATGACGATCCTGCCCTTGCTGCCGGAATGCTCGCCACCGGCGGGCCGGGAGGCGTCGATAAAGGGAGTGAGATGGGCGACGGCCTGTTTCATCACGCGTGCGCTCTTCACGACCTGTGGAAGGAACATCTTGCCGGATCCGAACAGGTCTCCAACCACGTTCATGCCATCCATCAGAGGGCCCTCGATGACATCGATTGGACGTTCGGATTCGCGTCGCGCGAGTTCGGTGTCTTCAACGATGTAGTTCGATATGCCCTTTACGAGGGCGTGAGAGAGCCTCTCCGCGACGGGTGCGTCGCGCCATTCCTCGGTCTCGACGTCCTCGCTGGTGCGGCCGGCATAGCGTTCCGCAACGTCAACGAGGCGCTCCGTCGCATCGGCGCGGCGGTTCAGGACGGCGTCTTCTACAGCGTCTCGCAGGTCTCGCGGAATTTCGTCGTAGATCCCGAGTTGGCCGGCGTTGACGATGCCCATGGTCAACCCGGCCTCGATGGCGTGGTAGATGAACACGACATGCATCGCCTCGCGTACCGCGTCGTTGCCGCGAAACGAGAACGAGATGTTGCTGACGCCGCCGGAACAATTGACGCGCGGGAATTCACGCTTGATCCACCGGCAGGTCTCGATGAATTCGACGGCGTAGTTGGCATGTTCTTCGATGCCGGTCGCGATGGCGAAGATGTTGGGATCGAAAATGATGTCTTCCGGGGGAAAGCCAACCTCGTTCACCAGGATGTCGTAGGCGCGTCTCAGCACCTGCTTGCGGCGGTCCAGGGTGTCCGCCTGGCCGGATTCGTCAAAGGCCATGACGATGACGGCAGCGCCGTATGCGCGGCATAGGCGGGCGTGTTCGATGAACGCCGCTTCACCGTCCTTCAGGCTGAGGGAATTGACCACGCACTTTCCCTGCACCCGGCGCAGGCCGGCTTCGATGACTTCCCACTTGCTGGAGTCGATCATGATCGGCACGCGGGCAATGTCGGGCTCGCTCATGACGAGGTCGAGGAAGCGGCCCATGGCCTCTTCCCCTTCGAGCATGCCCTCGTCCATGTTGACGTCGATCACCTGCGCGCCGTTCTCCACCTGCTGCCGCGCCACTTCCAGCGCCCGGACGTAGTCGCCGCCCTTGATCAACCGGCGGAACCGGGCAGAACCGGTCACGTTGGTGCGCTCGCCGACATTGACGAACAGCGAATCCGACGTGACTTCGAGGGGTTCGAGGCCACAGAGTGCCAAGTGTCCCGGTCGCGCAGGGGGACGCCGGGGCGCCAGGTGCCGGAGCCGACGGGCGATCTCGTGGATGTGGGCCGGCGTCGTGCCGCAGCACCCACCGACCATGTTCACCATGCCACGCCGGGCGAAGTCCTCGATGACGTCCGCCATCGATTCCGGCGTCTCGTCGTATTCGCCGAACTCGTTTGGCAGGCCCGCATTCGGATGCACGCTCACGAAGGCCGGGGAGATACGGGAAAGTTCCTCGACATGCGGCCGGAGCGCTTCGGCGCCCAAAGCACAGTTGAGCCCGGCAAGGAGCGGCTCGGCATGGGAAACCGCATGCCAGAACGCGGCGCAGGTCTGGCCGGACAGCGTGCGGCCGCTGGCGTCCGTGATGGTGCCGGACACCATGAGCGGCAACTGCGCGCCGCATTCTTCGAGTGCTCGCCGAATGCCGAACAGGGCGGCCTTGGCATTCAGGGTGTCGAACACCGTTTCGATCATGAGCAGGTCGACACCGCCCAGGATGAGCGCGGTGGCGGCCTCGACATAGGCATCTTCAAGGTCACCGAAACGGATGTTGCGGAACCCCGGATCCTCGACATCGGGAGAGATGCTCGCAGTGCGGTTCGTGGGGCCGAGCACGCCGGCAACGAAACGCGGCCGCTCCGGCGTCGAGTGCTTGTCCGCGGCCCGCCGCGCGATCTTCGCCGCGGCCAGGTTCATTTCGTAGATGGCGTCCTCCAGGGCATAGTCGGCCTGCGCTATACGAGTCGCGGTAAAGGTATTGGTTTCGATGACATCCGCGCCCGCGTCGAGATAGGCGTTGTGGGTGGACTCGACCACGTCGGGCCGCGTGAGCGACAGCAGGTCCCCGTTGCCCTGAAGCTGCGTGCCGTGGGTCCGGAAGCGCTCGCCACGGAAGTCCGCCTCGGTCAGACCGTGGGCCTGCTGCATGGTGCCGGTGGCGCCGTCGAGGATCAGGATGCGCTCTTCGAGCGCCTGTGCCAGGGGATGCTTCATTGCTTTGGCGCGGACTGTGTGCAGGCAATCAGGCTAGCCCGGCGGAACAGGAGTGCAATTGAAGTTGCGAGGGTGCAACATGACTCGAATTCATGCCTGAAGGCTTTTGGCAAGCATGAATGGCCCAGACGCTGACCGATCTTTGGTCTTGACGTGCGCCTCCGTGATTCGGGTCGTTTGAGATTTATGCTGTATAACGATACAGTGGCAAGCCTTGCGAGCGGTCTAGCAAATGCCGATGGCACTCTCTCAGATTCTCTTGGATTTGCGCCGTACCAGAATTGTCGAACGCGTGAATCGCGATCCCCGTACGCTTGGCGATCTGACGTTGGGGGTTGACCGGCAGACGGCTATGGAAGCCATCAACTGGGGCCAAGCCGACTTTGACGAGTCATGGGGAAATCTAAGCCCTGACGATCGAGTGCTGCTTTATGCATACTGGAATCAGCTGGGGCATCTTGAAGAGCTTTCGGAGGCGTTTGGTCAGATGTTCGGCACCAATCGGCCTTCCGAGCCCTTCATCGTCGTCGATATCGGCTGTGGTCCTTTCACCGGAGGACTAGCTTTCGCAGGACAACTCGCTTCACATGAGTGCTTCGACTACATCGGGGTCTATCGGTCGCGTGCTATGCAACGGCTTGGCGAACAGCTGGCCATCGCGCTGGAGTCGATGGATGACACACCCCGTGTCAACTGCCAGTGGGCCTCGGATCTGCGCTCGATCATTTGGCATGCCCCACTTGGTTGGCGCCCGATAGTCGTGATCGTGTCCTTCCTATTGGCGAGTCCGTCTCTTGAGGTAGAGCGACTGCTGGCGGACCTGGAACGTCTCTTGGGGACGATGAGCCGAGGAGAAACGACAGTTCTCTACACAAATTCCCCGAAGGCAGGTCCCAATCGGCGATTCCCGGTCTTTCAGCGGGATCTGACGAACAGGGGTTTTCGGCTGGTCGCCGACGACACTGGTCCCGTTCGCACAGAGCGCGGGACGCGTGATCTTCGCTATGCGCTGTTTCGTCGTGGTCCCGCGCGCATCCTCCCGCTTGGAGGGAACTAGCGTGCGATTGCCCACTTGGGATGAATTGAGCAGGGATGAGGAGCAACTTGAGGTGCTTGAAGCTCCTCTCGATCAGGCGCTTTATGTCATCGGCCCGCCTGGGTCCGGAAAAACCTCCTTGGCGGTCTGGCGGGGCGAGGCTTTGGCGGAACTGTATGGCCAGATTCCGGTGATCACGTACAACCGTATGCTGCGACGTTCGTTGCAACTGGTAGCGGACGATAACGACATTTCGATTCGGGCTTCAACCATGCACAGCTACGTCTGGCGAGACTTCCGGGCCCGAACCGGTAACGAACCGCCTGCGATGCCACAAGACTCATTCGCGTATCGTTGGGAAGCTATTTCGAACGACTTGGTTGGCGTGAGGCCAAATAAAGAAGCTCTTGTTGTAGACGAGGGACAGGATCTCCCAGTGGGCTTTTTTGGCTACGCGTCACAGTTTGTCGCGAAGGCTCTCACAGTATTCGCGGACGAAGAACAAGCCATCAGTGGAAATCACGCAACGATTGAACAGATTCAACGCGCCGGTGGCTTGCCCGATCCCATCATCCTCAGCGAGAACCACCGAAATACCCCCGAGGTCGCGCGGGTGGCTGAGCACTTCCACACGGGACGGTTGCCGACAGCGACGGTCATTCGGTCGGGTTCTGGAGACGTGCCGCGACTTGTTCGGACGAAGAACCATGATTCCACGATAAGCTTGATCATCAACGAGTTCCACAATCGTTCCGGCAGCATTGGCGTGATCGTGGATCAGCAGGCTGTCGGCGAAGCGGTGCAGTCGTCGGTTCGGGAGCTATTGCCAGGCGACCGGGTCGATAGGTATTCGTACGAATTGCGGAATGACAATTCGATCGATGTCCGAGGCCCGGGAATAACGGTGCTGAACAAGGAGTCGGTCAAGGGCCAAGAGTTCGACACTGTTTTTGTTTTGGAACTGGATCGGTTCATTCCCTGTACGAACGATGCGGAACTCAGGGCCATGTACATGATGTGCGCGCGGGCCCGCGATAATCTATTTCTTGTGTACGGCCCCCAACCGCTCTCGGCAGATGCCGAGGCATCGCTTCCGGGGCACGAGGTATTGGAGCGGTGACAGCAGGCGATATGTTTCGTCCGGATTGGCTCGGACTCGCTACCGACAACAGAAGGCTGTTCGACGCCTTGGAGGACGGCTGGCTGCGACCGTTGCCGTCACGGATTGGTTCGATTGTCGGGGTCGACTCGTACCTGCGTGAACAGGGAGAAGTCGAAGGGAATCGCATACCGGTTCGAATACGGCTGGACGTGGCAAAGCTACCCGACTTGAAAGTTGCTGCGTTTCGCCACAATCAGTGGGAGACAATGCCGCTCTCCCAAGTTGCTCCAAAGGAGGTGGCAGCTGTCCTCTGGCCCGGTGTATTGCCCTTTTTCTCGGTGTCTGAACTCACCGTCCCGTCGGAAGAGCATCGGATTCGTCTATTGGGCATCGGCAAACGTATTTCGAACATTGAAATACCTGAGGTGCGCGTCAACTGTACGGACGAAGAAGCGCTGGCTCCCTCCATGCCACCTCCCAATGCCGAAGCGACACTCATTGTGCCGATGGCAGAAGACTCGATACGCGGCGCGATAAGCATGGCGTTGTGGGCGGTACCACGTATCGACCCGTGGATGGATGTTCTCACGGCGAGCCTTTCGTTCGATTCCGGAGCGTTGCGCGGGTGCACGTCGCAGGTCGACGCGACCTGGTGGCGGTTCCCGCCGTGGGCAAGGTCACCCGACGTGGAACCCGACGATGTTCAAGAACGTCTCTGGCTCGGGGCTCTGGAGGTGCTGGGATCCACCGACCGGCTAGCGCCTCGAGAGGTGGCGGACAGAATTGCCGCAGAGGCGTCTAAGGACGGTTCTGCGGAGGACGGGAGCGCAGTCGAGGAGTGGCGTCGCGAGACTATAGGAATCCTAAGGGCGGCAGCCACGATTCAACACCAGAACTGGCAGGAACATCCCGTCGGATTGGCGATCCAGCTTGTACTGTCGCGCCCCGAGCCGTCAGCGTTCAAGACGTGGTTCGATGAAGATCAGGTGAATCTGGCTCCGGCAGTAGCGTGGTCGGCGGCTACGCTATGTGGGCTATTTCATGGCTACAAGCAGCTGTCCACACGCTTTCGAGGCAAACAAGATCAACGCGAAGTGGTTGCCGTACAGACCCTCAGGATGTGTTCAGATTTGGGGAGCGTGGACTGGCCGAGTATTTCCTCCGATCCCCCGGAATGGCGAAGAGAAGCCGGGAACTTCGTCCTCACTTGGGGCGGCCGCGAGATTGTGTCCAAACAGGAGCGGGAACGCGGAAAGTGGTATAGGGCCGATCTGGAAACCGAAGCTGTGCAACGAGAAGCGGTTGCTCTAGCAAAAAAAATGGACTGGCGTTGCCTCGCGCGAGTCATCTCTCTTGGGGATGGTGACAGGCCGTTCTCCGGCTCCGGACATTTGGAGGTTCGTGAACGGACCGTGAAGGTGCGAGGAGACATTGAAATTCAAATGTCTGTCGGCGACGAGGTTGAAGAGAGGATTGATCGTGACGCCTTCCTGCGTTTCGTCACCGTGGCGCCGGGGCGCTTGCCTGCGCCACCTGCAACGCAAAGTCCCATAAAATCGGACAGACCCGAATGTCGCATTCCGGGACTAAAGCTCGTTGATGGGTTTCTCAGCGAGGCCGAAGAAAAAGAAATCCTCGACCAGATCGATCGGAGCACCTGGAGTTGCGAGCTATCGCGTCGGGTTCAACACTATGGCTGGCGATACGACTACACGGCTAGGCAGGTAGACCCGTCCATGCATCTTGGGCCGTTGCCGGAGTGGGGCGACAGGATTGCCCGACGATTATTCGATGAGGGATACGTTGCAAAACTGCCCGACCAAGTCATCGTCAATGAATACAAGGGCAATCAGGGCATTGCACGCCATATCGATAGCAAATCGAGTTTTGAAGACGGCGTGGCAATGATTAGTTTGCTGGAAACTTGGGAGATGTGGTTTCGAAAGTTCCGCGGTAACAAGGTGGTGGTCAAGCTAGAGCGGCGCGGTGCCGCGATAATCAGAGGCGAGGCTCGGTACGCTTGGAGGCACGAGATCCCGAAACGAATGACGGAGCCGGGCCCGGGGCGGCGAGTGCCGCGCCGTCGCCGCGTTTCTCTCACCTTCCGCAAAGTCATCGGGATGAATCAACCCTCGCAAGACGTCCTACTTGTCGAGGGTCAGGGATGACGATGCAAGACGCGGCCGATGCGATCGGCTAAGATATCCCGACTAATTTGATCGGAATTTGCCCCGTGATAGAGATTTCCGATGCCGCCAGGGACTATCTGAAGGAACTCCTGGCGAAGCAGGAAGACGGCTGCGGCATTCGCGTCTTCGTGGCGCAGCCAGGCACCCCGAACGCCGAGACCTGCATCGCGTACTGTCGCCCGGGCGAAGAGCAGGACGAGGATGTGGCGGCGGACATGGGAGGGTTCACGGCGTATTTCGAGAAACGCAGCGAGCCGTATCTGCTGGATGCCGTCGTGGACTTCCAGGAGGATCGCCTCGGCGGACAGCTCACGATCCGCGCGCCCAACGCGCGTACCCCGAACGTGACGCCGGATTCACCGCTGGAGGACCGGATCAACTATGTCCTCTACAACGAGATCAACCCGGGCCTCGCAGCGCACGGAGGCATGGTGGCGCTCGTGGAAGTGGTCGACGGCGATACCGCGGTGCTGCAGTTCGGCGGCGGCTGCCAGGGCTGCGCCGCTGTGGACATCACCTTGAAGCAGGGCGTGGAAAAGGCGCTGATCGACCAGATTCCGGAACTGGTCGCAATCAGGGACGCGACCGACCACAGTTTTGCCGAGAACGCCTACTATCGGTAGCCGGTTGCCCTCTTGCCAGTGACCTCTTCAGCGTGGCGTCGCCCCGGCTGATCAGGCGGCCCGATCACGGAGCGCCGGCGAGAGCCGTCCCGCCATCTCGCGCAGCAGCGATTCCGTGGATTCCCAACCGATGCAGGCGTCGGTAATCGAGACGCCGTAGCGCAGATCGCGACTGAGTGGCTGGCCGCCCTCGGCCAGGTTGCTTTCAAGCATGATGCCGATGATGGATTCGTTGCCCTCCTCGATTTGCCGGGTAACCGCCCGCGCGACCAGGGGCTGTTTGCGGTGGTCCTTGTTGGAGTTGGCGTGTGAACAGTCCACCATGATGTTGGCCGCGAGGCCCGCTTCGCGGAGGGCTTCTTCGCATGCCCGAACCGCCGCGGCATCGTAGTTGGTTCCGGCATTGCCGCCGCGCAGAACGATGTGGGCCAGATCATTGCCGCGCGTGTGGATGACGGCAACCTGTCCCGACGGATTGATGCCGAGAAAGCGGTGTGGCCTGGTCATCGATTCAAGCGCGTTCACAGCCACCGCGAGGCTGCCGTCGGTGCCGTTCTTGACGCCGACAATGGAGGACAGGCCCGACGCCATTTCCCGATGGGTCTGCGACTCGGTGGTGCGTGCGCCGATGGCGGACCAGGTGATCAGGTCGTGCAGGTACTGGGGCATGATCGGATCCAGCGCTTCGGTCGAGAGTGGCAGACCCATTCGGGTGATGTCGATCAGCAGTTTGCGCGCGCGCCGGATACCTTCTTCGATGCGGAAGGTGTCGTCGAGATACGGGTCATTGATGAAACCCTTCCAGCCGACCGTCGTTCTCGGTTTTTCGAAATAGGCGCGCATCACGATACACAGGCTTTCCGATGTCTCCCGCGCGATCTGTCTGAGCCTGCCCGCGTACTCGATTGCGGCATCCGTGTCGTGGATCGAGCACGGCCCGACGACGACGAGAAGGCGTCGGTCGCGGCGTTCGAGGATGTTCCTCACACACCGCCGGGCTTCCAGCACCGCATCGGCGACTTCCGGTGTGGCGGGCAGGTCTTCCTTTATTTCGCGTGGGCTGGGCAATACTTCATGTGCCAGCACGTTGAGATTCTCCGTCTTGTGTTCCATTGATGCCTCATCAAAAAAGTCTTGCCGATTGCGCAAAAGAAAACCCCGATGGCGCTGCCTATCGGGGTTTTCACTCAAGAGGCAGCTAGCGCTGCCCCAAAGGAGCTGCGCTTACGACTTAAAGTAGGTAAACCACCAGCCAATGGGCGTCGTCCGCACGGTTCGTGCGCGCGCTTGACGCCGAGTGCACTCCATCGATTCCATTACTTGCAATGTTCCTGCCGGTTTCGGTTCGATTGGTCCGAGGGCGGCGATTTTCGCGCCCGTGGAGATAATGTCAAGTCTCATGCCGTGATCTTGATGGCTCTACCTCCACCAGTTCCGGTACGGCCGTCAGGTACAGGGCTGTCCTGATGGATCGCGAATCGTCCAGTTGAGACAGGGCCCTCGCATACAGGGCAAGTTGTCCGGCGTGCCGGTCAAGTTGCAATCGCGTGAACTCGGACAGGTTCTGGCCCTCCCTCGGCGTCGAGGTCTTGTAGTCGATGATCCAGCGGCATCCGGTGTCGTCGATGAACGTTCGATCAATGACCACGTTGCGGATCTCCCCGTCGACCAAGGCGGTGTACGGCGCCTCCGATTCCGCATCGCGGCGGTCGGCGCCCAGCAGCCAGCGGCCGTCTTCATCGTCGAGCACGGCGGCGATCTGCCGCTTGATCTCTGCCAGCACCTCTTCGGGTGTATCGATGCCTTCGCGGCGCACCAGGCGTGTCCATGCCGCGTCCCGTGCGGCCAGGTGCGCGCGCGAGTCGGGCAGCGCCGTCCCGGCGAGCCGCCTGAGCTCTGCGTGCACGACATTGCCAATGGCGGTTCCGGGTTGATCGGCGATCAAGGGCATGGCGCTGGCGCCGGTTTGGACAGCGGGACGCGGGGGGATTCGAGGCAACTCGACCGGAGGCGTCCACGCGTAGTCGTTCGGCAGGCCGTGGAACACGTAGCCATGTCGGGGGGCGCGTTTCTCGACGTCCGGTCCAGGCTTGACGAATACCGCCTGTTCCCTGATCAACGGCCAGATCATCTCCAGCATGGACTCATGCCGCGGCGACGAATCGACGTCCGCGTCGAGGCTCGCGAACCACGTCAGCGACTTTATCGCACGCGTAGCCGCGACGTAGATCAGGCGCCCGAGTTCGTTCTGGTCCCGCAAGCGTTCCTCGCGGGCGAGCCAGCGGTGCAGGGAGCCGGTTGCCCGCGAGGTCGCTGTCGCCATCAGGAGGTCGGCGCCTTCGGGACGCCAGAGCACCAGTGCGGGCTCCGGACGGCGCGTTGCCCTCTCAAGGCCGGGCACGATGACATGGTCGAACTCCAACCCCTTCGCCTTGTGGATCGTCATTATTTCGATGCCGCTTCCTTCAGTGGAAGAAGAGGAATACAGGCGGCCGAGGGCGGACCAGAGCGCGCTCGGCGCCAGGGCCGCATCCATCTCTTCCAGCAAGTCCAGGTAGCGTTCCGCATCGTCTAGGTGCGTGTCGCTGTCATACGCGTCGACTCCGCCCAGCCGCAACCAGAGCCACACGAGCCGGCGACGCGCGGAACCCCCGTCAGGCTGCCGCGCCAGGGCATCGGCAAGGCGGGCGATTCTTCGCGCCCCGTCCTCGGAATATCCGCGCCCGCGCAGCATCCCGTCGATGCCCGGGGCCTGCGCCGCGCGCTCGAGGTCGGGCAGGCGCATGCCGACCAGCGGCGATCGCAGTACGCAGAGCCACGCGAAGCGGTCGTTGGCATCGGCCAGCGCCAGGGTCAACGCATGCAGGTCCCTTACGACAGAGGTGTCAGCGAGCGGCTCGATGTCGGTGCCCCGCCAGGAAATGCCGGCGCGGCGCAGCGCGGGCAACAGCCCCGCGAGGGAGGTTCGCGCCCGTACCAGCACGGCGATGGAGTCTTCCGGACTCTCGCGCTGGATTTCGAGAATCCGTTTCACGACCTGCATGGTTTGGCGGTAGCCGGCGGCATCTTCGAGACACACCATGGTGCGCACTTCGCCGCCCGCCGCCGCCATCGGGACAGATGGCTGATGACCTACCTGGTCGATGGATTCGGTGCCGAACAGTGCGCCGAAAGTCGCGTTGCACCAATCCACCAGACCGGCACGGGAACGGAAGTTGCTCGTAAGGTGCAGCCCCTTGAGAGGCACCTGTCCGATCCCCCTGGCGAACGTCTCCTGGTACAGGTGAACGTCGGCGTCGCGAAACCGGTAGACCGACTGCATGGGATCGCCAACCGCGAAGAACGAGTTGCCATCGCCCTCATGCCACGACTCCATCAGCGTCTGCAGGAGACGGTATTGACCGAGGGAAGTGTCCTGGAACTCATCGACGAGTATGTGTGATATCCGGTAGTCGAGGGCAAGCGCAAGGTCCGTGGGGGCACCCTCGCGTTCGAGGGCCAGGCGCGCGTTGATGATCAGTTCGGGGAAGTCGATCGCGCCGAGATCGCGGAACACTGCATCGAGTTCCAGCTTGAGTAGCGAAAGCACCACCGCGAAACACGTGATCGCCTCGCGTTCCAATTCCGGCAACACGTTGCCCGGCGCCTCCCGGAGGGCGGCGAAGTGCGGTGTCGCGCCATGTGCGTCGAGCGCCTTGATCAGCTCCATCGCATGTGCCTTCTCGGCTCTTGCCTGCCGAGGAAACCCATCACTTTCGGTGAGAGTCCGGCGTGCGGTGCCCGCTTTGGTCGTGACGAACTCCGCCGCCGCGCGCCACGCGTCGATGTTGTCGGCGTCGAGGGCACCCGGTCGGGGTCGATCCAGCTGCTCGGCGGCATAGGCAACGCATTCCGCCAGCGTGTCGCGCAACTGCGCCGGCACCGTATCGGAGATGCCGGCAATCGTGGTGCGATTGAGCGCGCGGATGGCTCGCTCGACACCGGCCGCGACGACCTCGGAATGCTCGGCGTGACGCGCGACGGCGACGATGGGGTCCAACCACTGATCGCGCCGCGCCAGCATCGCCGTCAAGAGGGCGCGGGCCTCGGCATAGTCGTTGTCGATCCACTTGAGGAAGTCGGCGAGGACTGGTGCCGCCGGGTCTGCGTGGAGCCCCTCGAACAGTCGATCCACGGCCCTCGCGTAGACCATCTCGGCGTCCTCGACGAAGTCGGCGTCGAAGCCGAAGCGGCTCCCCGCGGGCATCCGCCGCGCCAGACCGAGAGCAAAGGCGTCGATGGTCTCGATCTTCATTCTCTCGGGCTGTTCGAGCAGGTGCCAGCCCAGATGTTCGTCCCGCTCGATGGCTGCGAGGGCATCGTCTGCCCGGCTTGCCAGCGCCCTCGTGACCCGCTTGAGCATTTCGCCGGCGGCCTTGCGCGTGAACGTGATGGCGAGAATCTGCTCGGGTCGCTCCACATACCCAAGGAGTGCCAGGTATCGACGCACCAGCAGCGATGTCTTGCCGGAACCGGCGGGGGCCTGAAGAATGACCGAATGCCCAGGGTCTACGGCAGTGTCACGCGCCCTGCTATCGGCGAGCACGGCGTCTCCCGGGTGTGCATGTGTTTCAGACAGGACCGTCATCGCGTTTCGAACACCCGGCAGAGCGAGTGCAGGTGGCAGGTTCGGCAATCCGTCGCTCTCTGGGGGTCAACCGTTGCCGTGCCCGCCTGATATTCGCGAGCCAGGGCGAGCAATGCCTCCCGCCAGTCCGCTTTCAGGGTTTCGAAGTCCCTGGCGCCGAGGTGCCCGGGGCGACTGAGGCCGGGCACGTCGTCGGCGACCCCAAGGAGTCTGACGGAGTCGCGCACCAGCTGTGCGAAAGCGGCCGCATTCGTGCCTTCCACCGCCATCGCGTAGAGGGGGAGTTGGGGCTCGCGCGGGCGGGGCAAGCGCCAGTCCGGGATGAATGCCGGAGATGTCTTGAAGTCGATGACCATGAGCTGGCCGTCCTGCATCTCGTCGCGCCGGTCCGGCCGAAGCCGAAACGTGAGTCCATCCAGGTCGATGGAAGTCGGGCCTTCCACGTTCCGGACTTCGAACCGGGGTCGCTCGCGCTCTATTTGAAGCCAATCCTCGAGCAGGGATGTCAGACGCTCCTCCTCGCGGTCGCGGAAAGCCTCGGGCAAAGGCGAGCCGCCGGCGTTCACCGCGTCGGCGACGATGGCGCGCACGTCCCCGGTCGACAGGGCGAGCAGCGCGTCCGAGCTGTCGTGCAGGGCGAAGAGCCGGGCCACGACATCGTGTGCGAGCAGGCCGCGGTCCAGCGCATCGGGGAGACTGTGCGGTGGCCGCGGCGCGTCGAGGTCGAGGCGATGGATGGCGTAGCCCCGGAAGGGGCAGATCGACTGGTCCCGCAGGACGGAAACGCCGCCGGTCACGGCGATGGGCGGTTCAAGTTTCGAGCCGCTTTCGTCGATGCGCGACTCGAGATGCACCTGCCTGCGTCGCATGTAGGGATGGCGGTATTGCGCAAGCAGGGGATCGCGGAGGACAGCGCGCGCATTGACGGGGTTCAGCCGCGGCAGGAGGCGGCTTGGTCCGCGCTCGGCGTCCCCGTCCGTCTCCGCATAGCTGAAGTACACGTCGTTCCCGTTCTCAAGCCAGACCGCGGTGGTTTTTCGGGCCCACGCCAGTGTGTCCTCCTGGGTCGCTTGCGGTATGCGGGCATGACTTTGGAGGCGTGTTGGAACGAATGGGTTCGGATTCGACGGACCTGGCCAGTTCGTATCGTCGGCGCCCATCACCCATATCTTGTCGAAAGTGAGCCCCAGGGAGTCCTCGCGACTCAGCACCTGGACCGGTGCCCGGAGCGAGCGTTCGGTGAAAGTCCGGGTCGCTGCGATCATCTTCAATACCCGGAACGCTTCCGTACCCGTACATCTGCCGACGATGGGGTCCTGCCCACCGAAGCGGAGCAACAACGCGTCGAATTGCAGGCGCGCCTCGTGTGCGTGCCGGCCGAGGTCGGTCTCGTGCCATCCGGCCTCGGCCAGCAGGCGGCGAAAATGCCGCCCCCAGGCGGACGGAAGCTCCATCGCCGGTGCGTTGCGGCTCAGTCTGGCAAGCGTGTGGGACGTTGGCACGTATCGGGCCAAGTCGAAGAATGTAGGCAAGGAAGAGGGGAGCGCCGCCACCCGGCGTGTCGGCAGGCGGACGAATCCTGACCGCAACAGTGCAGCCACGACTTCGAAGTGCAGTGGCCGCAGCGACCACTCGATCAGGCTTAACGCGTCCCGGCATGCGGCTTCACCCGCAAGCCGGCCACCACCGCCGAAATTTACGATACCGTCGAGGTCATCGAAGTCGTCGAATGCCGCCTGGAACTGCGTGCGGTATTGGCCCAGCGCGCGGTTTGGCGCAGGTGCGACGATGCCCACGGTTGTTTCAGGATTGCGGGCCAGCAGTTCCCGAACCCACGCCGCCACGAGCCCCAGTTCTTGGGACGATGTCTGTGTCCGCACGATATGTCCGTTGGCGCGCAACCGTGCGGATGGCAGGGGTAGTTCCCGTATCACGCCGCCGGTAGCGGCGATGGCTTCGAGCCAGCCTCGCCGCGCAGGCGACAGCCGGTCGATGCCGACCAGCGTCAGCGGGCGGGGCAGGGCGGTTCCCTCTTGGACTGACATCGCGAGCGCAGCCGGCAATTCCGGTGTCGTGATCCAACCCTTTTTCCGGCACTGGTCTTCGAAGCGACGGGCCCAATCAATAAAGGCGCGGCCGTTTTCCGATCGCTGCAGTTCCGATGCCTGGTCGAACAGGTGCCACTCATGGGCCAGTCCCCAGGCGGTCATGAAGAGTTCGACATGCCGTGCCAGGTCTTCATCGGGAGCGGCGCGTTCCGCCGCGACACGGAACGCATCGCGGGACAGGAGACCCCGCCCGGCGCCGGCCCATCCCGCGTCCTCAAGTTCCGCGTAGCTGCGGGCGATCAACGTGTCGATGGGCAACACGTCGGGTGTTCGCCAGCCTGTCCTGCCCGCTTCGATCATGGCGACGTCGTGGGCCGCCTTCAATTCCCGCGCGAGGCGTGCCCGAGGCACCGCCGTGGTGGTCTCCGGCAAGACTCTGCGGAGCTTCGCGTCGAGCGTGACGAGGGCAGGAAGCACGGGCATCTATTTTATGCCGCCGGGCGCGCCGGTGCGGTCATTTTCTTGCGCGGGCGAGCGGCATTCCGCGGCGCGGCCTGCAGGGAGTCAGCGACCGAGCCGGCGCTTCAGGGTGGCCGCCATCGAACAGTTGCGCGAACTCTCGAACGTGTTCCGATTGCTGAAACCAGGATCCTGCGCGTGCATGGGGTGGCGCGAATAGACCCCGTCGTCGGCAGTGCCCTCAAAGACGGAGCAGGTCAACTTGGCGCCGATCCGCGTCTTCGGACCTGCTGCGTAGTCGGCGCCGGCATGGAAGTGGCCGGCGGCTACCACGTCCGAATGGTCGATATCCTGGTTGCTGCCGTAAAACGATAGTGGCGGGTCGTAGGCTGGAGGCGCGGGCGACGTATCACGGTAGTCTGCAGAGAAGTGCACATCCTGGATCTTCGCGAAGGCGACACCAAGACAACAGATGGCGAACCGCAATAGCAGTTCCATGGAACACGGCTCCTCAGAGAAATGCGATGAATTAAATGTCCCCGCGAGGCGCAGTTCAACCGGGCGAGGCCTGCGCTGGTTCGCGCACCAGCCGGAACGTGTCGCCAGGGGCGCTGTGATATTCTCGCGCTTTTGCCGAACCACGACCCCGATGCGCCAACTGCTCGATGACTTTCGCCGCCAGGCATGGCCGATGAAGCTGTTTCTCCTGTGGGGTTGGCTGGCGGTCGTCATTATGGTGTCGAGCTTCGCGGCGACGGTTATGCCGGAATACGAGGAGCCTGTGGAACCTGCCCCGGAGGAGCAGGTTGGACAGGATTGAGGGCGCGCCCGCTACGCAACGGCCGTAGGGCACCCGTGGCACTGACAGACGGACATTCCGACGATGTGGCTCTCGTCGCTTACCGATGACCAGCGAAAGGCGCTGCTTGGCCTGGCGCACAATGTCGTTGTGTCCGACGGACTTCTCGATCCCAACGAGGAAGTCATGCTGGATGAGTTCAAGCGCGAGATGGCGTTGCATCCGGCTACCGAGGCCGACTACCTGGAACTCGAAGGCATGGGCGAGGTCTTTTCCACCCGCCGTGCGCAGACCATCGCCCTGCTGAACCTCTTGCGGCTCAGTTACGTGGACGGCGCATTCGAAATAGAGGAAGAGTGTCTGCTGAAGGACCTGAGTGAGACCTTCGGCTTCGACGCCTCGGACTTCCGCCTGCTCCACAACTGGGTGAAACGTCTCGTGGCGTTGGAGAAGGAAGCGGCGGGTCTGATGTCACCCTGACCCGATGATCGTGGACATTCAGGGGAGGCGGTGTCGCACGATCGAGCAGCTTCGCGGAATCTCGGAAGGCAATAGGGCCGTGGACTGGGTTCGGTTCCGCACTTGCGTGCCGCTCTGCGGCGCAGGTTGCTAGCGGGGTAACGGGATGTGTTGGGAAGTGGTTAAGTCTAAACAGACCGCGATGCAGTCACGCAATCCTGATGGTGTGACGAAAAAAGGGGCTTGAAGCAAAGGTCCTCGTCGAAATCCTCGATGATCCTCCGGAGGACCCTATCCTCCCGTTGACGCAATATCTGTGAGAACAGCCCTGACTTGTATTGGGCGTCGTGCTCAGCCATTTCGGACCCACCGGTAGACGCACTTCCTGATCTCCCGGCGACCGAATCTAGCCATCTGCTGGCTCGAATTGCCCTTGCCGCGTGGAAGCATCCAGATGTTGGCACAGGTGAAGCCCGACCGCTCGGCGTAGTCGGCCAAAAGGAAATCCACAGGGACTTCCTCGCCGTGGTATTGCACGTTGTCGTTCACCATGATGACCGCGCCGCCCGGCCGCACGACTCTCCCTAGTTCCGCCACGATCACAGCCATCTCGAAAAAGTAGCCCTCGATCAACCGGATGACATTCCGATTGCTCAGTTCGGAGCTATGCTCCCTCAGTATAGAAAGCACCTCGTGGACGGCGGACTCTCGGTACATTCGCGATGCACGCGATAGTTCGCCGCAATCATCGGAATACACCGAGTTCAACCAGTCCCGCTTCTCTTTGTTCTCCACCGTGGCCGTCAGCAGTTGCTGACGTAGATCCGTGAAGTCTTGCTGTCCGTAACCAAGCCACGCGAGTTCCAAGGCGTACGTCCGCGTGTAGTCGTAACGGTTGGCATAGGGCGGAGACGTGATCACCATGTCGAAGGAACGGTCCGGCAACGTGCGTAGCACCTCGAGGCTGCTGCCCGTGATCAGTTCCGGACGGTTCCCGCCTCCGTAGAGCAACTTGAGCGCATCGAAATCCTCCAACATCTCGTACAAACGTGCTTCGAGAGCCTCGTCGAAAGGTGGCAATTCCCCTTTGTGCATCCGAGTGCGGGAGCGACCCGACCGACAGTCCCACCTCAGGTACTGGCCGTCCTTGCGCGTATAGCTGCAATCCTCCAGTACGGACATGCAGGCAAGGTTCAGCAGTGCTTGAATGGCGGGGGAATCTACTCCCGCATTGAACTCCCGGGCTTTGGCGATTCCTACCTCAGAGCATTGTGGGAACGCGCCCTTCGTAATTCGAACGTGCGGGAACGCGAACGCCGTCGGAGTGGGACCTGGCCGACGCACATGGGTTAACAGGCCGTCAACCACGTTCCGAAATGCGGCGGAAGATACATCCTCAGCAGCAGCGATCATTGCCTTTCCGGCTGTCACGCCGACAGGCATGATCTCGATGCCCGTGGCCTGAACTCCGCAACCCGAGGCCACCAGCGGCGTCGTGCCGATACCAGCGAACGGATCGAGAACCGACTCGGGGTTGTGCGCCTGGATCAGTTCCAAAACCAACTCGCGGGAGAAACCTTCCTTGTACTTCAACCACCGGAATCCCGGAACGTCCTTGTTTCCCTGATACGAGACCTTTCGCCGATGCAGCCGTGGGTTGACCGACAGACGCGCCGCGAAGCGCTCGCAAAGACGCCGACGATACGCAATGCTGCCGCCGTTCGGAGATTTCATTGCCTCATCAAGGAACCGGTGCATTCCGAACATGTCGGCGGTACCGGCCTCAACCACGCTAGTCAACCCGAGTCCCTCGCGCTTTAGTCCCCGGTGAGCTTATCCCGGCGCATCACGTTCTTCGAACAGCACACGACGCAATGATTGACGCCGCAATCAACCACTCTGGATAAATGTACAGGCAATGTCAAGCCTGTCGGTAAGGCGAGTTGATCGCCCGCCCGCGACAGCAGGTCCTCGCTCTCGGGTTGAGCCAGATCGTTCGTCTCCGCCGTCTTGACTGCCATCTCCGCTTCGTCGAAGCCCGCAGGAACTCCCGGAACATCTTCCGCGTGGATCTGTCCGCTCTCCCGCTGATCGGCGCCCGTGGGCTGGATCCTGAACCAGCATGATCGGCCGGGTTCCCTCATGTCCGGCCAACGCTAGCGTTTCAGCAGCACCCGCTTGGCCTCGTTCAGTGTCGCCGCGAGGAAAGTCGATCCGCCCCGGTCGGGGTGCAGTCTCTGCATGAGCCGGCGATGGGCTTCCACTATGTCCTGCTCGGACGCGCCCGGCTCGAGCCCCAGAATCTCAAGTGCCCGGGATTCGGTCATCCCGGCGTCCGCCGATGCGCCGGCGCTCCGCTCCTGCCCGGCCCCTCCCTGCGCGCTCCCGAAACGCCGTTCCATGTACGTGTCGAGCAGGGGCGCGGATCGCGCATCCTGGAGCATCGCGCGAAGCGTTCGCAAATCGTCAAGATCCATCCCGGAAAGCTGGCGGCCCTGAAACTGGCCGGTGAGCACCTCTCCGTCCATCTCGCCCGAGGCGTGATGCAGGGTCATTTTCAGGTCTTCCGTCTGCACCTCGGAATGTTCCGGCGCGCCCCCCGGGGCGGCGCCCGGTGAATGGGAGAACGCCTGGCCTGCCATGGGCGCGAACCGCCGCAAGATCTGCCAGATGGGCATGAACGCAAGCAAACGGCGAAGGAAAGGGAATATGGCCGCTCCGAGGGCCACCAGCCAGTGAAGACGCCCCGTCGCCGCCAGCAGCAGGAGTCCCGCCACGAGCGCGATGGTGGCAGCCGTGAGGAGCGCCGCGCTGCCCTTAGGCTGCGCCTTGAGCCACAGGAGCCGCACGAGCAGGAAGAACCCGACCGCCGCCAGAATGCCGGCCAACGCGACGATCATCGATCGATTTGCGTCAGCAGCTTGTGCGCCATCGGATTGTTCAGGGCTGTTTCGAGCCCGGAGCGGCCCTGCGCCGCGTAAGCGGCGACCGCCCGTAACAGTTCCCGCAATTCCTGTGCGCTTCCCGGCCGAAACGGTATGTGCGCGCCCCGCGTAATGCGCGCAAGTTTCGCAAACACCTGCGCGGCATCGCGACCGTTCCCCTCCTGGAAGATGAACATCGGCACACCGTGGACGGCAAGCTGTCCCGCGGCGGCCACCGCTTCGGTCGGGTTCTCTTCGAAGCAATCGCCGACGAGCACGAGGGCGCGAATCGGGTGCGTCGCACACTCGCGGCGCGCGTGCTCCACTACCCGCAGGACCTGCGTCCTGCCGCCCAGGCAGCGAACGCCGAGCATCGTGTTGAGCAGGGCATCCGGCGTGGATTTCCAGGGAGAGGCCCAGAACTCGTCAAGGCCTCGAAAGTAGGCGAGTTGTACGAGGATGTTGCCCACATCCCGAACCGCGCTGAACAGTTCCGCATGCAGCGAGCAGGCGAGGTCCCAGGTGGGGGACCGGCTAGCCGTGGCGTCCATGGCGAAGATGAGCCGCTGCGTCGCGCCTTGTATCGGTGGCCTTATCGACGCCGCTTTGGCCAGGAACTGGTTGATCGCGCTTTCGGATGATGGAAGTTTGTTCATCTTTTGTGATCAACAGGGGACA
Organism: Gammaproteobacteria bacterium; assembly: GCA_026706665.1. GTDB lineage: Bacteria > Pseudomonadota > Gammaproteobacteria > Pseudomonadales > Azotimanducaceae > VXNE01. The sequence goes on along the minus strand of JAPOYI010000152.1, from coordinate 22,120 downwards.
GCGGGCATCAACAGCCCTATCATGCCAATGACAGGTTGCTCATGGAAACGAATTTGGAAGAAGCGGATACAGTGAAATGGCTGGAGGAGCTCAAGGTCGAGCATCGAGACCTGGACGAAGTGATTCGTTACCTTATCGAGACCGGCCACCACGATCTCATGCGAATCCAACGATTGAAAAAGAGGAAACTGCGTCTGAAGGACACGATCAGTCGGCTTCAGAGTGGCCTCATCCCGGATCTGGACGCCTGAACTCGTAGTCCACCGTCACGCGGGTGGATGGCCTTTTGAACACGCGCGTGACCCTGGACGGTCGGGAAACCGGCCGTAACGAACCGATGCGCCTTTCGCGCGACATAACGGGCAACGAAGACCATGCGGACGGAACATTCACTCACGGTCGCGATTTCGTCCAGGGCATTGTTCAACCTTGACGAAAGCAACCGCATCTTCGAAGAACGGGGCCTCGAAGCCTACCGCAAGTACCAGATCGAGCGGGAAGACGAGGCGCTCGAGCCCGGCGACGCGTTTCCTTTGGTAAAAAAATTAATAAATATCAATAGATTATTAGGTCAAAATAGAGTTGACGTCATATTGTTGTCGCGCAACTCTGCAGACACGGGCCTGAGAATCTTCAACTCCATTCGCGCGCATGGCCTGGACATTCAGCGAGCCGCGTTCGGCGGCGGCGCGGATCCGTATCGCTATGTGCAGGCGTTCAATTGTGACCTGTTCCTGTCCACGGTCGCGGAGGATGTTGCCCAGGCCCTGACGAGCGGCGTGGCGGCGGCGACGATTTTTGGAACCACCTGGTCCGATCGCGAGCCGAGTGAGCTCCGGATCGCGTTCGACGGTGACGGAGTGGTCTTCTCCGACCAGGCGGAGCGGGTGTTCCAGTCGTCGGGACTCGAGGCTTTCACCGAGAGCGAGGCCGCCGCCGCGGACGAACCGCTGGAAGGGGGCCCCTTCAGATCGTTTCTCGCCGGCCTCGAAGCCCTGCAGCGCGAATTTCCCCAGGGGAACTGTCCCATCCGCACGGCCCTCGTGACGGCGCGGGGCGCTCCGGCCCACGAACGGGTTATCAAGACGCTGCGAGCCTGGAACGTCCGCCTCGACGAGTGCCTGTTCCTTGGGGGACGTGACAAGACGGAGTTTCTGAAGGCGTTTGCGGCGGACGTTTTCTTTGACGACCAGGCGCGCGTCTGCGACGAGGCGCGTGGCCACATGACAACGGGTCACGTACCGCACGGCACGATGAACGCCAGCGACTGACTGGAACCTGGATATGCTTTGGAGGCGTATTCATTGCAATTTTAAGTCTGTCGGGTTATATGAAGTTCGGTGAAACTTCAACAACTGCGATACGTTTGGGAAATCGCGAACCATGACCTGAACGTGTCGGCAACGGCCGAGAGCCTCTACACCTCCCAGCCGGGGATCAGCAAGCAGGTCCGAATGCTCGAGGACGAACTCGGCGTTCAGATATTCGCCCGCAACGGCAAGCGCCTGACCCACATGACGGCGGCCGGCGAAGCCATTGTCCAGATGGCGCGGGACGTTCTCTACGACGTGGAGAACATCAAGCGCGTTGCCGAAGAATACAGCAACGAGCGCCGGGGAAGCCTCTCCATGGCGACTACGCATACGCAGGCGCGGTATGCGCTGCCGCCGGTGATAGAGGCGTTTCGGGCCGAGTACCCCGAAGTCGCGCTACACATGAACCAGGGGACCCCCGAGCAGATCGCAAGACTGGCGGAAACTGGTGAGGTGGAATTCGCTATCGCTACCGAGGGCCTGGAACATTTCAACAATCTGATCATGATGCCCTGCTACCGTTGGACACGCACGGTCGTGGTCCCCAATGACCATCCGTTGGCTTCGAAACGTTCCATCACCCTGCGGGACGTCGCCGACCAACCCCTGGTCACGTACGTGTTCGGGTTTACCGGCCATTCCCGTCTCGACGAAGCGTTCCTTGCCGCCGGATATGAGCCGAATATCGTCTTTACGGCAACCGACACCGACGTGATCAAGACGTATGTCCGACTGGGACTTGGGATCGGCATCATCGCGACGATGGCCTACGATCCGGAGCAGGACAGCGATCTGACGGCCATCGATGCCAGTCACCTGTTCCGGCCGAGCGTGACCTACATAGGGTGCCGCAAGGGAACCTTCATGCGGCGATTCATGCTGGACTTCGTCAGCCTGTTCGCCGGCCATTTGACGGACGAACTCGTGCGGGCGGCGCTCGTGACGAGCAACAAGACCCGCCGGGAAGCACTCTTCAAGGACGTAGAACTACCCGTCCGTTGAGAGTTGCCACTAGCGCGCCGTCAACCCAAATCTACGGGTATCTGCGGCACTACTCAGGTTGAGATCCGGATTCGCCCGGAGTATCTCCCGTGCTTCGTCGACCGCCCGGATGGCCCTGTCCCGGCCTCCGAGCACCTCCTTTGCGAACTTGAAGTAGACCCTGTGAACGACGGTCGTGCCGTTGTTCTCCACCAGGAAGAAGGGCGCCACGTCTACGCCATGGAGACGGGCAAGTCGCATGCCTTCGGAGTTCGGTTCACGTTCGTCGGCCACGGCCAAGTAGTCGATCCTCGCCATGAGACCGCTCTCTTCGAGCCGCCGTTCGACATCGCCGCACTTGGGACAGGGTGCGCCGTTCGCCAGTACCTTCTTCACGAACGTGACGTGCACTGTACGGTCAGGACACGAAAGCGATGGGCTTTACCGGAATGACGTTCTGCGAGTGCAGGCCGCACTCCTTGTCGTCCGCGTTCTCCCACCACCAGCGCCCGTCGCGTTCGCTGTCGTTCGGTCCGATGGCGCGTGTGCAGGGCTCGCAACCGATGCTCGGCATGCCCTGGTCATGGAGGGGATTGTAGGGGACATCGTGCTCGTGGATATAGGACCAGACATCCGCTGCGGTCCACTCGGCGAGGGGATTGAACTTGATCAGGGTTCGTGCGGGCGTGGAGAAGGCAGTATCGACCTGTTCGACTGGAAGCGCCGTGCGTGTGACGCCCTGGTCGCGGCGCTGCCCGGTGATCCAGGCGTCGAGGCCGGCCAGTTTCTCGCGTAACGGCTGGATCTTGCGCACGGCGCAGCACTCCTGGTGGCCGTCACGATAGAAGCTGAACAGTCCCTTGTCGCGCACCAGTTGCTCGACGGCCCTGCCATCCGGGAGCCGAACTTCCATGTCGATGCCGTACCGCTCGCGAACCGTGTCGATGAATCGGTAGGTCTCCGGGTGCAGGCGCCCGGTATCCAGCGTGAACACAGGAACGTCCGGCCCAAGGATGGAGCTCGCCATGTCGATCAGGACGACGTCTTCGGCGCCGCTGAAGGAGATGGCGATCCGGTCAAAACGCGCAAACGCGCCCTCAAGCACCTTCTCCGGCGCATCCTGCGTCGCGGCGGAGACAATGCGCGATATTGTGTTCGTGTTTGTCATGAAGCGGCTGTTACAACAAAACGGAATAAAGACTAGCAGTCACCTGCCAGCAAAAGTAATACCGTCTGGTCATATGCATAGGGCTCGTGGCCGTTGGAAGGAAGCCGCCGCCGCGTTGCCCGGAGCCGAACCGGGAAACGTTCGCAGCCGTTCCCAAAAGCTGTCAGGGAACGGGTTAGGCCGCGATGTAAATGCGCACGTCTCGGTCTAACATACGCGCGCCACGTTGCCTTGAGGACTCAGTTGAACATCCTTTGCCTTGATCTCGAGGGCGTGCTGGTGCCAGAGATGTGGCAGGCGATCGCAACAGACCGCGGCATCGAAGAGCTGCAGAAGACCACCCGCGATGTCCCGGTCTATGACGACCTCATGCAATTGCGGCTGCGCGCGCTCGCCCGCCACGACGTTCCGTTCAGCGCGATGCTGGAGGTAATCGGGTCGCTTGAACCCCTCCCCGGGGCGACGGATTTCCTCGACTGGGCGCGAGAACGGTTCCAGGTGGCGATCCTGTCGGACACCTTCTACGACTTCGCCATGCCGCTGGTCCGGAAGTTGGGCCATCCCCTGTTGCTGTGTCACGCGCTACAGGTGGAAGACGATCGGATCGTCGGCTACCGCCTGCGCCAGGAGAACCCGAAACAGGCCGCGGTGGAGGCATTCCAGGCCCTCGGTTACACGGTTTGCGCGGCCGGGGATTCCTACAATGACATCGGCATGCTGCGTACCGCAGAGCACGGCTGCTTCTTCAATGCGCCGACGCAAGTCACCTCGGACAATTCCGCCATCGAGGCAGTCCGCGGCTTCGGGGAACTGACGGCGACGCTCTCGCGCTACTGCTGAGCTCTTTTTCCTGGCTTTATTTGGGAGCATTCCCTGGCTGACGGAATGCTTGCATGGAAGTACGCATCCGGCGACGGGGCAATGCCAACACTTCCTTACGCGTCAGCGACCGGGGGAACATTCCCCGGCTGAGGGCTCCTATCCGTGTGCCTGCCGGAACTGCTGCTCTTCGGTAGATCCGGTCAATGCCGTCACTGACGACTCGCCGCCCTGGATCACGTTCGCCACTTCGTCAAAGTAGCCGGTGCCGACTTCCTGCTGGTGGCTGACGAACGAGTAGCCGTTTTCGGCGGCCGCAAATTCTTTCTGCTGCAGTTCGACGTAGGCCGACATCTGCCGCTCGACGTAGCCGCGCGTCAGTTCGAACATGCTGTACCACATGCTGTGAATGCCGGCCAGAGTAATGAACTGGAACCTGTAGCCCATGGCCGCAAGTTCCTTCTGGAATTTGGCGATGGTCGCATCGTCGATATTTGCCTTCCAGTTGAACGACGGCGAGCAGTTGTAGGACAGCATCTGGTCCGGATACTCCCTGTGGATCGCCTCGGCAAATTGCCTGGCCTCGTCGAGATCGGGTACCGCGGTCTCGCACCAGATGAGATCGGCGTACGGCGCGTAGGCGAGGCCCCGGGCCACTGCCTGGTCCATGCCGGCGTGCGTCCGGTAGAAGCCTTCCGGCGTCCGTTCGCCGGTCAGGAACGGTTCCTCGCACTCGTCGACATCGCTGACCACCATATCCGCCGCCATCGCGTCGGTGCGGGCCATGAGGACTGTGGGAACGTCACAGACGTCAGCCGCGAGACGGGCGGCGATCAGTTTCTGCACCGCTTCCTTGGTCGGGACCAGGACCTTGCCACCCATGTGTCCACATTTCTTGACGGAGGCGAGCTGGTCCTCGAAATGCACGCCGGCGGCGCCGGCCGAGATCATCGCCTTCATCAGTTCGAACGCGTTCAATACGCCCCCGAATCCAGCTTCGGCGTCCGCCACGATGGGGGCATAGAAGTCGATTCCATCGTCGATGCCGCTCGCCCACTGGATCTCGTCCGCGCGCCGGAACGCGTTGTTGATGCGGTTGACCACCTGGGGCACCGAGTTCACGGCGTACAGCGACTGGTCCGGATACATGGTCTCGGACGTGTTGTTGTCGGCCGCTACCTGCCAGCCCGAAAGGTAGATCGCCTTGATGCCGGCCTTTACCTGTTGCACCGCCTGTCCGCCGGTAACGGCGCCGAGCGCGTTGACGTAGTCGTCGGTCTGCAGGTATTCCCACAGCTTGTCCGCCCCGTGGGCCGCGAGCATGCTTCGATGTGGGATCGTGCCACGGAGTTTCACGACATCCTCGGCACGGTAGCCTCGCTTGACGTCGGCCCAGCGCGCATTCGTCTCCCACTCGTGCTCCAGTTCACGGATTTGTTCATCCCGCGACTTGCGGGGAACATAGTGCAGTGCCATTCGGGTCTCCTCTCCTAAAAAAGCAAGGGCCGTCGGCGTGGGGTCGCGCCGAAGGATTTTGAACATCCGGGGTGTAAGTCCTAATTTTGCACCATGCGGGGCCATGGTGGTGAAATTTCTCGCTACGGATGTCGGTCCGGCGATGAATCCGCGTCGCTTTTGGTCCTTGGAACAGCCGTGACAGATACGGGAGATTGACTTGTCACAGACCTATCAGGAACCTGATCGGGACGCCGTGCAGGGACCTCCCGGCTGCGCTGGCGGCCAGCTGCAGGGCCGGAGGCATGAGCAGCAGGACAGCTATGGCTGGGTCGTGGATCCGGGCTTCCGACGCATCGGCGAGCAACGCGTGCTGCTCGTTGCCGATGGCATGGGAGGACACGCGGGCGGGGCGACGGCGAGCCGGACCGTCATCGAGGCCTTCGTCGAAGGACTTCGTAACACGCGGGGCGCGATCTCGGAACGCCTGGAAGACAGCCTGTGGCGCGCCAACCGGACCGTCGCGAACGCCGCCCGGCAAAGCCCTTCCCTCCGTGGGATGGGGGCGACCCTGGTCGCCGCGCACATCGCTGGCGGTCGATTCCTGCGCTGGCTCAGCGTCGGTGACTCCCCGATGTGGCGCCTTTCGAACGGGAAGCTTGTGCGCCTCAACCGGGACCATTCCATGACGCCGCTGCTCAGGCAACTGGTGGAGCTTGGCTACATGACGCCTGGCGAGGCCGCGGTGGACGGGCGCCACCGTCGGCTGCGTTCGGTTGTCATGGGTGCTGACATCCCGTTGATCGACCTGCAGGACGACGCCGTCGAATTGGAACCAGGCGATGTCCTGATCGTCGCGAGCGACGGGATCGAGACACTGGGCGAGAACGAGATCGCGGCCATCGCCACAGCGAATGCAACCTCACCTGCGGCGATGGTTACGGCGCTGATCGGCGCGGTCCGCGCCAAACGGATGCCCCGGCAGGACAACGCGACCGTAGTCGTCTACCTCCATCGGCCATGCGCGACGCGGGCGGATCGTTAGTCGGAATGGCACCCCGATTCGCGGGGATAGCGCTACGGTTTCATGATCGGGGCATGTCCGCGACCCCAGGTGGAGTTCCATCGCGAGACAGTGGATTGCGGCTTCCTTGGTCGCCTGCCCGCGATGCGAGCAAAGCGTTGGCGTCGTCTGCTGACGCAACAAAGTTGTAATTCCGGCATCGCGTTCCATAGTTGCAAACATGTCGATGACATCAATCACTCGTCACCTCGGTCAACGGGTCGAGGAATACTTGCGTATTTTCCCGGCTGTGTTGCTTGTGGGCCCGAGGCAGGTGGGCAAGACAACGTTGGCCCGTGCTATTGCTGCCGAGGACAGGGAACATCCGGGAGTGTATCTCGACCTTTGAGAATCCGGTTGACATCGAGAAGCTGGCGGACCCAGGGTGCGTATCTGGCCGAACATCGGGGACGCCTGGTCGTGCTTGACGAGATTCATCGTATGCCAACGCTGTTCCAGGTGCTTCGGGGCGCAATAGGGGCGCAATAGATGAACGGATTCGGGCCGGCGAGGGTGTGGGGCAGTTCCTGCTGCTTGGTTCGGCCTCGGTTGAACTGTTGCGCCAGACGGGGGAAACGCTGGCGGGACGCGTCGGGACACTTGAACTCGGGCCGTTTGACGCACGGGAACTTGGCGGCGGGCAGATCGGTCGGCTATGGGTCCGCGGGGGCTTTCCACGCAGCTTTCTCGCGACGAGCGACCGTGAGAGCGCGACTTGGCGAGCCAATTTCGTCTCCACCTACCTGGAGCGGGACATTCCCATGCTGGGGCCGCGGATACCGGCGGCAACCCTGCGCCGGTTCTGGACCATGCTGGCGCATGCCCAGGGTTCTCCCTGGAACGCCGCTCCGCTTGCGCGGGGCCTCGCCCTTGCCCGCTATCTGGACCTCCTGGTCGACCTGCTTCTTGTCCGCCGCCTGCAGCCGCTTCACGTCAACACGCGTACACGGCTTGTGAAGTCTCCCAGGACATACGTGCGAGATAGCGGCCTCGTGCACACGCTGCTGCGTCTCGACGATCGGGAAGCGGTCCTTGGCCACCCCGTTGCCGGACCGAGTTGGAAGGGCTTCGTGATCGAAACGGTGCTTCGCGCGGTGCCGGAACGGACGGAAGCGAGTTTCTACCGCACAGCGACCGGCGTGGAGCTCGATCTTGTTCTCGACATGCCGAACAACCGGAGATGGGCCATCGAGATCAGGCGCGGGTGGGCGACCACGGACCGTGCCTTGCCTACCGCCTTCGACGATGTGAAACCGGACCGGGCGATCATTGTGCATGGAAGGGAAGATCGCTACCCGAAGAGCGCCGGTGTAGAGGCAATGGGTCTGCCGACGCTGCTCTCGCAACTTATCGCCCTTGCCGGGTAGGGGCGGCGCTCCAAATCCGGGTCCGCCTTGGTCGCCGCCCACGATCTCGCCGAGTAGTACCGCTTGCCGGGTAGGGGCGGCGCTCCAAATCCGGGTCCGCTAGCCCAGGTCGCGCTCCATCCCGATGTGCGATATTCCCGCCTCGATGAAGCGTTCGCCGACGAAGCGGAACCCGGCTTGCAGATAGAGGTCGGTCGCGTCGTGTTGCGCGTGCAGCCAGACCCGGCGGTCGCCTCGCGCGCGGGCAGAGTCCATGGCCAGGCCGAGGAGGCGGCGGGCGAGACCACGGCGCCGGAACTCGGGCAATACGGCAATGCGCCCGATCTGACCGTCGGCCAGCAGGCGTGCCGTGCCAACGGGATTCCCGGCTTCGTTGGTGGCGAGGAAATGGGTGGCCTCCGCGTCGCGTCCATCCGATTCCAGTTCCGGGGGAACGCCCTGCTCATCGACGAACACGGCATTGCGGACCGCCATCAGGTCAGTTTCCCGGACACGCCAGTCCGCCTCGGTGACGCGAAACTCCATCTGCCGTGCGTGCGCCGTCAGGAATCCGGCTGGGTGAGCATTTCCGCGAGGCGTTGCGCCCGTCCCGTGTAGTCTGCCGGGGTCAGGCGCCGCAACGCTTCCAGCGCGGGCGAAGGCAGACCAAGCCCTTCGATGAGTGCCTTGAAGGAGGCCTCGTCCAGCTCTCGCCCGCGTGTCAGTTCCTTCAGGCGTTCGTAGGGTTCCTCCAGTCCTTCCCTGCGCATCACGGTCTGCACGGCCTCTGCCAACACTTCCCAACTGTTGTCCAGATCCTGTTGCAGCCGCTCGGCATCCAGTTCGAGCTTGCCTATGCCTCGCAGCGCGGAGGTGTAGGCCACGAGGGAATGGCCGAGGCACGTTCCCACGGCCCTGAGCGCGGTCGAGTCGGAAAGATCGCGCTGCCAGCGCGACACGGCGAGCTTGCGGGCAAGGTGCGACATCAGTGCGTTGGCGATGCCCAGGTTGCCTTCGGCATTCTCGAAGTCGATGGGATTGACCTTGTGCGGCATGGTCGAACTGCCGGTTTCTCCCTCCACGCGGCGGCTCCTGAAATAGCCGACGGAGATGTAGCCCCAGACGTCCTGTGCCAGGTCGAGCATGACCTGATTGAACCGGGTCAGCGCATCGAAGTACTCGGCGATGTAGTCGTGGGGCTCGATCTGGGTGGTGTATGCGTTGAAACTCAATCCCAGGCCCTCGACGAAGCGGGCGGCGAGGGCGGGCCAGTCGATTTCGGGGAAGGCGGCGAAGTGCGCGTTGTAGTTTCCGACGGCCCCGTTCATCTTGCCGAGGATTCCAACACCCTCGAATCCGTTGAGCTGTCGTTCGAGCCGGGCGACGAAGACCGAAATCTCCTTGCCGACCGTGGTGGGCGAAGCGGCCTGTCCGTGCGTTCGGGCAAGCATCGGCGCGCCCGCTGTCGCTGCCGCGAGTTGCCTCAGGTTCTCGATGAGTTCGCGCATCGAGGGTGCCATGACCTCTTCCCGCGCGCGTTTCAGCATCACGGCGTAGGCGAGGTTGTTGATGTCTTCGGAGGTGCAGCCGAAGTGCACGAACTCCAGGTGCCCGGGCGACATGCCCTCGATCCGCTCCTTGACGAAATACTCGACCGCCTTGACGTCGTGGTTGGTGGTGCGCTCGATGTCCCGGATGCGCTCCGCGTCGGCCACCGTGAAGTCCTGCCAGATAGCGCGTGCGGCACGCCTGGCGTCGCCTCCGGGTTCCGGAAGTTCCGCTATCTGCTCCTCGGCCGCGAGGTGCAGGAACCACTCGATCTCCACCATCACGCGGTTGCGCATGAGGCCGAACTCGCTGGTGAGTGGCGCGAGCGCGGCCACGCGCGAGCGATAGCGCCCGTCCAGCGGCGAGATGGCGGTCATGGAACCCCGGTCCATTACGCCACCGCCCTCGCTCGACAGGCCTTCGCCTCCGCGATCACGCCGCCGCCGAGGCACCGGTCGCCGTCGTAGAGGCAGACGTACTGCCCCGGGGCGATGGCGCGCTGGGGCGATTCGAAATCGACGCGGATGCCGTGACCATTCGATGTCACGAAGCATGCCTGGTCGGACTGCCCGTAGCGCACCTTGGCGGCACAGCGGAAGGGCGGCTCGACGTGGGCGAGCCAGTTCATTTCTTCGGCGCTGAGGCTCTGGCTCATGAGGTCAGCCTGGTCCTGGCTTGCCACGAGTTCATTGTGGCGGGCGTCCTTGGAGACCACGTACCAGGGGGCTTCCGGCCGGTTGACGCGGCCTCCGATGCCGAGGCCCTGGCGCTGGCCAAGCGTATAGTAGGCCACGCCTCGATGCGCGCCGAGGGTTTCCCCTTCGGCGTCCACGATGCGCCCTTGGCTCTCGGGCAGGTATCGCGCGAGGAACTCGGCGAAGCGGCGCTCCCCGATAAAGCAGATTCCGGTGCTGTCCTTCTTGTCGTGGACGGGCAGGCCGGCGTCCCTGGCCATGCGCCTCACTTCGTGCTTCATCATTTCGCCGAGCGGGAAGAGGCAAGGCGCGAGCTGTTCGGCCGGCACGGCCTGCAGGAAATAGCTCTGGTCCTTGTCCCGGTCCACGCCTTTCAGAAGCCGGAACTCGCCGTCGGCATGCGATGAACGCACATAGTGTCCGGTGGCGATCATGTCCGCCCCCAGCAACCGGGCATAGTCGAGAAAGAGGTTGAACTTGATTTCCCGGTTGCAGAGCACGTCGGGATTCGGCGTGCGTCCCGCCGCGTACTCGGCGAGAAAGCGATCGAAGACATTGTCCCAGTACTCGGCCGCGAAATTCGCCTCGTGCAACCTGATCCCGAGCTGCGCGCACACCGCCCGCGCATCGTCGCGGTCGATTTCGGCGGTGCAGTACTCCTCGTCGTCGTCCTCGTCCCAGTTCTTCATGAACATCCCTTCGACGCGGTATCCCTGTCGCAGGAGAAGGAGGGCGGCGACAGCCGAATCGACGCCGCCCGACATGCCGACGATCACCTTTGCGCCCGTCACCGAGTACCTTGTCCCACATCGGAAGAGGGATGGATATTGTACGCGTGCTTTGGGTTTGCCGAGAGGTGCGCGGTTGCGCGGAGACTGCGCCCTGGTTTGTAATCGCGGGCATGGCGCGGCTCACACATATCGGCGACGATGGCGCGGCGCGCATGGTGGACGTGTCGGACAAGGCAGTCACCGTGCGCACGGCACGCGCGCAGGCGATCCTCGCGATGCGTCCCGCGACGTTGGCCGAGATCCGGTCCGGCAATGTGCCGAAAGGCGATGTCCTCGCCGCCGCGCGAATCGCGGGGATCCAGGCCGCCAAGCGCACCAGCGAACTCATACCGCTGTGCCACCCGCTGCCGCTGTCCACGGTGACGGTGGACTTCGAGGTTCTCGGCGAGGACAGGCTACGGATCGAGGCACAGTGCAAGGTGAGCGCCAGGACCGGCGTCGAGATGGAGGCATTGACGGCTGCGAGCATCGCCTCCCTGACGGTCTACGACATGTGCAAATCCATGGACCGCGGCATGCGCATCGAGAGCGTGCAACTCGTCGCCAAGGAGGGCGGCGCGAGCGGGGCGTGGCGCCGATGAAGGTTCGAGCCGTTTTTTTCGCCTCGCTCCGGGAGGCCGTAGACAACGATGTTCTCGACCTCGACATCGACGATGGCGCGAGTCTCGACGATCTTCGACGATGTCTCGCAAGCCGTCTGGATGAGGATCAGATGGCGGCGATTGGCGGGGCCGACATCCGCGTGGCCGTCAACCGTCGTCTCGTCCACGATGGAGAAGAGTCGGTGCTGTCGGCCGGTGATGAAGTTGCGTTCATGCCGCCAGTGACCGGAGGCTGAGCATGCGGGTGACCGTTCGCATACAGGAGCAGGACTTCTCCCTGGCGCGCGAATGGAACAGCCTTCGACAACGTATTGGCGGCACCGCGGGTGGCATCGTCGCATTCGCCGGGCTCGTCCGGGATCGCGCGAGGGCTGGCGAGGAAGTCTCCCGGCTCTTTCTCGAGCATTATCCGGGCATGACGGAGTCGAGTATCGAAGAGATCATCGGCCGGGCGCGCGAACGCTGGCCGTTGCAGGACGTGGTCGTCGTGCACCGCGTGGGGGATCTTGAGCCGGGAGACCAGATCGTGCTCGTGCTGGCGGCATCCGCGCACCGGGGAGCGGCGTTCGCCGGTTGCGAATACGTCATGGACATGCTCAAGACGAAGGCCGTGTTCTGGAAAAAGGAGGTCCAAACCGGGTCCGAAGGCACCTGGATCCGCTCCACGGGCGACGATTTCGAGCGGGCGAAGCACTGGCAGGACGATAGGTAGGCTTGGGCGGGGTGAAAAGCGACGGGCCCGAAGGGCCGTCGGATTTCATGGCGCTGACCCGAAAGGCCATCGCTCCGGGGTCGAACGGGCGGGGCTACATCTCCGCGATGATCGCGTCTCCGAACTCCGAACACCTGAGCAAGGTGGCACCCGTCATGAGCCGTTCAAAATCGTAAGTGACAGTGCCCTTGGAAATGGCGGCTTCCATCCCACGCACGATCGCGTCGGCGGCTTCGCGCCAGCCCATGTGCCGCAGCATCATTTCCGCGGAAAGAATGAGTGAGCCCGGATTGACCTTGTCCTGGCCCGCGTATTTCGGCGCGGTGCCATGGGTGGCCTCGAACAGCGCGACCGTATCGCCGATGTTGGCGCCCGGGGCGATGCCGATGCCGCCGACCTGGGCCGCCAGGGCATCGGACAGGTAGTCGCCGTTCAGGTTCGGTGTCGCGATGACATCGTACTCGTCGGGGCGCGTGAGGATCTGCTGCAGCATCGCGTCGGCGATCATGTCCTTGATGACGATCTGCCTGCCGGTGTTCGGATTCGTCAGTTCGTGCCAGGGGCCGCCGTCCAGTAGCGTCGCGCCGAATTCGGAGGCGGCGAGCTCGTAGCCCCAGTCCTTGAACGCGCCCTCGGTGAATTTCATGATGTTGCCCTTGTGCACGAATGTCACCGAGTCGCGATCTTCCGCGATCGCGTACTGCAACGCCTTGCGCACGAGGCGCTGGGTGCCTTCGACGGAAATCGGCTTGATCCCGACACCGCAGTGTTCCGGGAAACGGATCTTCTGCACGCCCATTTCTTCCTGCAGGAAATGGATGACCTTGTCGGCCTCCGCCGAGTCCGCCTCCCATTCGACGCCCGCGTAGATGTCTTCCGTGTTCTCGCGAAAGATCGTCATGTCGGTCTTTTCCGGCGACTTCACGGGACTCGGCACGCCCTTCAGCCAGCGGACGGGCCGCTGGCAGACGTAGAGGTCGAGCACCTGCCGCAAGGCAACGTTGAGCGAGCGGATTCCGCCGCCTACCGGCGTCGTCATCGGACCCTTTATCCCGACGACAAACTCGCGCATCGCGTCGACCGTCTCGTCCGGCAGCCATTGATTCTCGCCATACAGGCGCACCGCCTTTTCTCCGGCGTACACTTCCATCCACGAGATCGAGCGCTGGCCGTCGTAGCTCTTGCTTACGGCCTCGTCGACCACCCTGATCATGACGGGCGAAATGTCGACGCCGATGCCGTCGCCCTCGATGAAGGGAATGATGGGATGATCCGGGACATTCAGGTTGCCGCCGCCGTTGACGGTGATCTTCTCGCCTTTGTCGGGGACGACAATGTGCTGGTAGCCCATTCGAATCTCCAATGCGCATCGACCGCAAGAGGGGACCGGCAATTATAGGGGCCGCGATGCCCGTTTACAGTGTCGTTTCTGTGGCAACATCGTCCGAATGGGAATAGAGATTCCTTTCTGCCGGGAACTCCGGTTCGAATACGGCGAAGTCGCCCGCCTGTCGCCGCGAATTCGGCGCGTCGTCGCCAACAACCCCGGACCGTTCACGCTTTACGGGACCGGTACCTACATTCTCGGGCGGGGCAACGTGGCGGTCATCGACCCCGGGCCCTCGGATCCGGCGCATATCGACGCCATCGTCGCCGCGACGATAGGAGAGCGCATCACGCACATGCTGGTGACGCATACCCACATGGACCACTCACCCGGATGCCGGCTGCTGCGCGAATATACGGATGCCCCCGCCTACGGATACGGACCCCACGGCGCGGGGAAGATTGAGCAGGGCGTGCCGGTGGAGGAGGGCGGAGACATGGACTTCTCGCCGGACGTCAGGGTGACCGGCGGCGACGTCATCGAAGGCGATGGCTGGTCGGTCGAGTGCGTATATACGCCCGGCCACACCTCCAACCATATCTGCTACCAACTGCGCGAGGAGCGGGTACTGTTCACCGGCGATCACGTGATGGGCTGGTCTACCAGCATCGTCTCGCCGCCGGACGGGGACATGAAGAGCTACATGGGTAGCCTGCGCCTTCTGCTGGAACGCGACGACGCCGTCTATTGGCCCACCCATGGTCCGGTGATCACGCAACCGAGACCGCATGTCGAGGCATTCATCGCGCATCGTCTCGAACGGGAGGACGAGATTCGAGCCTGTCTCGCGCGAGATATCAGCCAAATCAAGGAGATGGTGCCGCTCATGTACGCGGCATTGCCGGAATTCATGTACCCGGCTGCTGCACGAAGCGTCTTTGCAGCGATGATCTACATGGTCGAGCGGGGCGAAGTGCATTGCGACGGCGAAGTCGCCCTGGATGCCGCCTATAGCCTGGAGGCTGACTGAACAGGTCGGTCACGGACTCAGTCGGGCTGCGACACAATCCCGACGTCAAACTGTTTGTTGAATCCCCCCTGTTCCGTTAGTGTGAATAGGGCGTCTCGATCGGAGGCGCCATTCAAGAGGGGAGCGAGTGAAGATCGCCGTAGTGCGGGAATGCCACCCGCAGGAGCGTCGTGTTGCCCTGGTTCCGGAGTCGTGCGACAAGCTGGTCCGGGCCGGGTTCGACATCGGCATCGAATCGGGCGCGGGCGCCGGTGCCGGCTACGGTGACGCATCCTATCGAGTGGTGGATGCGGATATCGAAACTGATCCCCGCGCCCTGGTTCAGTCCGCTGACATCCTCCTGAGAGTCAATCCCCCGTCAAATTTGGACGGTCGCTCCGAAGTGGACTGGATCCAGCCGTCCACGATCATCGTGGGATCACTCATGCCCCTGCGGCATCCCCGGGAAATGGAGGCACTCGCGAAGACCGGCGCCATCGCCTTCTCCACCGATGCGATTCCGACGCGATGCTGAAGGGTGCCGACGCATGAAACGCCGCCGTTACCTGCCGCCGCGCGTCATCATGGTCCTTTCCGCGGCTGTTGGCATGCTCGGCCTTGCCCTCGTCGCGCGGTCCGACCCTGTGACCGTGGCAGAGGCGCCCGGACACGCGGCAGGCGAGACCGACTACTGGCCCATGGTGTTCGTCTTCCTGCTCTCCACATTCATCGGGCTCGGCGTGATCCGGCGCGTGTCGCGACTGCTGCATACGCCGTTGATGTCCCTGACGAATGCGATCTCGGCGATCGCGGTCGTGGGCGCCATCCTCATTGCGGGGCCGGACTATCCACCCGAGATTCGCCTGCTCGGGGGCATCGCCCTGTTCGCTTCCGTCACCAACATCGTCAGCGGGTTCCTGATCACCGACCGCATGCTGAAGATGTTCAAGCGGGACAGGTCCGAATGAGCCCGGGTTACGTAGAACTCTTCTACCTCGTCGCGACCGCGCTGTTCATCTTCTCCCTGCATTGGATGAACGATCCGAAAACGGCGCGCAGGGGCGTGGCGGCGGGTGCCGCGGCCATGTTCCTGGGCGTGGCGGCCACCTGGGCGCAGCCGTTCGTGGTCAACCACGGCTGGATGGTGCTCGCTGTCGTGCTGGGGATTGCGGTCGGCTACCCGCTGTCACGCGTCGCACTCACGGCAGCGCCGCAGCGGACGGCCCTGTCGCATGCGTTTGGCGGCCTCGCGGCCGCGCTCGTCGGCACGGGCAAGTACTACCTCTGGCTTTCCGAAGGCCCGGAAGAACTCACCACCTTCCGCATGGTCGCGATCATCGCGGAGGTCATCCTGGGATGCATCACGTTCACCGGCAGCCTCTTCGCCGCCGGCAAGCTGCAGGAACTCAGGTGGATTCCGCAAAGACCGGTCACGTATCCGCTGCAGAACGTGCTCAACATCGCGTTACTGCTCGCCGCGGTCGGCATCGGCACCTGGCTTGCGCTCAATCCAGCCACGCCGGAAGCCGCCTATCTCTTTCCGACCGTCATTGTCATCGCCCTCATGTTCGGCATTCTCCTCATCGTGCCGATCGGCGGCGCCGACATGCCAACCGTCATCGCCATCCTCAACTCCTACGCCGGTCTCGCCGCCGTGGCGATGGGTTTCGTGCTGGAGAACAACCTGCTCATCACCGCCGGCGCGCTGGACGGAGCGAGCGGCCTGATCCTGTCGATCATCATGTGCAAGGCGATGAACCGGTCATATCTGAACGTGTTGTTCGGGGCTTTCGGTTCGGCCGGCCAAACAGCGACCCGGCAGGAAGGCGAGCAGGGCGAATACAAGGCGGATACGCCGCAGAGCGCGGCGCTGATCATGGAGCAGGCCAGCAACGTCGTGATCATCCCGGGCTACGGCATGGCCGTGGCCCAGGCGCAGCACCGTGTCCGGGAACTCTACGACCACCTGAAGAAACGCGGCGTCACCGTCCGCTTCGCTATTCACCCGGTCGCGGGGCGGATGCCCGGCCACATGAACGTGCTGCTTGCGGAGGCCGACGTGCCCTACGGCGACCTGGTGGAAATGGACGACGTCAACCGGGACATGCCGCAGTGCGATGTCGCCCTGGTGATCGGCGCGAACGACGTCGTGAATCCGGCCGCCGCCCTCGACGACTCAAGCCCCATCTACGGAATGCCGATCATCGAGGCGCGCAAGGCGCGGACGGTCTTTGCCATCAAGCGCTCCATGAACCCCGGTTTCGCCGGTATCGAGAACGCGCTCTACTCCGACGACAAGACGTGGATGCTGTTCGGCGACGCCAAGCACGTGGTGGGCGAAATCGTCAAGGAGCTGTCGGGGGATGCCGGCACTGGCTAGGAGCACTCAGCCTCGTGGCCGGGCCTAATCTCCTGCCAAGTCGAAATTCTTGAGCAGAGTCCAGGCGAAAAGGAATGTCTGCATCCGTTACCAAGCGGACTCTGACCAGCTTCACATCAGTGCCGCGTATGACCTGTTCTTCCCCGATGCGGGCCTTCCAGGCCTTCTGCATGAAGAAGCACTTCTTCTGCGCCTGGAGCTGCTCAACCCTGGCGAAGTCGTAGAAGCCTAGCGCCGAATGCACTGCCATGAGGAAGGAAACGCCATAGCAGGCGAACCCGCTGGCCTCGTTCGAAATCCGTGGAGTTTGCGCATGCGCCGGGTGGAGAGAATGACGACGGCAGTTGCTACCCACAGGATGGATTTCGGCATTGGATCGCCTCGCCAACGGTAGGGAGAAACGCTACTACGAACATCGGGCGGCAGTTATGACTTGTATTCGTGCCGACTACCAAAACCGTAGGGATGGTTCTAACGGGACTCGCGATGAGACACGGGTCGGTCGCTAGCTACGCTAGCTGGAGCGTGCGGCCAGCAGTTCCTCGTTCGCGGCGAAGGATGAAAGGCGCGGCAGGCGCACCAGGATGGCGACGCCGGAGCCATCAGCCAGGTTGGCGGCGCGCACGCTTCCGCCGTGGTATTCGGCGATCACGCGAACGACGTAAAGACCCAGGCCGAAATGCAGTCGGCTCTGCGGTCCCCGGTGACTGACCATGGACTCGAACAGCGATTCGCCGTCGATCAGGGGCAGCACCGGTCCCCGATTGGCCACGGTGATCTGCAGCGAATCTCCATAGTCGTCCAACTGGACCTTGATGGGGCTCCCGGGGTGGTGGAAGTCGATGGCGTTGTCGATGATCTTGTCCAGGAGCTGTTCGACCCTGAAGTCGGCGATCCGGGCGAGCACCGGATGGGAGGTGCCCCGGAATACGATTTCCCGGTGTTTCTGGGTCGTCGTCAGGTTGGCGACGTAGCGTTCGAGGAACTGCTGCATGTCTATGACTTCGAGTTCCTCCGCCTGCAGGGACTCCTCGAGGTTCGCGGCGTCGGCAAGGTTCTGCACGATAGAGCCGATCAGCATGACCCCGCGCTTCGCGCTGGCCAGGTACTTGCCTGCCGCTGACGGGCTCTCGTGTTCCAGGTGTTGCAGCGAAGTGCTGAGGGTGTTCAGCGGATTGTTGATCTCGTGGCGTAGCGTGCGCGGCATGTTCTCGAGGAAGGTGTTGTGCTGGTGCAGGCGCGTAAGGACATTGGACACGCTGCGCGACAGGTCTCCGATCTCGTCGCCCGCGCCCTGTTCTGCCCTCAGCGACAGTGTTCGGAGGCGCCCGTACTCATCGATCGCTGCCGCCGCTTCGCGGCGCAGGTTCCGTATGCGCCACGCAAGCCGGGCAGAAAAGGCGAACAGCGCCAGGAACACGAACAGCAGGATCAACGCGGAGACGAGCATCACGCGTTCGATCGCTTCGTACTGGAAGGCGAGGATCTCGTCCATGTTCTGCTCGACCAGCACGGTGCCGAGGATGCCGTCCTTCGAGACGATTGGATTCGCTGCAGTGATGACTTCGACGCCGTTTTCCAGCGTACGTGGCAGTGCGATTGGCCCGCCCGCAAGCGAGTTGTCGATGATCTCGTCGATGGCTCCCGCATCCGGGACCGTCGATGAGACCCCGCGAATCCACTGTCCGATCCGGTAGACCCAGTCGGCTTCGCGCGGCGGGTTGCTGGCGATGAGCTGTGCGCCGGTCTCGGCGCGCACCCTCCGCTGGGGGTCGATGACGAGGATGCGGGAGCCCGAATAGCCGAGTCCCTCGATGACCTTCAGCAATTCCGGCGAACGCAGGATTACCAGGTTGAAACCCTCCTTGTCGGAGGTCGGAAGCGTCTGGGTTATGGCGCGCACCTCGCGAGCCGGCGTGTCCACGTCCGCGAATGCGACGCCGAAGTACCGTCGCGATCCGAGTAGCGACAGCGGTAGCCGAAACTCGACGTCGTATCCCTGGTCGGTCTCCACCAGGTGACCCTGAATCTGCTTTGCGGGCGCGCCTTCCGCGTAGCGCCAGTCCTCCTGCATCCGATACGCCGTGGTGACGCCCGGGCGGGAAAGGGTGATCAGGGCACGTCCCTCTTCTCCGTCGGTGCGGATGAAACTGAGCCGCACATGGTCGGCGTTGTCGAGCCGAAGCAGGGAGGGTTCCCGGTACCATCTGGTGTCGTCGAGAATCTTCATGAAGCCGTAGAGAAAACCACCGCTTTCGCCGAGTACGAGACTGAAACTCCCGTCCCGGTCCTGCCCGTCCTCCGCGCCGAATCGCTCCATCCGCGTTGCCACTTCGCCCCAATCGTCGACTCTCCCATCAAGCCGCACGGGGTCTTCGATGGGATGCGCAAATAGGGATTCGTAGTCTTCGAGGCTGACAGGAAGATCGTTGAAGAGATCCTCCCGATCATTGAACAGGGTGGAGATGCCCTCGGCGGTGAGCAACTGGGCGTGGGACTGGCCTTCCATCAGGAGCCGTTCCATCTCGGCCAGTTGCAGGTAGGACAGGTAGGGCAGCGCCAGCACGCCGAGCGCCAGCAGCAGCAGCTTCGTGCGCAGGCGGGGACCGCGGATCCTGGAGCCGATCTTCATGTTGCCGACCAGCGGTAGCCGAAGCCGTACTCGCTCTTGATGCAGGCGAACTGCGGATCGACTTCCCGGAATTTCCTGCGGATGTTCCGCATGTGGGTGTTGATGGTGTTGTTGGTAACGAAGCTCTGCATGGTGGCATCCATCAGCGTTTCGTAGCTGACGGCGTGGCCCGGCCGGCGAACCAGCATCGCCAGCATGCGGAATTCCGTGCCCGAAAGGTTTATGCGCTGTCCCTTCCAGGAGACGAGCAGGGCTTCCTGGTTGAGGTCGAGTTCCCCCACCTGCCGGCTTCGGTCCGAGCTGTTCGCCTGGTTCGTCGTCCGAACCTCGTCGATGCGCAGGAGCGAGGAAATGCGCTCGGCAAGGTAGTCGAGGGATATGGGCTTCGGGAGGTAGTCCCAGGCGCCGAGCCGCAATCCCGAGATCTTGTCGATCTCGTCGATTCGTTCTGTGAGGAAGATGACCGGCAGCGACGGCGCGCGCGCAAGCAGGTCACGGCAAAGCTGGAAGCCGGCGTCGACCTCGTTGCCTAGCACGATGTCGAGAATCACGAGGTCGGGAAGCTGCTGCTCGAACCCGGCCAGGGCTGCCCCGCGGCTGTCGTACTCGGTGACTTCGTAACCCTTCGCGGTGATCGCGTCCGCGTAGTTGGCGCGCTGGTCGGGATCGTCCTCGACGATGGCGATGGTCTTGATCATGCAGCATCCAGATGCGGCCCGGACGGGAGTTTACCAAGTCGCTGGCGCTACAGATGGAGGACTGCGCCAACTTCAGCCCTGATCTACACTCGGACAATGACGCGGATCATCTCCATCGTCGGTCCGGAAAGCTGCGGCAAGACGACCCTGGCGCGCGCGCTGGCCGAGCGGCTCGGTGCATCCTGGGTGGAGGAATACGCCCGCGCGTACCTCACCGGCCGGCCGGACTATGACGAGGCCGATCTCGAAGCGATAGCCAGGGGCCAGCTGGCCCTCGAAGAGAGGGCGCTGGACGGAGAACCATCGGTGCTGGTACTGGACACAGACATGCTCGTGATCCGGATCTGGTGGCAGGAGAGATTCGGGAGGGTGCCGGACTGGATCGAGGCCGCGCTACGCAGGCAACCACCCCGGGCCTATCTGCTCACGAGCCCCGACCTGCCCTGGGAACCCGACCCGCTGCGCGAAGCGCAATTTGATCGCGAACGGCTTTTCGGTGTTTACCGGGGAGTCCTCGAGGAACGCGGGGCGGCATTCGGCATCGTGGGCGGCACGGAGGATGCGCGACTGCGGTCGGCGCTTGCGGCGTTGAATCGTCAGGGAATCTCACCGCCGGTCGACTGAGGTCTTCGCTATGGACGGCGGCTCGCCAGCAGGCGGGCGAGTTCCTGTTCGGTCGTGACGACCTGTGCCGCCACCCCCTGGTGGGTGTTGCCCAGGCGCACCTGCCGCGCCGCCCAGGCGTGTTCCCGGACCATGTACAGGATGCGCATGTCCAGCAGGCGCTGGTCTCCCGGTCGGTCCCGGTAGTAACCCGCGACCAGCGCGTCGAGGGCAGCGTCGCTGTACGACATTCCGCAGGCGAGGCCCACGAGGTCGAACAGCGGGTCGTTGTCTCCTGCGAACTCCCAGTCGAGCGTCCGCCAGGATTCCCCGCAGCGCATCACGTTCCAGGGGTTGAGGTCGTTGTGGCAACCGGCGATCGCTTCGATCCGCCAATCGAGCCGGTTCAGGGCGATGGCGGCGACCCCGGAGACCGGTGCATCGCGCGTGTAGTCGCGAATGGTCCGGAGCGGGTCGTACCGGCGGATGCCAAGCGGAACCTTCGCATGCAGTTCCTTTAGGTACATCGCCGCCTCCACGGGTTCGGCGGGCATTTCGGCCAGCAACGTGCCGTCGATCCAGCGAGTGATCAGGTCTCCCCTCAGACGATCTGCCGCGACCAGGCGCGGTGCGATCTGCAATTGCAGGTAACGCATCTCGGCGTCACGCGGAACCGCGGGGCCGTTGACGACACGGACAACGAACGCCTGGCCTTCGTATTCGAACCGGTAGTTGTCGTTGGCGTAGCCACCTGCGAGGTAAGTGATGCGCTCTATGCGCTCCTCTCGCCAGGCGGGCATGAGCCTCGAAATGGTCTCGGCTACGTGGTGCATCTGAGCCCTCCGAAATTGCACTCTGCGGGGGAACGAAATCCCGTCCGAGGGGTCGATATGTGGGCGCAAGGGCGCTGGTAACTATGCTACTGTCGGCGCAGCTGAGGATGCCGTTGTCCAGCGCCTCGAACGCCACGCCGCGCTT